>DKBH01000072.1 GCA_002451165.1 Nitrospiraceae bacterium UBA6905
CGAAAGATTCTTGACACTACCTCCGTAGTTTCAGGTTCTGAGGGCATGGTTTCCCATTGACAAGCCCTTCCTCGCCTTTGCTCAGGTAAGCCCGCTTCCACTTATAAAAGCCCTCACGAGTAATACCAAAATGACAGCATGCCTTGGACACATTCCCTATTTCGTCAGCATACTTGAGCACTCTAAGTTTACGGGTAATATCGCGCTGGGCCTTTGTCATGGCGAACCTCCTGAATGTAGTAGGTGATTTTATCAGGAAGTGTCTACTGAGGTCTTAAGTTCTACACTTCATGAGAGGGGCAGACTTTCCCCCTCGGCGGACAGTTTCGAAATATAGTTTTTAGCATGTCGCCAAGGTCTCCCAATTCACATCGCATCGTCCGGCAACTCATCGTTATAGTCGATCATCCCCCATCATGTAATCTCCGAACCTCCGCTAAGCTCCGGTACAGATACAGATTCAACACCTCCTCCCCGTACGTGCTATTGAACCATTCTATATACATATTCTCTCATTCGGATCCTCAGATTTCTTGCCCGGTACTTTGTATCTGACAATACACTCCATAACCCACCATATAGATGCAGGGAAGATTTTTTCGACCAAGAGCCTTGTAACACTTCCAAGAGCCGGGATGCTTCTGCACTCCCATGGATCGCTACTATGAGCGCTGTCTGTTTCTTTCAGAATCGCTACATTCGTGTTTCGGCGAATCTGCCTTTTCTTAAGAACCTCATGGCATGCGCTTTCAATAAAGCTGTAGGTATCAGTTGTCTACTCAGCGGAGAAGATTACCGTAGGGCCACTGACGAGAAGATATTACTTTAATGATCTCTTTTAATTTACCCTTAAAGCCGTAATCTAGCATGACAAAGAATTGCTTCAATTGAGATATATAGTTATTTATTATTCATTAAAAAATAGTAAGTTACAAGCTATATATAAAGTAATACTTAATAATTAATCACATATCATGAAATATCTTTAACAATTTCACTTTAAGTTAATTTTCATCGAGTTCGAGAAAAGAGGGCTTGATCTGAAACAGAAAGAGTGAATAAACCATAACTTATGACTACCACACCTTGCAATAATTGTAATATTATCGCAAAGTATTTTACATAATATATCTTATCGGTCATAAACTATACACACAATCTGTTAACATCTTGTTTATATCTAAGTTAATAAAATCGTCCTTTTCAGACTGCGACGACTTGCATCCATCATGATCAGGCATTAGGCAGGTAGGTTTCTATTTTATTTCAAGAAGTTACGTCTATGTTATCACAAATCCGTTGAGGGTACTATCGTCGATTCCCGTAGAATTAATAAATACCAAGGTTCCACGAGAGATATCCTGAGCTGCCACCCTTATCTTCAGGTAATTGCTGGCTGTTCCTACCATATGACAGGGACCCTCTTTCTCCTCAACAATGACATCAAGGATTTTGTTGAGATGTTGTACTGCATACTGTTCTTTTTTTTGTTTGCTCAGATTCTTGAGGTTTGCAGCACGATCGGCTATGACCCTACCATGAGCTTGGGGTAACATGAGTGATGCTCGGGTATTTGTCCGCGGAGAAAAAGGGAAAACGTGAAGATACGCAAAAGGTACTTCTGATACAAAGCGATAGGTCTCAAGGAAGTCTTCATTGCGCTCGCTGGGAAAACCTGCGATTACATCTGTTCCAACTGCTATATCACTATGCTTCGATAGAATTCTTGATAATATTGCACCGTATGAACGTACAGAATAATTTCTATTCATACGCTTGAGCACCTCGTTGCTTCCGCTTTGCAAGGGCAAATGAAGATGCCTACATACTCTCGCATCACCTAAGACTTCGAGCAATTCATCGTCGACCTCTTTAATCTCGAGCGAACTGATACGAATTCTTATTATATTTGTACGAACAAGGAGAAACTTAATAAGTTTCGCAAGAGATATCCTATCTTCGAGATCCTTTCCATAGCTGCCGAGATGTATGCCTGATAAAACGATTTCTCTATACCCCTGAGCTGCGATCATTCTCGTACGCTCTTCCACTGTTGCAAGGGGTAAACTACGAGACCTCCCCCGTGCAAGGGGCACCGCACAGTACGAGCAGGCGAAATTGCAGCCATCCTGCACCTTCAGTATTGGTCGTACTCTACCGTGGAAGTGGTATACGGGCTCTGTATCTTCGCCGAGAATAATACTAATAATCTTGTCCTTATCTTCAGATGGCACAAACTGGAAGACACCTTGCATACGTAGTATTTCTTCTTGATTCAGCTGCGCATAACAGCCCGTGACAATAATTCTGGCTCCGGTCTTGGAAGCCCTCCTTATGAATTGACGTGATTGTGCATCGCTTTTGCCGGTGACGGTGCACGTATTTATGATGCAATAGGTAGGATCATCCTCAAGGGAAACGACGGAAACGCCATGATGTTTCAGAGTTCCTTCAATGACAGAACTTTCTGACTGATTAACCCTGCATCCCAGCGTTATAATGGCAACTTTCGTGTCGATGGTACGCAAGATTATCCCGGAATCACATCGCCGTCCAGAGAGTGCTGTCTTCCCTTGCGTATTCTTACAGTAAGCATCGTCCCTTCCCTTTCGCCTGAATTCCGTATGTTAACGATCTTATTTGTCCTCGTCCTTCCCATTAACATCTCTGGATCTGTATCAGACGGCCCCTCTATCAGGATTTCCTGTACTGATCCCTCGAGGGATTGATTTCGCTTCAGCGTGATAAGTTCCTGTGTCTTCAACAGCCTTTGTATACGCTCAGTCTTTAGATTCTCAGGTACCTGGCCATCAAGTGCAGCGGCCCGCGTACCTTTTCTTTCTGAATATTTAAACCCAAAAATACCATCGAACCGAAGTTCTTCCACTGCATGTATCGTTGCTTCATAATCGCGTTCAGATTCGCCCGGAAAGCCTACGATTATATCCGTTGTAATGGCGATATCCGGAATATGATCTCTGATCTTGAAAACTTTTTCGCGATATGACGCATAGGTATACCTTCTATTCATCCTATGAAGCACCCCATTAGATCCTGACTGGAGCGGAAGGTGGAGATGCTCGCACATACAGGGTATTTCATCGATCGCCTGAATAAGAGCGGGCGAGAGATCTCTGGGGTGGGACGTAACAAAGCGTACCCGGTCAAGCCCTATCAAACCGATCTTATAAAGGAGCTGAACAAAATCCCTATCGCTTCGGTATGAATTTACATTCTGCCCCAGAAGCGTCACCTCACGATAACCCCTTGCCTTAAGATCTGCAATTTCAGCCAGAATGTTTTTACTGGGACGTGATATTTCCCTGCCTCTGGTGTAAGGAACAATGCAGTAGCTGCAGTAATTGTTGCATCCATACATGATCGATACCCATGCACGGGATAACGATTGTCGATGCATCTCGTACTCCTGCAGAGCAATTCCAGGATTCTCTTCAATAAAGATCTGTCGGGGTGTGCTGAAGATATTTCTTACCTGATGGATATTCTGAGGACCAAGGACGACATCAACATAGGGTGCCCTCTTCCTGATCTCTTCTTGAGATTCCTGAGCAACACATCCGGCAACGGCTATCTTCATATGCGGATTTTTTCTTTTCAGCAGCTTTGTCCTGCCAAGCTGGCTGAAAAATTTCTGCTCAGCCTTCGCACGAATGGCGCACGTGTTGAAAATGATGAGATCGGCCTGATCAGGACGTTCTGTGGCAGCGTAACCAGCCTTTTCGAGCGTGCCGAGCATCTTCTCTGAATCATGCACATTCATCTGACACCCATAGGTATAGATGAAAAAAGATTTGCTCATCTTTAAATCTAACATGGAGAGACGTTTTTCATCAAATATCCTTGATTTTCAAGGCTTTACTTAGTCTGTTCCTTGAAATATATCGTATTGTTCATTTAATATGTACTATGTTAAACATACTGAAAAAAATAATAGGGACAAAAAACGAACGGGAGATTAACAGGATATCTGCAATAGTGCAGAAGGTGAATGCTGTGGAGCCGGCAATATCAGCGCTGACAGACAATGATCTCCGGTCAAAGACCGATGAATTCAGATCCCGCATCGCCGGCGGAGAGACCCTCGATGACCTACTTCCTGAAGCTTTTTCTGTTTGCAGGGAAGCCTCAAAACGGGTTTTGAAGATGCGTCACTTTGACGTTCAGCTTCTTGGCGGTGTAGTCCTCCATGAGGGCAGAATAGCTGAAATGAAGACGGGTGAGGGCAAAACCCTGGTGGCTACCCTGCCCGTCTATCTTAATGCCCTAGAAGGAAAGGGTGTCCATGTTGTCACGGTCAATGATTATCTGGCGCGGCGGGATGCTCAATGGATGAGCCCACTCTACCAGTTCCTTGGCCTGAGTGTCGGAATAATCGTTCACGGACTGAGCGATGAGCAAAGACAGGAGTCGTATAACGCTGACATTACCTACGGGACTAATAACGAATTTGGCTTCGACTATCTTAGGGATAATATGAAGTACGACAGCTCACAGTTTGTACAGAGAGAATATAATTACGCAATTGTTGACGAGGTTGACAGTATTCTGATTGATGAAGCAAGGACGCCGCTCATTATCTCCGGACCTTCTGAAGAGTCAACAGACAAGTATTACAAGATAGACAAGATTATCCCAAAGCTCAAGAATGGTGAAGATTATACCGTCGATGAGAAGGCCAGGACAGTCATTCTCACTGAGGATGGCAATATCAAGGCTGAAAAACTCCTGGGTGCGGGGAATCTCTATGATCCTTCCAATATCGACCTTGTCCATCATATTCTGCAAGGGCTGAAGGCCTATAATCTTTTCAAGCGAGACGTAGATTATGTGGTAAAGGACGGAGAAGTAGTTATCGTAGATGAGTTTACCGGCAGGCTTATGCCCGGCAGACGCTGGTCGGACGGTCTCCATCAGGCAGTCGAAGCAAAGGAAGGCGTAAAGATCGAGAACGAGAACCAGACACTTGCAACCGTAACCTTTCAGAACTACTTCAGGATGTACAATAAACTTTCCGGCATGACGGGAACTGCGCAGACAGAGGCAGAAGAGTTTGCAAAGATCTATAACCTGGATGTTATCGTGATACCCACGAACAGACCTATGATCAGGATTGACCATTCCGACATGATCTATAAGACGGAGAAGGGGAAGTTTGAGGCCGTCATCCGTGACATAGAAGATTGTCACAAGAGAGGACAGCCGGTTCTTGTTGGTACTATTTCCATCGAAAAATCGGAACATCTGAGCAGCCTTTTGAAAAAAAGCGGAATAAAGCATTCTGTCCTGAATGCCAAATATCATGACAAGGAAGCGGAAATCATTGCCCAGGCCGGCAGAAGTCATGCCGTCACTATTGCAACAAATATGGCAGGAAGAGGAACGGACATTATTCTCGGCGGCAACCCTGCAGGCCTTGCTCGGGAGATTCTGAGCGACCAGCCAGACTTCACGACTGATGATTGGAACAAAACGCTTGCAGATGCTGAAAAGAAATGCGAAGAAGACCGGAAGATAGTGCTGAATGCGGGCGGCCTGCATATTCTGGGAACCGAGCGTCATGAAGCGCGAAGAATTGACAACCAGCTCAGGGGTCGTTCGGGGAGGCAGGGAGACCCGGGATCTTCACGATTCTATCTGTCGCTTGAAGATGATCTCATGAGGATATTCTACTCCGACCGAGTCTCCGGCCTCATGGGCAAACTGGGCATGGATGACAGCATGCCCATCGAGAACAAGATGGTCTCAAAGGCCATTGAGAACGCCCAGAAGCGTGTTGAGTCGCAGAACTTTGATATCAGAAAGCACCTGCTTGAATATGACGACGTCATGAACAAGCAGAGAACAGAAATTTATACATTCCGGCGGGAGCTTCTTCAGGGCGCTGATGTAAGGGAGCGAATCTTTGGTATGATCGACGATTCGATCGACGAAGTCATTTCAGTACACTGTCCTGAAGACAAGCATAAAGAAGACTGGGACATCAAAGCGCTCAAAGACTCTGTTTACGGTATGTTCGACCTTGTGCTTGGTGATGTGTCGGATACAGTCGATGAAGTGCGGGAAGTCCTGACCGGTGAAACGCGGAATCACTATCGGGAAAAAGAGGAAGACATTGGCGCCGACCTCATGCGGCAGATGGAAAAATGGATAGTGCTGCAGGTAGTTGACTCGCAGTGGAAAGACCACCTTTTGGCCATGGATCACCTGAGGGAGGGCATAGGTCTTCGGGGGTATGCGCAGCGAGACCCGCTTGTGGAATACAAGAAAGAAGCATTTGACATATTCTCAGAGCTGTCCGGCAGGATATCAACGGAAATTGTGATGCGCCTTTTCAAGATTCAGGTACAGAAAAACCGGGAAGACCGGATAAAGAAGGAACAGCAAAAGGTATCATTGAACTATAATCGTGGCGAAGGAAGTGCACAACAAACAATCACCAGAGGAAAAAAGATAGGACGGAATGATCCTTGCCCGTGCGGAAGCGGAAGGAAGTACAAGAAATGTTGCGGAATTAATGAATAAGATCTTCCTTATTGGTTCTGCAGGATTTGCCAAGGGTCTTGAAGACCATTTAATGGAAAAGGGAGCGAGCATTCTCCGCTATCGCTCGGTCAATACAATCAGTTATCGTCCTGAGGATGCTCCGGATCTTATCATTGCTGAACGATCCCAGAGCAAGGAACCGTCATTCAAACAATTCCTCAGCAGTTTTCGAGAGACACCAAAAATAATCATCTCTGAGAGTCCTACCTTTTCCGGAATTTCTCCCTGGATGAAGACCGATCTTGTCCACCCTCTCCTTTTCAACTCTCCCAAGGAACTTGATTATGCCATGAAAAGAATACTGCGCGAAAAACAGCTTATGTCTGAAAACCATATCCTTAGAACGGGTCTTACTGGCATGAAGAAAGAGCTTAATTTTTTTGAGGAGGTGAGCAAAACACTGACCTCTTCGCTTGACCTCAGTGCTGTTCTCCGAACCATCATGAAGAAAACAAAAAACCTCATTCGGGCGGAAGCGTGTTCTATTCTTCTCGTTGATGACGAGACCGGAGACCTCATATTTGAAAAATCATCCACCAAAAAGGACCGTGGCAAGAGGATTAAGAGAGAACGCATAAAGCCAGGGGAGGGAATAGCCGGCTGGGTTGCGCAGGAACAGGTTCCGGTCATCGTCCCTGACGTATCAAAAGACCCGCGTTTCAATCCCCGCAGTAGCGTAGAGTCAGACTTCAGGGCAAAATCGATCATGTGCGTCCCCATGAAAAATAAGGACAATATTCTGGGAGTTCTGGAGATCGTCAATAAGACAAATCATGAACCGTTCACCAAAGATGATCTTGCGCTGGTGCTTCGCATTGTGGATCATGCCGCCATAGCCATTGAACGATCAGCTCTTTATCAGAAAATGGCTGAACTCTCCGTGACCGATGACCTCACAAAACTTTTTAACACCCGTTATCTCAACCGCACGCTGGAAATCGAACTTGCGCGGGCAGCCAGGCATCATACATCTCTGTCCCTGATATTCATGGACGTCGACCATTTCAAACATATCAATGACAATTACGGCCATCTCGTAGGAAGCAAGCTCCTTGTGGAAATGGGGCAACTGCTTTTGAGAAGCTTGCGAACTGTTGACATTGTAGCCCGCTATGGAGGAGATGAATTTGTGATGGTTCTTCCTCAAACGAGTCCGAAGAACGCCATCCAGATAGCGGAGAGAATGCGAAAGTCCATTGAACATAACGTTTTCTTGAAAAAAGACGGCTATTCATTCAAAATAACCGCCAGCTTCGGCGTAGCGTCTTATCCCGAAAGTGCTCACTCTAAAGAAGGCCTCATGAAGCTTGCAGACGAGGCGATGTACCGTGTCAAGAACCAGACAAGAAACGGCGTTTATGCTATAGTATAACAGCATGGCACTATTCAATTACGCGACAAAAGAAATCACGCTCAAAATTGTTTATTACGGTCCTGGTCTCAGCGGAAAAACCACCAATCTCCAGCATCTTCACTCAGTTCTTAAACCGGAGACAAAAGGCAAACTCCTGTCTCTTTCCACAGAATCAGACAGAACGCTTTTTTTCGATTTTTTGCCCGTTGAACTTGGAAAAATCAGGGATTTCTCCATCCGCTTCCAGTTGTATACCGTTCCCGGACAGGTCCGTTATAATGCTACGCGAAAGGTTGTCTTGAAAGGTGCTGATGCTGTTGTCTTTGTTGCGGACTCACAGGAAGATATGAGGGACCAAAATATCGAAAGTTTTGAGAACATGCGGGAAAACCTCATTTCAAATAACATTAACCCAGATGCGATACCCATCATACTTCAGTTCAATAAGAGGGACCTCAAGAATATCATGGGTGTCGAAGCGCTCCATCAGGACCTTAATGGGAACGGTATCTATGAAGCCTTAGAGGCAGTTGCTATTGACGGCAAGGGGGTCGAGGAAACATTTAAGAAAGTCACCAAGCTCCTGCTTAAGGACATAGCGAAAAAACACAAGATAGAGATCCAGCAGCCTGAGGAGAAGAAGGAACCTGTTTCTGTTATACCGCCTGCTTTTGAAAAGAATTCAGAGCGCGTGATGAAAGAAATTTTTTCCGAACAGAAGCCGTTCGGGAGTGCTCTTAAAGAACCTGTTTCCGCCAAAATGCCGGCCCCGGAAGTGAAGCCGGAACCAGTGACGAAGGAAGTTTTTTCGGAGGAAGGACCTATCGAAAGCGACCTTAGTGAATCGCTTTCGCGAGTAACACCGACCCCGGAAGTGAAGCCGGAGCCAGTGACGAAGGAAGTTTTTTCGGAGGAAGGACCTATCGAAAGCGACCTTAGCGAATCGCTTTCGCGAGTAACACCGGCCCCGGAAGTGAAGCCGGAACCAGCGACGAAGGAAATTATTTCAGAGGAAAGTCCGGTCGGGAGTGCATTTGTGATGCCGGAAATACCGAAAATATCGGATGCCGGAATACAAAAGGAAATGCCTGAAAAGGAAGTATCTGAGTTTGGTTCTGAGCGGGAAGTGAGTGAATCAGCACCTGTCGAACTAGTTGAGCCCTTCAGGGTAAGCGCCGAACCGGAACCGACTTCTGACATTTTATCAGCTCGTCCAGAATTCAACGAAGAAGGCCTGGTTCCCGAATATGAGATAGATGACGCTGATCTGCTCGAAGAAATTGAGGCTGCCTCGAAGATAGATATTTCGACGCCCATCCCTGATGCCGCGCCGGGCTTTTCAGAAGTTGTAGAAAAACCGGTTGCTTCTGAGCAGGAGGCGACAAGGGAACAGCCGCGTCCTATTTTTTCAGAACCTTCTGAAACTGAAGAGGAAAAAATATATCCTGCAGACCAGCCATTTTCTGCCGAGAATCCCGCCGAGCTCTCTGCGAATGTAAGGGAGCTTTCGGAGAAGTTGCTCAACATGTCTAAAACCATCACTCTTCTTCGGCAGACCGTATCCGAGCTCAGGACAGAAGTCAAAGCCCTTCAATATACCATTATGCCGAAGAAAGAGCGGGCAGAAAAAGCATCTGAATTCAAAGACTCGAACGAGTTCAAGGAGCTGAAACGTGAGCAGAAAGAAATTGCTGATCTCGTCAGGCACATTCTTCATATGCTGAATGCATTGAAGGAGAAGAAAAGCTGGTTCAGATTTTTTTGATTACGTTTACTACTTGATTCTTTTTGATAGGGTCCTGAACTCTTCAGAGCCCGCCTTTTCGAGCAGCTGAAAAAGTATGGTTTCCGTGCATGTTATAACTGCTCCCGCATCTCGCATGAACTGCAAGGCTACGCGATAATTCTCCTTGCTCCGAGAGCAGATTGCATCAGCCACTGCATGAACATGGTAGCCTGCTCTGAGGAGGTCAATACATGTCTGGAGGACGCATACATGGGTCTCCATCCCGGTAAGGATAACATGAGTCCTTCCCACGGCCGCTATAGCATCAAGAAATGACTGCTCTCCACAACAGCTGAAGGCGATCTTCTCGATCGGCACATGTTCCGGCAGAGCCTGCAATATCTCGGGAATGGTACGGCCAAGTCCCTTCGGATATTGTTCAGTCACCAGCAGCGGCAGATTCAGCACCTTTGCTGCCTCGATGCAATGCACGGTGTTTGTCACGACCTTGTCTTTTACGCTCATGGCCGCCGCCAGACGTTGCTGTATGTCTACAATGACGAGAAGTGCATTATCCTTTTTCAGGAAGAATTTGTCCATGATCCGATGAAGCTCCTTTTTATCTAGTTTAACTGCAGGGGCGCTCCGTTTCAAGGATTTTTATCTCCCCATTCGCCATGTCATAGACCCACCCGTGCAGTTTCAGTTTCTTATCCATCAGTGATTTTTTAACAAATGGATATTCTTGAAGATGTTCGAGCTGTAGACGCACGTTCTCCTCAACAATCAGCTTCATACGTTGCTCTGCCGGAATATCGATGCGGAGCGCCCGGATCTTCTCGTCGACACGATCTCTTGCTTTGGAAGCGCTGATGAGCCATATCGGAATATATTTATCCTCAGTATTTTCATCGTCGAGGGCAGCCATGCCACCACAGCCATAATGACCGCAGACGACGATGTCCGGTATATGCAAATGATTGATGGAAAATTCAAGCACGGCGCTGAGATTCCAGTCATTCGCAGCTACGATATTGCCGACATTCCGATGTACGAAGACCTCCCCTGGACGCGTATTGGTTATGGTATTGACTGCAACGCGGGAATCGGAGCAGCCTATCCAGAGCACTGTTGGTCTTTGATCCTTTACGAGACTGTTGTAATACTCCTTTTCCTTCTCAAAATGATCGCGGACGAAGCGTTTGTTGCCCTCCAGTAGTGTATTGATCATGCTACCCTCCCCAACCTTCCCCCCGGGTTGTATTATTTAGCTCCGCAATACCAGAATACCAGGAACGGCAGGGGATTGCCTATCCCCTGCCGTGGGGGCGGGTTAAGGATATGACAGGGCTACAGCCGTTCCTTAACCAGGTTGTCGACGACCGAAGGGTCTGCAAGGGTAGAGGTATCTCCCAGTTCATCGACCTGGTTATGGGCTATCTTCCTGAGTATCCTTCTCATGATCTTTCCGGAACGGGTCTTGGGCAGCCCTGGGGCAAACTGTAGCTTGTCCGGCGTTGCAATCGGGCCGATCACGGTCCTGACATGCCCGACAAGGATCTTTTTGAGTTCGTCAGTGGGTTTGACACCCTCCTTCAGGGTCACATAAACATAGATGCCTTCGCCTTTGATATCGTGGGGATAGCCCACGACCGCTGCCTCGGCAACCGATTCATGGCTGACCAGCGCCGACTCCACCTCTGCCGTGCCCAGCCGGTGGCCCGAGATATTGATGACGTCGTCAATGCGGCCCATGAGCCAGTAGTCGCCGTCTTCGTCGATCCGGGCGCCATCACCGGTAAAGTACTTGCCTGCGTACTGCGAGAAGTAGACCTCCTTGATCCGCTTGTTTTCAGGATCACCATAGGTGCCCCTGAGCATACCGGGCCAGGGCTTATCAATGACCAGCTTGCCGCCCTCATTGGCAGCCGCCGTGCTGCCGTCATCTTTGAGCACCTGGGGTACAACACCAAAAAAAGGCCTGCTTGCAGAGCCGGGCTTCAGGGTCATGGCCCCGGGAAGCGGCGTGATGAGAATACCGCCCGTCTCGGTCTGCCACCATGTATCAACAATCGGCAGCTTCTCCTTGCCGATGTTCTTGTAGTACCATATCCATGCCTCAGGGTTGATCGGCTCACCTACGGTACCCAGCAATCTGAGCGATGAGAGATCGTGGTTTGTCACCCACTGTTCCCCTTCCCGCATGAGCGCCCTGATCACCGTCGGAGCCGTGTAGAAGATGTTTACCCGGTGCTTTTCGCAGATCTGCCAGAACCTTCCCGGATTCGGATAGGTGGGTATCCCTTCAAACATGAGACTGGTCGCCCCGGCAGAAAGCGGGCCATAGACAATATAGCTGTGGCCGGTCACCCAGCCGATGTCAGCCGTGCAGAAATGAATATCTTCGTCATGATAGTCAAAGATGTACCGGAAGGTCAGGTTGGTGTACAGGCAGTATCCCCCGGTCGTGTGCAGCACGCCCTTGGGTTTGCCCGTGGAACCCGAAGTGTACAGGATGAACAGCGGGTCCTCCGCATCCATCTGCTCGGGTTCACAGTAGTTCTTGATGTCAGCCGCCAACATCTCGTCTTCCCACCAGATGTCGCGGCCCGGCTTCATGTCCACTCCGCCGTCACCCCGTTTGACCACGATGACCTTCTCCACGGTAGGACATTCCTCGAGGGCCTCGTCACCATTGTTCTTCAGGGGAACAAACCTGCCGCCCCTGACCCCTTTGTCGGCCGTCACCATAAGCTTGGCCTGACAGTCCTGAATACGGTCACGAAGCGCCTGGGCACTGAAACCGCCAAAGACAATGCTGTGGATAGCCCCGATCCGGGCGCAGGCGAGCATTGCAATGGCAAGCTCCGGGATCATCGGCAGATACAGTGTCACCCGGTCGCCTTTCTTCACCCCGTGCTTCTTCAGCACATTGGCAAACCGGTTGACCTCCGTGAACAACTGCTGGTACGTGTAGGTCTTGTAGCTGCCCCCGTCAGCCTCCCAGATGAGGGCGGCCTTGTTGCGCGTGGGCGTGTTGATGTGGCGGTCAAGACAGTTGTACGACGCATTGAGCTTGCCCCCGGAAAACCATTTGATGTACGGTTTGTGGAAATCATACTCCAGTACCTTGTCCCACTTCTTGAACCATGTCAGGTTCTTCTCGGCCATCTCGCCCCAGAAACCATCAGGGTCCTCTACCGAGCGCTTGTAGAGCTTTTCGTACTCCGCCATGCTCTGGATGTGCGCCTTCGCACTGAAGTCCTTCGACGGCGGAAAGGTCCGCTTCTCCTCCATTAATACGTCAATCTTCTTCGCGTCTGACATCAGATCCTCCTCCTCTGTATGTGATGGTAACAGCTGCCGTAAGCTATTAATAATTCTTTTCGATCTATTAAGATTCTAAATAAATCTGTTTCATGTGTCAAAATCAACAAGAATCTCAGATAACACCTCGTGTGATAATCTTCATTCAAGAAATGCGGAGGAGGCATCCCGCAGCGCGCAATGCCTCCTCCTGAACTTACTATCTACGCAATCTCCCTCGGATAGCGGAGACTTTCGACCATGTCCTGAACCTGCTTCGGCGGCTCTTTCGTAACCATCGAAACGACAATGGTCACGACAAAGTTGACCAGCATGCCGATGGTGCCGATGCCCTCAGGCGATATGCCCCAGAGCCAGTTGGCTGCAACGTTGAACGCCGGCGGATTCATGAACTTGAAGTAGATAATGTAGGCGGCGGTGAAAGTTATGCCCGAAAGCATGCCGAGCATCGCTCCTTCCTTGGTAGCCCGCTTCCAGAATATCCCCAGGATGATGACCGGGAAGAAGGAAGAGGCAGCAAGACCGAAGGCAAAGGCAACCACCTGGGCCACGAACCCCGGGGGGTTGATGCCGAAGTAACCGGCAACCATGACTGCGCCGCCCGCTGCGATACGCGCTGCGATCAGCTCCTGTTTTTCGGTCATGTTCTTTGCCACCACGTTTTTCAGCAGGTCATGGGAAAATGCCGAGGCTATGACCAGCAGCAGTCCTGCCGCCGTGGAGAGCGCCGCTGCAAGACCTCCTGCCGCAACCAGGGCAACGACCCAGGACGGCAGCTTCGCGATCTCGGGGTTCGCCAGAACCATAATGTCGCGGTCGATCTGGAGCTCGTTGGGGCTTTTCATGTCCAGGTTGTCCTTTTCCTTGTTCGCCTTGCCGCCAACGAAGGCGTTGCCCTTGCCGAACTGCATAATGCCGTCGCCGTTCTTGTCCGCCCAGACGATCAGGCCGGTCTTCTCCCAGTTTTTGAACCAGGACGGAGCATGGGCATACTCCTCGTTATGCAGGGTCTTGATCATGTTGATCCGGGCAAAGGAAGCGACCGCAGGGGCGGTGGTGTACAGGATGGCGATGAACAGCAGTGCCCAGCCTGCTGATGCACGGGCGCCCCTGATCGTCGGCGTGGTGAAAAACCGTATGATGATGTGCGGCAGACCTGCCGTGCCGACCATCAGCGCAAAGGTGATCGCAAAGACGTCGATGGTGCTCTTGGCACCGCCGGCTGTATAAGCCGTAAACCCGAGGTCCATCTGGATCTTGTTCAGCACATCCAGCAGGTGCTGGCCCTGGGCCGATGCATCATTGAGTATCTCCGCGCCTCCGGCGCTGACGCTTGAGCCATAGCCGAGCTGCGGGATCGGGTTGCCCGTCAGCATGATCGAGATGAAGATCGCCGGTATCATGTAGGCGACGATCAGCACGCAGTACTGCGCGACCTGGGTGTAGGTGATGCCCTTCATGCCGCCCATAACCGCGTAAATAAAGACGATGGCCATGCCGATCATAACGCCGGTGTTGATCGGCACCTCGAGGAACCGCGAAAAGACCACGCCCACACCGCGCATCTGGCCGGCAACATACGTAAAGGATACGAAGATCGCGCAGACGACCGCCACCACGCGGGCTGCATTGGAGTAGTACCGTTCGCCCACGAACATC
>DKBH01000124.1 GCA_002451165.1 Nitrospiraceae bacterium UBA6905
CTTTGACTGGCGGTCAGGCATGGTAGTGCTTGTCATCTTCATCTCTGTGCTGGCGTTTATCATCTTCTCCTGGGATAAGGCATCCGGCTTAAGCGCTGAAGAGCGCATGGAAATCGGTATCCTGAAGGCGATCGGATGGGAAACATCGGATGTTATTAATATGAAATTCTGGGAGGGTACGGTTATCTCGCTCACATCTTTTTTGTCCGGTCTGGTCCTCGCCTACGTTCATATCTTTTCCACATCGGCTCCGCTTTTCGCACAGGTACTGAAAGGCTGGTCAATTCTGTACCCGTCTTTCCGGCTTACCCCCTTTATCAACCCCTATCAGATAGCAACGCTTTTTTTTCTGACGGTAGTCCCGTATACTGTCGCTACGATCGTTCCCTCCTGGAGGGCTGCAACGGTTGACCCCGATCTGATCATGAGGTCCTAGAGAAAGGTCCGGCAGGGGGAGGCACCGGGTTCATGATGACTGGCTCGGTGGCAATTTCTGTGAAGAGGTGGAGGTAGCCCGTTGGCCCTGTCCAGCAGATAAATTCCATCGGAGGGATGACGGTCCCTGCTGTTGTGCTTGATCATACCCTCACATCATATGCCTGTTCTTCAGTCGGCCGGGGTATGACGACCAGTCGGATACGGGGTCGCTTCAGGAAACAATACACCCTATCATATGTATTGACGTGTTTCGAAGGAAATATTTCCCCGGCGTATGTCACTCCTGGCGGGCTGGCCAATCCGTTCATGGTAAGCTGTTTTTTTGTGTGTATAATTCCCCGAACAATTGAGTATAGTAAAAATACGTGCAGTGCCAGGCTGCAGATGCTAAACATAAAAGGAGGATGAGATCATGAGAAAGGTGATGTTGGCCATTGCAGTTTGTCTTCTTGCGGCCCCGGCATGTGCTACTACCGGTCAGTCAGGTGCGCCGATCACCGGGGATGAGGGGTTTGACTACCAGACATACTGCCGCAACCTGTCAAAGGCAAAAGGAGGCGATTATCAGATCGAAGAAAGTTGTCTCATTCAAGAAATGCAAGCCCGTAGGATTATGAGCACCATGCAGGTTCCTGCGGAGACGGCGCAGAAATGCAAAAAGATTGCCCAGGATGCAGGCGGCAGCTACCAGGTAATGGAGCAGTGCATTCAGAAGGAACTGGAAGACAAGGGTAAATAGGCGTCGCGAAGTGAAAGAGACGATGACTTAAAATAATTCAGCATGTCTTGGCCTTCCCTCAGAAGCCATTTCAGATTTGCAGGGGGAAGGTCAGGCTTGCTGACCATGCAGCAGGGATGAATAAACTGGTCAAGGCAGAGATGATAGTGTAACTGAAAGGGCGAGCAGTCCTGCCGCTTGTGAGGACATTCCGGCATAAAAAAACAGATCAGAACGCACGGACTGCCGCGAGTGAAGGGGAAAAACCTTCAATTCAGCAACGATGTCTTTAATTCATGGATCATTGCCTTCATGACAAATCTCGTTAGCCTTCTCCGGTCTTCCTTTTGCACCTCGACAAATTCAATGCCGATATTGTAACGGTTTCTGTTGTTCAGGAAGGTCTGCCGGCATGAGGCAACCCTTCCCTGACACCGGATGATGTTGCCGTCTTCCGGGAAGTTAAATGCCCAGTACAATCGTTTGTCCGGAGAGAGATCCTGATCCGTTTCAACGAGCATGCCGCCACTGCTAATCTGCTTTATCGGGTATTCCCGAAAAATGTTAAGCACGGTCTTCCGGGGTGTGGTTATCTGCAATCTTTTCCCGCTATATCGCCGCTCATCCTTTTCTGAGCACTCACCCAAAACATGGGCTATCTCCTGCCCTTTATCGGTTAAGACAGAGTTGAATTCCAGGCCTGTAATATAAAGGGGAACAGACTCCTGATCATTGCCTTTTTGATTGCCAACCAACCTTGCCCATCGGACAGTCCCCTTATTGATAATCCGCCGGCCTTCGACATTGAACTTGATCGAATATTCGTCGTCAATGTTCAAGGGTTGCGTTGTAGCCAGACGTACTCCCCGGATTCCCATATCAAGAATTTTACATTCACTGGACAATATGGTGCTTGCCTGGACATTCATATGTTCAAGGCTGACCCTCCGGTGGCGTCTTCGTTTAGTTATATAATCCATCTCGTGGAACCGGGCCCCCCATTGACGTATCGTATGAAATAGCGAACAGAGCCATAATGTGAAAAATTATATCAAATTACCTGAGACAAGGATACAATATTTTTTGGATCTGACCGGTTCGCAAACTATCCGGCATGAGAGATGGCACGAGGTCTTTAGGCATGCAGGTTCCCGGCTTTCTTGTCTGGCTTCCCTGTTTTTGAGAAAGTGTTTTCGAAGCCGAAGTTTTCTTCATATCGAGCAGGTTTTGACGTCTCAGTCTTTCAACGTCTCAAAAGAAGCGCTTGCTGCTCTTTCTGCTGCCGGCAGCGATAAAAGAGGTGCAGCATGACGTTTGCAGGGGCAGCTCTTCCGCTTTATGGTCTGCTAAGCAAGAAAATGATGAGCCCCTTTCGGGGCTCAGAGGGGAGAATGAGGGGGTGTTAGAATTGATATACTTATATCATAGGCTCTCTTAAAAATACGTGATCAAAATCACAAAGCCATTTTGTTTCTATAACGCGACAAGCCTCGCGAAGATTACATGCTGCTACAGCACCACGATAGGTATCATTGCATGAGGGTCAGAAGGTCATCACTTTGATGCAGCTGTTCTGCGCTGGATACCCCCGCACAGGACGTAGGTTCCGCTTCGTTTGGATCCTGAAACAGAACAGGCCCCGGAAGCTCCTGCCACCGGGGCCTGTTCTGTTATTTGCAGCTGCTTACTTGTTTACTGCTTCTTTGAATGCTTTGCCAGCGGAGAACTTCGGTACTTTCCGTGCAGCGATCTTTATCGCCTTGCCGGTCTTGGGGTTCCTGCCGGTCCTTGCTTTTCTCTTGGAGAGGGAGAAGGTGCCGAAGCCGACGAGCGATACCTTGTCGCCCTTCTTTACTGCCTTGGTGACTGCAGCGATAGCTGCATCAAGTGCTTTGCCCGCAGCTGCTTTGCTGCAGTCTGCAGCAGCAGCCATGTTTTCTACCAGTTCTGCCTTTGTCATAAAAATCCTCCTACGTAGTGAATTGTCCTGAAAATCAGGTATTTTCTTTGCTATCAATCCTAGTGAATTGTACCATTTATGTCAATACGAAAACTATTGTACATTAAACACTCAAAGATTTTCATCCGGTTTTTACAAAAGATTCTTGCAGGATTACTCCGTATGTAGGGGACGTGAACGATACCCGTAACATCTTGCACGCTCCCCCCAGCGTTCTTTTTCGGTCACGCTGATGGGAATAACTTGATAATGCTGCATCAGAAAAGTCAGGCATATCAGGGTCGCACGTCCGGCAATGCTGTCTGTCCCGGCACAGAGGTGTCCTCTGTCGTTCCCGGTAATAAACAATCACGGCACATAACGGTTAACAGCACGCCACGATCCGAGCTTGATCCGCGTCTGCTAACGGGACGGCAATGTTTTAATGGTACAATAGGAATTATGGACGCGGTGACGCTTCTCGGCATGGCTGCCGGGACTCTTACGACAATATCTTTTCTGCCGCAGGTGATCAGAACCTGGAAGACGCGATCCACGAAAGACATATCGGCCGGGATGTTCTCGCTGTTTTGTGCAGGTATTTTTCTTTGGATTATATATGGATTTTCGATCAACTCTCTGCCGGTCATCATCACCAATATCGTCACGTTTATCCTTGCCTTCATTATCCTCGTGCTGAAGCTGCAGAACGCGTGAAGAGGAATTCAGATGCGCCTTGTCCCTGAAAATCTCTGGCCAAATGATCTGCAGTCTGCGAGGTTGGTGCAGGAAGCGCTTGCCGGTCAGGTATCGATACAGCCGTTAAAAATGACTCCGAAATCGATCGCAGGAGTCGATGCATGCTTTAGCAAAAAGACCGTCGTAGCCGCAGCCTCGCTCTTTACCTATCCCGGCATTAAGCATCTCAGTGATGCGGTCTCTCGGGATACGCTGCGTTTTCCTTATGTCCCGGGATTTCTCTCATTTCTGGAAGGCCCTGCGATCATAAAGGCATTGAAAAAGTTGAGGGTGCGGCCGGATGTCGTGCTCTTCGACGGTCAGGGGATAGCGCATCCCCGGAGACTGGGCATAGCATCGCATGTCGGCGTTATTCTCGATATCCCGACGGTGGGATGCGCGAAGTCGAGGCTGGTGGGAGAATTTGACGAGCCGGGGCCGTACAAAGGCGATTGGACTCACCTGTATTGTCAGGGGAGGAGGATCGGAGCAGTTCTGAGAACGCGGGACAGGGTAAGGCCGCTCTTCGTATCTGCGGGTCACCGTATTGACCTCAAGACCTCGCTTGATATCGTAATACGCGCTCTATCTTCATACCGGCTGCCTGAGCCGATACGGCGTGCTGACCACATCGCAAGGATGGCCGCGCAGAAAGAGGCTGAGAATGAACGCTAGGGGAAAAGTCGCTGTCGTGACCGGGGGAGGGCAGGGCATCGGCAAGGCGACTACAAAGGCATTGATCGAGAACGGGTATGCTGTGGTCATAGCGGAAGTGGATAGGGAGGCGGGCGCGGAAACAGCAAGGCATTACAGCTCACGAGGGCTTGTCCGCTTTATCCATACCGACATTGCTGACGAAGTGGCCGTGAAGTCAATGATCCGTGACACCATACGTCATTTGAAACGTGTTGACCTGCTGGTGAACAATGCAGCCATATCTGTCAATAAGCCATTGGCATCTCTGTCCCTTACGGAATGGAACAGGGTGATCGGCGTTAACCTTACCGGGGCATTTCTCTGTGCTAAGCATGCTGCACCCCATCTTAAAAGGACAGAAGGCTCGATCATAAATATTGCCTCAACGCGAGCACTCATGTCCGAGCCGGATACCGCTGCCTACTCAGCTTCGAAGGGAGGCATAACTGCACTTACGCATAGCCTTGCCCTGAGCCTCGGTCCGCATATACGGGTGAACTGCATAAGCCCGGGATGGATCGATACCTCTGGCTGGAACAAGAAACGAACCGTGAGCAAGGACAGACTGTCCGCGGCGGACCATAGTCAGCATCCCTGCGGCAGGGTCGGGAAGCCGGAGGATATCTCATCCCTGATCCTATATCTCGCATCTCCTGCTTCAGCGTTCATCACCGGGGCCAATTTTGTCGTCGACGGAGGCATGACCCGGAAGATGATCTATGTCTGATGCAGACAGGAGATATGCATCCTGCGTATTACACCCCGCTATAAGTGACACCAGAACTTTTTTTCAGGCTAACAAGTAGCGATAATAATCTTCAGTCTCCTCGGTAAAATGAAATTGCATGGCACATGCCGTACCCGGCATTTCTCGCAGTTATCTTCCGGGATATGATTCGCCCACCTGATTCGACTGCGGTGGCAGCAAGAGCTTCATTCGGAAGCCAGCATCGTTGAAACTGGAGTATGTGTGAGGGGAATCCGCTGCGGATGTCCCAGGCATACAAAGGCCGGATGGGGTGGTGAGTTGAAAGTGTGCTTCCCTTGACAGCACGCTTCTCGCATCCGCATCATACTACTCATACTGGACAGAGATAGCCGACGATTTGAGTTACGGGCTATAGTCTTCAACGAGAGTGCAGGATGACCTCGGGCAGCAAGGTAATTGAAAGATGAGCGCGTTGTTCAGAAAAAAACCGACACAGGCGGAACGCCTTAAGGCGATCAGAAGCGCCCTTGATCGCTTCAATTCCGGCGTTGAAGATTCCCTGTCACATTTCGTTGCGCTCTACGATGCGTTGCGACCTAGCCGGCCGACGGACATCGCGACCGCCGTCGAAAACTATGAAGAGGTGCTCACGATGCTCGAGACGGACCCCGTGTATAGGGAGAATGTGCGCAGGCATTTCCTGAGTTCCTTCGAAAAACGAAATCTCGTCACCTTCCTGACCGATAGCGGTGTGCTACCCAGCACGGGATTCTTCTCGGAGCTGTGGCGCATTGTCACTAACCGCTTCCTCCCCGAAGTCTACGACGAACGTTACTGGAAGGATTGCATGCATCGGGTGTTTCACCGTTCCACTGACTGGGTGTGGCTCGAAGGCATTCCCCCTGAATTGAGCCGGCGCTTCTGGAGGTTGATGGAGTCGGACGATAGTTACAGCAAGCTCGAAATCAGAAGGATTATCGAACAATTTCTCGAGGCTGTGCTCATCCTTGCCCACCGGATCAGCGCGCTCGGGGTGGAACCTGAACTGGTCCGCGTCAACCCCGAGGTGGCAGAGTTTGCGTCACCCTTTCTCGCCCTTGCGAGCGAGGTCCACCGTTTTGTCGAGGCTTACAGGGCGAGCATCGTGGATCAGGAACTCACCGGAGACGACGGGCGGCACGTGCTCGTGATTCTGAGCCAGTGCCGGGACGTCCTTCGCCGCGTGCGGCGCGGCGCGATGACCAAGGGCACAAACCTCCGACTCACCTTTATCCTCGCGCGGTGCGAGCAGAGCCTTGACCGTCTTGAATCTCTTATGGAGATGCTTTCTGCGCGGTTTCGCGCCGATGTGCGCGCTGCGGCCCTCGAAGCCTGGAGCACCGTGACGCGCGAATCGATCAGGGCTGAGAACAAGCGGAACAGCTTCATCGCCCTCTGTTCCAGGCTCCTGAGCCTCCTTGCCCTCCGTGTCACGGACAACGCCGCGAAGACCGGCGAACATTATATCGCCACAAGCCGGGCTCAGTACTTTCGCATGTGGCGCTCCGCCATGGGTGCGGGGCTTATCATAGGTGCACTGGCTCTCCTCAAGATCTTTGCGTCGAAGTTCGATACTTCCCTGGCCAACCAGGCTTTTCTGTACAGCATGAATTATGGTCTCGGTTTCGTCTTGATCTACATGCTTCATCTCACCATCGCCACAAAGCAACCAGCCATGACTGCCCAGACCATCGCCGGTTTTCTCGGAGAAACAAAGGGCAAAAAAGCCAACCTCGATCATGTCGCTGACCTGACCGCCGCGGTTTCGCGCACGCAGATCGCTGCGATCATGGGCAATGTGCTTGTGGCGTTCCCCACGGCTGTTGCGCTCGGAATGCTGCTTTCTTTCCTAAAAGGCGCCTCCGCGATCGACGCGGAAAAGGGCCTCCACCTTTTGCAGGAACTGCATCCATTCTCGAGTCTCGCAATTCCGCATGCAGCCATTGCCGGAGTATTTCTGTTTCTTTCTGGTCTTATTTCGGGATATTTCGATAACAAGGCTGCCTATGACCGCATAGGCGAGCGCCTGGCGCAAGCGCCATGGCTGAGAGGGCTGATTGGCCAGGCGAATGCCGTCCGCATTGGCGGCTATGTCGATCGCAATCTCGGGGGATTAGCAGGGAATTTCTTCTTTGGAATCATGCTTGGATCGGCGGGAACCGTAGGGATGATATTCGGGCTGCCCATCGATATCAGGCACATCGCCTTTGCTTCGGCGAATTTTGGTTACGCTCTCGTTGCCTTTGACTTCACGCTTCCCTATTCGGTAATGGTTCGGGCTGCGACGGGCGTAGCGCTTATCGGT
>DKBH01000084.1 GCA_002451165.1 Nitrospiraceae bacterium UBA6905
TTTTCCCAGATAGACCTTAAAGGTGGCCGCGAAGGGGGAATCTACCTCGGTAGGACTTTCCCGTTCAAGGTACTTGAATTTGAGGAAAATGGTAAGAATATAATCCTGTCCCGACGCTCGCTCCTTGAAAAGGAAAAAGCGGAAAAAGTGCAGAAGCTGAAAGAGGCACTTCTCCCCGGTATGGAAGTCTCAGGAGCTGTCCGCTCTGTCATGAACTTCGGCGCATTCGTAGACCTTGGCGGCATAGATGGTCTGATACCGGCAAGCGAGATCTCCTGGGCACGGAACGAGCGGCCTTCAGATATCCTTTCCCTTGGCCAGCAGGTTACAGCGAGAATCCTTTCTATTGATTGGGATAATAACAAGCTTAGCCTGAGTCTCAAGGCAATGGAGCCTGATCCCTGGTCGCACGTTGCCGGCACCTACGCAGAGGGAAGCCGTGTAAGCGGTAAAGTCGTACGTCTTGCTCCCTTCGGGGCTTTCTTAAATCTCGAACCCGGCATTGATGGTCTGATCCATATTTCCAACCTCGGAACAGGAAGAAGGATAAATCATCCGAAAGAGGTGGTCGAGGTGGGACAGACACTGGAAGCTTATGTGCTCTCAGTTGATATGGATAACCGAAAGATCTCTCTTTCTATCAACCCTAAGGTAGCGCCTGAAAAGATAGCGCTTCCCGCTGTTGGTGAGATCCTGGAAGGCAAGGTTGAGAAGATCATGCCGTTCGGAATCTTTGTGAAACTGAAGAACGGCCTTACCGGACTGGTCCCGAATAGTGAAATGGCCACGGCTCAGGGATCTGACCATAAAAAAATGTTTCCCGAGGGGGCTCATATAAAGGTTGCGGTCATTGAGGTCGACACCGATAGCAATAAGGTCAAGTTAAGCAGAAAGGCTGCAATGGACATGGCGGTAAAGCAGGAGTATGAGGAATACCTTAGTGAGTCCCGGCAGGCTGATGGCTCATCCGGTGGCCTTGGTACGCTGGGTGACCTGCTCAAGGCAAAGATGGAAGGTAATAAGTAGGATTAATCGCTTCAAATTTAGGCTTTTGCCTTGTTTTGCGCGCTATCGGTTAAGGATGCCGTATCCCTACTTCGAGTATCGTGTTCCGGAGATCCCTTATTCTGTCGCGGATGACCGCGGCCTTCTCAAAATCTAGGGTTCTCGCAGCATCTCTCATCTCGGCTTCCAGTCTATTCAGCGTTTCATCATCAGCAGCATAGACAGCCTCTTCCTCCGCTGCGAGGGGCGCAGTCCAATAGTCTGACTCGTAAATCGAGCTCGCAATGTCCTTGATGCGGCTCTTTATCGTTTCAGGGGTGATTCCCATTTTCTCATTGTACTTCTCCTGTATCTTCCGCCGTCGGTTTGTCTCATCAACAGCCTTCTTGAGAGAACCGGTCATGGCATCGGCATAAAAGATGACTTCTCCACGAGCGTTTCTCGCTGCTCTCCCGGTAGTCTGGATGAGTGACCTTTCAGACCGGAGAAACCCCTCCTTGTCTGCATCGAGAATCGCAACCAGTGACACTTCGGGAAGGTCAAGGCCTTCCCTGAGCAGATTCACCCCGATAAGGACGTCGAACTTTCCCTGCCTCAGGTCACGAATGATTTCCACCCGCTCAAGCGTATCGATATCAGAGTGAAGATAACGGGCCCTGATGCCCAGTTCCAGATAATAATCTGTAAGATCCTCAGCCATCTTTTTGGTGAGCGTGGTGACAAGCACACGCTCGTTTCTCTCCGCTCTTTTTCGTATCTCACCCAGGAGATCCTCGACCTGCCCCGCTACCGGTTTGATAGAAGGCTTCGGATCTATCAGACCTGTAGGCCGGATGATCTGTTCGACGATCTCTCCCCCAGATCTCTCGATCTCATATGGGGCAGGAGTCGCAGAGACATAGATCGCCTGGGAAACCCTCCGGGAGAATTCATCGAATTTCAGTGGACGGTTATCGAGGGCAGAAGGCAGCCTGAAACCAAAATCTATGAGCGTCTGCTTTCTCGATCGGTCTCCTTCATACATCCCCCGTATCTGGGGTATGGTCGCATGAGACTCGTCAATAACAACAAGAAAATCTTCGGGGAAATAATCCACCAGCGTGAACGGGGGATCTCCGGCAGCCCGCCCGCTCAGGTGGCGTGAATAGTTTTCTATGCCGTGGCAATAATTGAATTCTTTCAGCATTTCCATATCAAAGCGCGTACGCTCTTCAATCCTCCGGGCCTCGATGAGCTTTCCTGCCTGTAAAAAGCGTTCAACGGCCTCCTTCATCTCCTGCTCAATATTCTTAAGTGCAGTCTCAAGCCTGTCACGAGGTGTCAACCAGTGGCTGTTTGGAAAGAGGGCAATCCTGACGATCCTTCTGATACGGTTTCCGGTAAGGGGGTCTATCTCGTGAATCGCCTCGATGCTATCCCCAAAAAATTCTACCCTTACCGCTCTATCAAGCGCAAACGGTGGATATATCTCAACGATGTCACCCCGCACCCTGAACGTCCCCCGCTTGAACTCGACATCTGTTCGGTTGTACTGGATCTCAACGAGGCGGTCCAGCACCGTGTCCCTCTCCGTGCGCATGTTCTCTTCCAGCTGGAGATGCATATCCATATAATCCTGCGGTGAGCCGATGCCATAGATGCAGGAAACCGAGGCGACAACGATTACATCCCTGCGCTCGAGCACCGCACGCGTTGCCGAGTGCCTGAGACGGTCGATGTCATCATTGATAAGTGCGTCTTTTTCGATATAGGTGTCCGTTGTCGGCAGATATGCCTCCGGCTGGTAATAATCATAGTAGCTTACGAAGAACTCAACAGCATTCCCGGGGAAAAGCTCCTTGAACTCACCATAGAGCTGAGCAGCAAGGGTCTTATTGTGGGCAATGATCAGCGTGGGTCTCTGCACACGTACAATAACATTCGCGATAGTAAAGGTCTTTCCCGAACCCGTAACACCGAGCAGCACCTGATGTTTCCTGCCTCTGCTCAGACCCCCGGTCAACCTTCTGATCGCCTCCGGCTGATCACCACTGGGTACGAAGTCAGAAACGAGATTAAATGTATCGCTCGCTTTATGCACCGGGATATACCACGAAGGAACCCGTTCTACGCCGCATAGCGCAAGGCTCCCTCAAGCTCATATACGCAGCGGGGAAGAGTGTAGCATACCGGCCCGCTGGGCCGAGCGTACTGTATTTTCAAGAAGCATTGCCACTGTGACCGGACCAACGCCGCCGGGCACGGGCGTTATGAGAGACGCTTTTTTTGCCACTGCGCTGAAATCGACATCTCCTGTCATCGTACCGTCCTGCAGCATGTTTATCCCGACATCGACTACCACAGCGCCCTTCTTAACCATATCTCCCCTGATCAAGCCGGCCTTGCCGGTAGCGCTACAAAGGATATCAGCCTGCCGCGTCATGCTGCCGAGATGACGGGTCTCCCTATGACAGATCGTCACCGTGGCCTCTTTTGCAAGGAACATCATAGAAAGCGGCTTTCCAACCGCAAGGCTCTTTCCTATGATCACGGCATGCTTCCCCTTGATCGGCACCTTATAGTGTTCTAAGAGCCTGATAACACCGAATGGCGTGCAAGGAAGAAAACTCCCGGCAGCCGGGCTAAGTATATCTCGGTTCCGGGTATTGGTGCCTTCCTGTCTGATGATTTGGATGGTCGATTCATCAGCAGAAAGCCTGCCGACTGAGATCGATCCCAGCCCATCAATATCTTTTTCCGGAACGAGCGTATTAATAACTCTCCGCGCATTGATTCGCGCAGGCAGGGGCATCAGCATCAGCAGCCCATGGATCCGTTCATCGCGGTTTATGGCATGGATCCCGTTCAGCAGCTCATTCATGGACACTGTCACGGGGAATCGGAATTCACGGGCAGTAATACCCACCTTTCTACAGGCCCCCAGCGTTGTCTTGAAATACTGCTCAGAAGCCGGGTTGTCACCGACAAGCAGCAGGCCGAGCCCGACGTCGATGCCGTTTCTCTGAAGTAATGAAACCTCCTTTTTGACTTTCTGCCTTATCCTGTCCGCCAGTGCCTTACCATCAAGGATATCTGCCACAGGGGCCTCCTTATGCTATTTTTTGCCGCTGATGAAGAATGTGAAGAAAACTATCCGTATCTGAAAGGTCATGGAATACGACATCAGCACCGACGGCTGACAGGTCATGGTATGAATAGGGACCCGTGGCTACAGCAACGGCATATGCACCATACGGCTTGGAGCATTCCACATCCCTCGGAGTGTCTCCGATCACGACACACTGGCGAAAATCGACTTCAATGCCTCTCTTTTCTCTGAGTGCTTCCAGAGCACGAGGGAGAAGTTTGTTCCGGTCGGAATCGTGGTCTCCGAACGCTCCAGCTTCGAAGAATTGGGCAAGCCCAAATGCTTCAAGTTTTATCATGGCTCCCCGTTCTATGTTTCCCGTCAGAAGACCGAGGGCGATATCATCCCGCATACGCAGCATTTCCAGGGTCTGCCTGATGCCCGGCTTGATATGCCCCTTCTTATGATCAATGGTATTCCGCAGATGCTTGATGTAGCACATGAAAAATCGGGGCACATTTCCGTTGAAGCTCGCGATATCGTGCATCCCGAGCGCCTCAGTGACAATCTGAAGGTCTGTCTTGCCGGCCATGCTTATGGAACTGAAGGCATCGCCAATAGAATAGACTTCCTCAAATGCAAGGTTAAGAGAACGCATGCCCGCCCCTCCTGAATCGATGAGCGTACCATCTATATCAAAAAGGATATACTGCATATTGTTAAGATAGCTATGAGACGAAGATTAAGTCAATGCGCTGACGGCAAAAAAAGGGCAGAGGAGCTATCCTCTGCCCTTTCATCAAGAAACGTTACCGTATTACAAAAGGCGTTACCCACTGGTAATAGGTATCCTGGGAACCGGTAGGGGTTACTGTCATCAGCAAGATATATGGTCCCGACAGGAGGTCAGCAACCGAAATATCCGTGATATGTTCGTTGATATCCGTTACATTCGTCTGCCACGCTTGAGATGCTGAGGCAGCTGCAACGAATATATTATCCGATCTCAGATTATACCTGGTTGCAGACTGCGGGCTGCCAGCATACGCGGGTTCCAGCAAGGTAATGTATACATCCACTGGCTCATCAAAAGGACCAATGCTTGCCTGCAGGTCAAGGATGTCTCCACCTTTGCCGATGCCAAGCGGCTTTGCCTTGGCAAGATTTTCCCTTTCTACAGGATAGGCTACAGCATTATAAGAAAATACCTCCTGTGATTTCGGGGCACGAATGACCGCATCTCTCTTCTTATTTTTGCGAGCGACCACAACCGTTGAGCGCGCGGGTTCGGAAATATTACCTGCCGCATCCTTGGCCCACGCATAAACCGTTTTCACTCCCTGACCGCCTATCCTGATGGATGTGGGCGGTACACCCTGCCAACCGGCATCCTGAGCCGTCGGAGGGGTTGCGTTTCTCTTAACCATATATCCGGTTACGCCTACATTATCAGTAGCGGTAAACTCGCTTATCGCAATCTTAGAGGAGTTCGAAACTGCCTGTATGTTGAATGCCGTCACCACCGGCGACGTAGTATCTCCGGCTATTGGCGGCGTGCAGGACTGTGTCAAAACTGGCTGCGTCGTCGGCGTCCCGGTGCAGCCTGCCGGGGTGTTGCCCGTTACGGTCCTTGTCTGCTGACCGTTTGACCCGCACGTTGACCATGCCGAATACGTGTATCCCGTGCATGCTGTCGTCGGCGGCGGTGGTGTGCTGGTGCCGTCACCAGGCCGGTAGCCGGCATCTATTTCGGCCCTATTGGAAGGTCCGTCACCGTCGGAATCCCGGGCGTCGAGAGTAGTGTTAAAGTTATGGTTCCCGTATGCGGCATTTGCGAAATCGCTACCAAATGGGTTTCTCGAACCTCCTGATGGGCCATGACAGACAGTGCATAAGTTATTTGCCTGCCCTGGCACCGTAGAAAGTTTGCTCAGTGGTGAATTAGGGTAGGCATTCTGGAACTGCGTTGCATAGCCCGAAACTGCATGAGATACCCCTGAAAAAGCGAGAACCATAACGAGTGCCATGAAAAGCAAAAAAAATGACAGGATACTCTGATGTGTGCGTATCAATTTTCTGCTCATCACGTCCTTTTCACAACCTTGTTTCATGTTACCTCCTTTGGTTTGGATGATAACTCATCCGGGTTAGTTGAACTGATATTGCGCTACACGACTCTTCTTTGTACGTACGCTCTGTTGCTACCTTTGTTCGGGAACCCACAGGTTTCTTCCATAAAAAAAGCCTGTTCCCCGACTAAGAGAAACAGGCTGTCACTCACGAACAATGAAGGCAATAAGGCACATCCTTACTTCCTGATCAGCATGTTTCTTCGGCAGCCAGGCCATCCGCTCAAGGACCCATAGGCTTTGCGCCCCCCCAGTTTATAAGGGTTTACCTTTTCGGAAACAATGCACTGCTTAAAGCAAAATTTCAAAGAGCATCAACGAAGCATGCTTACAATACAAGACCAAAAAAGCAATGTCAAATTAAGTTAAGTTAATCCTATAAATAATTTAAAATTAGCTGGTTATATGCTCACGCGACCACTTTAAATGTCCCAACCCGTCGCGAGTTATCTGCAATTCTCTTGCGTTCTAAACGCTTGACTATGCACATCTGTCCAAGAAGCAGGAAAACGCCGCCAAACTTGATTATAATAGTCACCTGAATTTCTCCGGAACAGGAAAGGAAGACCATGAAAGACCGACTTATCCGACTTATTCTTGAAAAAGCCTTTAAGTTCAGCAAGGAACCGACGTTCAGACTCGTCTCCGGTCGAATGAGCAATTATTATTTCAACTGCAAGACCGTCACGTTGCATCCTGAAGGCATGTATCTCATCGGCAATATCATCTTCGACATGCTCAGCGGGGCGGGAATAGCAGGCATTGGAGGGCTCACCCTTGGAGCAGATCCCTTGGCGGATGCTGTTGCCTATACATCCTATCTGAAAAACCATCCCATAGAGGCCTTTGTGGTGAGAAAGACAGCCAAGGCACATGGCACCATGCAATGGATTGAGGGAAACGTTACCGCAGGGGACAGGGTCGCGATCGTTGATGACGTCATCACGACCGGCAAGTCAACGATCGAGGCTATCACCAAAGCACAGGAGGGAGGGCTCGATATCGCAAAGGTCATTGCCCTCGTGGACAGGCAGGAAGGAGGAAGGGAAAATATCGAGGCAATCGGCCATACCGTCGAGACCGTGGTGACGAGGGAAGAGGTCATGGCACTCTACCGTACTAAGCATCCCTGAGATATTTTTCTGCCAGGTTCGCTATTGCTGTCCTTATTTTTTCAAGTCTTTCCGTGAATTCCTCCGGATTGTCGCATCCCATAAACGCCGCTGCACTCCTCAGCGTAATCTCATCTTTTTTCAGTACGCTTTCGCCGCGCAGTCTGAGAAGACTTTCCAGCGTGCGCAGAAAAATGTACCCGTCCCTCATCAATCTGGCCTCTGTCTCACTGATAATCCCTGAAGCGGCAAGCCGGTTAATGGCAGCGACAGTGCTCTGGACTAGAAGCCCCCTATTAGCTCTGCAGTTCCTCAGCTGGAGGTACTGGACCGTGAATTCAATATCCTCAATACCCCCTGAACCAAGCTTGATGTCATACCCCTCCGCCTCTTTAGAAAGCTCACGCACAATACGCTCTCTCATCTGTCTGACATCGGAGGCAGTTATCCTACTTCCCTGAAGCGGCAGCATATCCCATGCCATCTCTAGGAACTGGCAGCCAGTCCTCATGTCCCCCGCTGCCGGCCTCGCCTTGAGCAATGCCTGGAATTCCCAAAACGCTGCTGCCTCTGCATAGTATTTTCTGAATGCCTCGATAGAAGATACCAATGGCCCTTTTGACCCCTCGGGTCTGAGCCGAGTATCCACATTGTAGGCTATACCGTCCCTTGTATATGAAACGAGCAGCCTGAGAAGTTTTTCCGCAGCCTTAGTCTGTTCCAGCCGAACATCTGTGCCGGACACGAAAATCAGGTCAAGATCGGAACTGAAGGTAATCTCTCTTCCTCCCAATTTGCCGAAACTGATGACCGCTAACGCATTCACGCCACCGGCAACGTGATCAAACGCCGTGGAAAGGATAGCATCAGCGGTCCTGCTCAATGCCTTCGTAGCCCGAAGCACGTCGATTCGTTTCTGAAGAAAGAGAAGGCCGATCCTGATCTCTTCCATCTGCTTCAACAACCTAACGCCGTCGCTGATAGAACGACCTTCAGCAAGTGAGTTACTGATCTCTCCTTTCAGTGCCTGAAAGTTCTTCCTCAGTACTTCCTGCCAGCCTATCATCTCCAGATATTGCGGCCGGGCAATGAGCATCTTCGTGAGATAGCTGCTTTGGGAAAATACGTAGACAATCAGATCGACAAGCAGACGGTTCTTGCTGAAGACCTCAAGGTACGATTCATTGGTGCTCAGGAGCACGGCAAAAGCCTGCACGTGGTTCAGCGCCATATCCGGACTTTCGGACTTGAGTGCACTGTCAACAAACGCCGGCAGGATCTCGGAAAGGAAGCGCCTTCCCCTGAGCGTCTGAAAATTGAATATGCTGTCCTTTATAGCTCTGATGTTTCGCACTGCCTTGGCAATATCCCTGAGACTGCTCCGGGAGAGGAACTCCTTCAGTTCTGTGTCGCTGAACTCTTCGGCAAATAGCGTGTTTCCTTCGGAAGATCCCTCCTTTTTCTCCGCGAAGAGGGAATCATAGATATTCCGCACGCGGCCTCTTCGCCGCTCGAGATCATCAAGGAACTGATTTACCGATGCATATCCCATCTTTCGTCCAAGGGCAAGAATATCAGCATCACCTGATGGCAGCGTATGGGTCTGGATATCGTTTACCTGCTGCAGTCTGTGCTCAAGGGTCCGCAGATAACGATAATTATCCGAGAGGATAGCGTAGTCGTCCTGTCCGATAAGACCTTTCAGAAAAAGGCGGTGCAGGACTTTCAGTACGCTTCTTTCGCGGAGCAGCGGTTCCCTGCCGGCATAGATGAGCTGCAGCGCCTGCGCAAAGAACTCGATTTCCCTGATGCCCCCATAGCCCCGTTTGATATCCCCCTTCTTGAACGCAGCGTCTATCCGTGTCTTAAGCCTGCTGATCTCGTCTATTGACGTAAAATCAAGATATTTTCTGAAGACGAATGGCTTGATCATCTCCATGAAGCTGGCGCCCAGTGACGCATCTCCTGCAACAGGCCGCGCACGAAGGAGCATAGCCCTTTCCCATGCCCTTCCCCAGGACTCGTAATACATCTCATATCCCCTTAGGGCAAGCGCAATCGCCCCCCGCTGCCCCTCAGGCCGCAGCCTCAAGTCTACACGGTAGGCGAACCCTGCTTCCGTATTCTGCGAAAGGAATCTCGAGAGTTCCTCCCCGATCTTGCAGAAATATTCGTGGTTTGAGATTCTGCTTTTGCGTACGCCCTGGGCTGTAAGCACCCCTGACGTTTCGCCGATCTCTGTGCCATACACATACATGAAATCAACGTCAGAGCTGAAGTTCAGCTCCTCTGCTCCCAGCTTACCCAGTGCTATGACAGCAAACTGGTCCTCCTCGGGAGTGCCATAGGTGTTGCGCACATATTCGCTGACAATGCCCAGTGAGCCACGAATGATCACATCTGCAAGACCGCTCATCTCTATCATGATATCCACAAGGTCTGCCTTCCTCAAGATGTCCCTGAGCGCGATCTTCAGGATCTTCCGCAGTTTCACCTTGCGAACTGCGTTCATGTAAAGGGACAGCGTAGTCCTCTCGGGAGAACCTGGTATCGCCTCAAGTTCTTCATTTAGCGCAGAGACCATCTCCTCTCTGGCGGATGCGCTCTCCATGTCCTGTATCGCACCAAAAAGATCTTCGGGATGGTTTATGCTGTAGTTTGCCAGGAACTGGCTGTGACTGAAGAGCATGGCAATACTCCTGATATGCGCCCGAAGCTCCTCCTCTCGAGCAGGATTGCCTTCAAGAAACGACCGCAGATTATTCAGCGCCCGGTCGGGATCAGGGGTCGACAATGACGCATCTCTTAATTCACTATCGCTCATTACCTACATGATACACGATCGCAGAAAAGGTATGCACCTGCAGGAGCAAAAGACAAGGAGAGGCTTTTTCTCTTCGTTCGGACTACCGCAAGCGCGGATCGATGGAGTCCCTGATGCCCTCGCCGAGAAGATTATAGCCCAGTACGGTAATGAGAATGGCAAGGCCCGGGAAGACAGATAGCCACCAGGCTATCTCAATATTGTCTTTGCCCAGCGTAAGGATATTTCCCCAACTCGGCGTGGGAGGCTGGACACCGATACCGAGAAAGCTGAGCGCCGACTCAACGAGAACAGCCCCGGCAATGCCAAGGACTGCGGAGACCAGCACCGGGGCCATGCTGTTTATCATGACGTGCCTGAATATAATGCGGATATCGCTGGCCCCGAGCGCACGCGCCGCTAAAACATAGTCTCTCTCCTTTACGGAGAGGAATTCGGCACGGACAAGCCTGGCTACCCCCATCCAGCCGGTCAGACCAATCACGATCATGATATTCCAGATGCTCGGCTCAACAAAAGCTATAACAGCGAGGATGAGGAAAAATGTCGGTATCGTCAGCATGATATCAATAAAGCGCATGATGAGACGTTCAATCCAACCACCATAATATCCGGCAACAGCACCCAAGGCGATACCGATCAGTGTTGCAATGCCTACCGCAACAAAACCGACCGCTAGAGATATGCGGGCCCCATAGATCATCCGGCTCAGCACGTCCCTTCCGAGGTCGTCCGTGCCAAGGGGATGGCGAAAGTCAGGGGGCATCAGAATGGCATTTCTGTCTATGTCATTCGGACCAAAGGGTGAAAACAGGGGTGCAAGGATGGCGAGCACGAAGAGACAGATTACGATGACGCCGCCGGAAACAGCAAGACTGTTCCGTTTAAATCTGTCCCAGAAAAGGGTGCTGAGAGATTCTTTTTTCATTGCTCCGTCCGTATCCTCGGATCTGCAAGCATATACCCGACATCCGCAAGAAGGTTGCCGAGCAAGGTCAAAAATGCACCAATGGTGAGAATAGCCATGATGAGCGGATAGTCGCGCGCCATGACGCCATTGAAAAAGAGCTGTCCCATACCGGCAATCCCGAAAATGTTCTCAAAAATGACGCTCCCGCCGATAAGACCCGGAACCGAGAGCCCGATAAGGGTTATGAGCGGAAGTAGGGCGTTTCTGAATGCATGACGGTAGATGACCGTTTTTTCCGGAAGTCCTTTTGCCCGTGCGACGGTAACGTAATCCTGCCGGATAACCTCAAGCATGCTGCTCCTCATATACCGCGAATCTGCTGCAAGACTGCCGAATGCTATCACAAAGAGCGGCAGGACCAGATGCTTGACCCTGTCGATCACTTTTCCCCATAGCGGGAGAGCGTCATACTGCATGGACTTCAATCCGGATATGGGCAGCCAGTCCAGATAGACACCGAAAAGCAGCATGAGAAGCAGTGCGAGCCAGAATGAAGGCAGGGCAAAGCCCACAAAGACCGTTGTCGTGGTGATCTTGTCATACATGGTATTTTGGTGAGTCGCCGATGAGATGCCGATGGGAATGGCTATGAGGAGTATAATGATCATGGCCATCAAATTCAGCATGAAGGTTATAAAGAGCCGCCGCTCAGTGATCGGCTGCTGTGTATCCCAGATCTTCTGCATGACGGGCCGATGGTCCGTGGAAAAGGACTCGCCAAAATCCAGCCTGACGATCCGTTTCAGCCAGAGACCGTACTGCACCATGACCGGTTTGTCGAGGCCATAGTACTTCTCCAGTCTTTCTCGGGCTTCGGGAGTCATTTTAGGGTTCATCTCGGACAAGGCATCCGTCGGTTTGCCAGGTGCAAGGTGAATGATAAGGAAAGAAATCAGGGTAATGCCGAAAAGGGTCGGGATCATCTCAATTAGTCGTTTCAGGAGATAGGAAAGCATTATGGCACCATCGTGTGCCGCTGCAGGCTTTTCGGCACATACCATTTCGGAAGATTGTAACTGATGCCTATGGGAGTGGGCTTGATGCCCTTTATCCGACCATGCACGATCGGCGTCGCGTCAGGGACATAGAGAAAGATGTACGGCACCTCCTCCGCAAGGATCTCCTGTATCCGGAAATAAGCCTTCTTCCTCTTTTCGAGATCGAAGGTCCTTCTCCCTTTTTCGAGGAGTTCGTCAACCTCAGGGTTGCGGTAGCTGATAAAGTTGAGTTCCTTCTCCCTGGTCTTTGAAGAATGCCAGATGTCGTACTGGTCCGCATCGAGGCCGATCGACCAGCCAAGGAGTACGGCCTCGAACCGCTTCTTGTCGATGAACTGGTTGATAAAGGTCGACCATTCAACGGTCCTGATATCGACCTTGATGCCGATCTTCTCAAGCCGCCACTGTATGATCGTTGCCGTATTCTTGCGCAGTGTATTGCCGGCATTCGTCAGAATCGTGAACCGGAACGGCCTGCCCTCCTTGTCAAGGACACCATCACCGTCCGCATCCTGCCAACCAGCATCCCGGAGAAGCTCTTTAGCCTTCTCAGGATCATACGCGTACTTCCTGACATTGGGGTTATAAGGCCACGTGTTCGGTACGTACGGTCCTGTTGCCGGGCTTCCGAGACCGAAAAGAACAACGTCAACAATCTCCTTCTTGTCGATACCATACGCTATTGCCTGCCTGACCCTTTTGTCGCTGAACCAAGGGTGCTTCTGATTGAACGCCAGGTGCGTATACTGAAAGGCAGGGAAACGATACTTCTGATAATTTTTTCTGAAAAAGTCCGTGTCGGTCTGCTTGGTGTATTGGATGGGCGTCAGGCCCATCATGTCAATCCCGCCGGTCTTGAGTTCGAGAAACATGGTCGCAGGATCAGGGATGACCTTATACATATAGTGATCTAAGTACGGCCTGCCCTCAAAATAATTCTTGTTGGACTCAAGCAGCAGCTCCTGCCCGGATACCCATTTCACGAGCTTGTACGGTCCTAGCCCTATCGGATCCCTGGTCATATCGCTTTTGGTGATGTCCTTACCTTCGAGCAGATGCCTTGGCAGGACCACCAGACTGCCCCATGAGGTGAGTGCAGGGGCAAACGGCTTGTCATAGGAAACGCGGAACGTGTATTTATCCAGGACCTCTGCCTTCTTCACCTGCAGAAAGTCCTCTTTATACGCAGACGGCGTCTTCTCGTCAATGATCGTCCTGTACCCGAACATTACGTCGTCTGCAGAGAACTCTGTCCCATCTGTCCACGTTACGCCTTTCCTGAGGTGGAATGTTATGACCAAGCCATCAGCTGAGATGTCCCAGGATTCAGCAAGATCGCCGGTAATGCTCAGGTCGGTATCGTATTTCACCAGCCCGTTGAATATGAGACCCGAGACGGCGTGAGAAGCAGAATCACTGGCAAGCATGGGGATGAGATTTGAGGGCTCGCCGATGGTGCCTTCAACAATCGCGTCGCCGTATGCAGGCGTGTCATCCCCCTGCGGAACGTCTCCTTTTGCCGTTTCAGTATTCGTCTGTCGGCATCCCACAACCATAAGGAATAAGACAAATAGGGCAAACAGAGATACCTTTTTTTTCATGGTGACTTAAAGAATACTGCACCACTTTACGATTTTGCAATGCTGCCTTCGGGGTATTTCGCAAGGAATACTCCGGTAGAGGAATGTTCTGCCTTTATGATCTCTTCAGGGGTCCCTTCGAAGACGATCATGCCTCCGTCATCACCGCCCTCAGGTCCGATATCAACGATCCAGTCAGCTGACTTGATTACATCCAGGTTATGTTCAATGACAATTACTGTATTCCCCGCCTCCACAAGTCTGTTCAGGATATGAAGCAGCGCCTTCACATCGTCAAAGTGAAGACCGACGGTCGGCTCATCAAGTATATAGAGATACCCTCCTCGCTCACTTGTCCCCATCTCGGAAGCGATCTTGAGCCTTTGGGCCTCTCCGCCGGAAAGGGTTGTTGCAGGCTGTCCCAGTCTGAGATATCCAAGGCCGGTCTCCATCAGCAGGGCAAGTTTTGCCCTGACCGGAACAGCGTCATGAAAAAGAAGTATCGCCTCTTCCACGGTCATATTTAGAATGTCACAGATGTTCTTTCCCCTAAAGGTCACGCGAAGTGCCTCCGGCCGGTACCGCCTGCCTTCGCATTTCTCGCATGTTATATACAGATCCTCAAAGAAGAACATTTCCATAAGTTCGAGGCCGCTGCCCTTGCACGCCTCGCATCTGCCGCCGGCCACATTGAAAGAAAAAAATCCAGGAGCGTATCCGTAGGCACGTGCTTCCTTTTGTTCAGCAAGGATTTTCCTGATATGATCAAAGATCTTAAGATACGTGACGGGATTTGAGCGCGGACTTCTTCCTATGGGCGCCTGATCGATAAGTTTCACCCCACGGAGAAAATGCACCCCCTGGAGCGCTGTAAATGGAAGCGGCTGCTCTGACACTATTTTAAAGTGACGGGCAAGCGCACGATAGAGCGTCTCGACGACCAAGGTCGTTTTTCCCGAGCCGGACACTCCCGTCACCGCAGTCATCCTTTTCAGGGGGACGCCGAAGTCGAGCCCCTTAAGGTTATTTCCTTTGGCACCTTGAAGCAGTAAATCTTCTCCGGAAAAAGACCTTTTTCTCACCGGGGTTTGAACCTTCTTGTCTCCCCTGAGATACTGCGCCGTCAGCGTATCTGCAGTGAGAAAGCTATCCATAGGACCGGAAAATACGACATCGCCACCCTTATGCCCTCCCCCTGGTCCAAGCTCAATAACCCACTTCGCTGACTCGATGATACCCCGGTCATGTTCCACAACGATCACGGTATTCCCCTGGTCAGCAAGCCTGTTTAGGATTCCAGCTACTCTTTCCGTATCCTTCGGATGGAGGCCGATGGTCGGCTCGTCAAGGACATAGAGCGTACCTGTCAGAAGTGCGGCAAGCTGATTAGAGAGATTGATGCGCTGATATTCCCCCCCCGAAAGTGTCTTGCCGTAGCGGTCAAGCGCAAGATACCCAAGTCCTGTCTTCTCAAGAAACTGAATCTTCATGACTATTTGCCTCAGCAGCTCCTTTGCCAGCTCTTTTTTAAACGGAGAAAGTCCGATGTCAGCGAACAGCTCAGCGAGTGCCTTGATCGGCATGGCCGAGAGTTCTGCTATGTCACGCCCCGATATCTTGAAGGCGAGGGCCTCCTTCTTCAGCCGTTTGCCATTGCAAGCGTTGCAGGTTGTTGAACGCCGATAGCGGGAAAGAAAGACTCTCACATGCAGTTTGTATCGCCATCCTTCCAACTCCTTAAAGAAATCGTCGATTCCGTAAAACCCCTTCACCCCCTTGAAGAGGGTCTCCTTTTCCCGGGTTGATAATTTGTCAAAGGGTCTGTCAAGATTCAGCCCTGCTTTTTTGCCTTTTTCGAGGAGCTGCTTCTTCCACCATTTCGCAGCAGGTTTGTTCCAGGGGTCTACCGCACCTTGAGCAAGGGAAAGGCCGGGGTTAGGCACGATAAGGTCTTCGCTGTACTGCAGCGTATCGCCGAATCCCTTACATTCAGGGCATGCTCCTACCGGATGGTTGAACGAGAAAAGCATCGGCGTAGGTTCCGGCAACGCGAGATCACAGACCTCACAGGCATGTTGGGACGAAAAAGGCAGGAGCACTGCATTCCCCTTGTCTTCGACCAGGATCACCTTCATACCTGCCCCGCCTTCTCTCCATGCAGTCTCGATGGAGTCAGAAAGCCGGGGCTCGTCCCTGATCGCCAGTCTGTCGAGTACTATCGTGAGTGCGCCGTTACCTGCATCCCTGCCCGGCTCGAGTTCCGTCATCCGGCCATCCTTCCATTTCCTGAAATATCCTTTTTTCATTAGGGCTTCAGGAGATTCCAGGGTATCGAACAGCACCATAGCTCTCTTGCCAGCGTGCTTCTCCAGGAGTTCGGCAGCTATCTGCGAAGGGTCCCACTTCCGGACTTCCCTGCCGCATTGAGGGCAAAACGGTGTTGCTACCTTCGTATAGAGAATACGAAAGAGGTCATACAGCTCTGTAAGCGTACCCACCGTGGAACGCGAACCGCGAACAGGATTCTTCTGCTCAAGCGCTATGGCAGGACGTATGTTCAGGATGGCATCGACATCCGGTCGGTCAAGTTTTTCCAGGAAGAGCCGCGCATACGAGGAAAGGGACTCTATGAACCGCCACTGACCCTCGGCGAAAATCGTATCGAATGCCAGTGACGACTTGCCCGATCCGGAGACACCGGTGACAACCGTTACCGTATCATGGGGTATGCGGAGACTGATATTCTTGAGGTTGTTCTGGCGTGCTCCCTCAATGAGCAAATCCTGCGCGGACATTTTGATATTTTAGCACAGCCGCTCAAAAGGGCTGATCTAGGTGTGACAGGCGCTTTAATGTCAGGTTGTCAGGCTTATCTACCGCATTTGGTGCTATAAATACCGTTTTTCCTCCCGAATCAGGAGAAAAAATGAACTTAAACGAGAAGAACTATGCTATGCAGCAAGAAAAATTGACTATGGAGACCCTGCATGGTTGATCATCAATGCCTTAGCCAGTGCTTCCTCTGCCTTGGCCCGCTGTCCCTTTTCCTGATAGGCAACCGAGAGATTCTTGTAGAGGTTAGGATTGTTACGTATTTTCAGTCCTCGCTGGAACACTTCTATTGCCTTGTCAAACTCACCATTTCTCACATAAATGATCCCCAGGTTGTTAAAGGGAATGATGCTGCGCACCGAATATTTTATTGCCTCTTCATAGGCATCAATGGCCTTGTCCGTCTCTCCAAGCCTCGTATAAGCCAGCCCTTTTTTTGTCAGGGCACTTCCCCTGGTTGCATGTGTTACATCAATCTTGATTCCTTCATCAAGGTAGTACAGCGACTTTTGATAATCCTTACGTTCATAATAGATATCTCCCAGATGCAGAAACACCTCGGGATATCCTTTTTGTAATGATAGCACTTTATTGAACATGACAAGCGCCTCCTTTTGCATCCCATTTAGTTTGTAGATTAGCCCTAGACTGCCATATCCCCGGGCGTTTCCCGGTGCCTTGGCTATAACGTCCTGCCAAAGGCTCTCGGGACTCTTGTACACGATGTTTCTTGCATAGGTAAGACTCGAGAAAAGCGTCACCATGAGCGCAGCGGCAGCAAGCCGTCTTCCCCTGCCGGGACTAATCCTGGCAACAAGCATCGAAAGAACCATGAACATGCCGACTGACGGCAGATACATCCTATGCTCGACCATGGGGTCCCGTATCGGGATGATGCTTGACTCAACCGAGAGGGCGATAAAGAACCAGACGATGCCGAACGCAATAAACTTTTCCCTGCGAAACAGCAAGAATGGAATAAGGGCAAGCATCACAATCAGTACGCCTGATGCAGCGATTTCGCCAGGGGAAAAAAATCCGACTGGAACTTGGCCGTAATCGAAATTCTGGTTGACCGGCAAAACAAGCAGGCGGAGGTACGCCACGATCACCCTAACCTGCATCGAGAGATATTCGATTCTTGTATAGGGAACCCTGTCATCCTGCGTGAACGTATCGATGTTGCTGACAAATGCATCCACAGGAGATGCGTGAAACCCGAGCTTTGTGACGGGAAGTATCAGAAGGGTAAGGAACATCGGTGCCAGATAGGCAAGGCTGACGGAGAAGGAACTCTCCCTCTTCCGGAAAAAGATCTCATAGGCCAAAAGCATGAACGGGAGGGTGATCGCGATCTCCTTGGTCTTCATGCCCAGGCATGCAAACACCATTGCTGCAGCATAACATCCCACAAACTTAATGCTTCTTGCGCTCTTGCAGTCATCTCGTATGCGGCGCGCCGTTATGTACGAAAGTATTGAAGAGAGATAAAAGAGCGTGGCAAGAGATGCAAAGCGTTGTGAAATATAGGTCACTGCCTGTGTCTGCGCAGGATGAGCAACAAAGAGAAGGGCAGAAAAGGCAGGGATGAAGGCTACCCTTGCCTCGTCGTTTTCAGACGTAATCAGGATGTTCTTGACCAAGAAAAAGACGAGCACTGCATTAACAGCATGAATGAGCACATTGACGAGGTGGTATTTGAAGGGGTCAAACTCGCCTACCGCATAACTGAAAGCAAAACTCAAGGCCCCAATATACCGGTTGTTCGCTATATCTTTCAGGGATGCTATAAAACTTTTTACTAGGGGGTTATAAATAATGATGAAATAATCATCAAAAACGAAAGGTGTAAGCAATACATTACTGTAGAGGATGAAGCCGAGAAAGACGACTATGGTGAGAAAAAGAAGTTGCTTTTGCCGGCCTTTTTCCGCAGCTGCATCAATCATCAGAAGTTTGCATTATTATTGCAGTCTATCGCAAAAATATCCCCTGCCACCCTACTGCCGGTTATGCCTGTTGCAACCGCTATGAAACAGGGCGTGCTCGCGCTCGTCGCTGTATCCCACGGTACCGTGGTCGGATTGGTCATGGCGACATTTTGGATGATCCGATAACTATAATTCAGATTAATGGACAATCCCGGACGGAAGCGTGCGAGAGCCCCTTGTATTGCTGTCAGGTTTGCATCGCGAACAGCTGCCGTAGCGCCGGCAGCGCCAAGGGATGCAGTATAATTTCCATTTTCTGCAAAAAACTGTTCCTCAAGCAGCCGCAGATTTGAAAGGTTAGAGTAGGCTTCAGTGCGTGCAGCTTTTCTCTGCTGCCCAACGTAGGCGGGTATCGCAATCACGGCAAGAATGCCTATGATGGCAATAACGACTATCAATTCTACAAGGGTAAACCCTGATTGTCTCTGCATACAACTTCTCCTTCTGATCTTTAGTCTTAAGCTCATATTCCTATTTAGTCAAGTGCTACAACCTTGCTAAAGATAATGGTACCGTTCTTATCCGCAGCAGAAATAAATATCTGACGGATGGCGCTGCTATCAGCAGGGGAATAACAAAGTGATATTTTTCCAGGGGTTCCAGCCGCTACAACATCACAAGCACTCTTATCCGCCACTACCCCGCCGTCGGCCATCAGTGAACCGGTGCCCCATGGTGAGTTTTGTAGTGCAACCGCATTTGAGGCAAGATAGGTCACCACCACGCCGGCGCTTCCCAGCGCAGCATTGGTAAGATCAGTTGCTTCCACTGCACCATTACCGTTTGTGTCGACCTCGATGAGATTAGCCTGAAGCCCTGCCTTCTTGGCTGCGCTAGCCCATCCATACAGCTCGGAGAAGGCAGACTCAGCGCCCCGTATAACAGAACCCCTCCTTGACCGTTCCTGCAAGCCGATGTAGCCCGGTATTGCTATCGCAGCAAGGATGCCTATGATCGCAACGACCACAAGCAGTTCAATGAGTGTAAAGCCCTTTCTGTCATTTCGCATGCTCATGCCAGAGATCCTTCTTCGCTTTTCCATTCACGAGATAGCAAAAAAAAGAGGGAAAGGCTTTGTGCCTTTCCCTCACGACTATCCAATAATTTAATCTGCACTGATGCTCTTCTGATAAATGATGTTTGGAGCTGCTGCATTGTCTCTGGCTGAAAGAAAGATCTGCTGAATCGTTGTATCATCTAGAGGGAAAAAGCAGATTGTTACCTGCCCAGGGTTACCAACAGATATAGCATCGCAGGCGCCCTGGTTCGCTGCCACACCACCATTGATCCAGAGAGGACCTACGCCCCATGGGGAGTTCTGAGCTACTGTAGCTGCTGATGCTAGGAAGGTCGTTACTACACCGGCACTTCCGAGTGCGGCATTGGTAAGGTCAGTGCCTATAGCAACTGCACCGTTACCATCCGTGTCAACTTCGGTGAGGAGAGACTGAACTCCTACCTTCTTGGCTGCAGTGACCCAGCCCTGGAGTTCAGAGAAGGCGGATTCGGCGCCCCTCACAACAGAGCCCTTTCTTCCCCTTTCCTGCATGCCGATGTAGCCCGGGATTGCAATCGCCGCGAGAATGCCGATGATCGCCACAACGATCAGGAGCTCGATCAAGGTGAAACCCTTTTGCTGCTTCAAATTGCTCATTGCCTTGTACATAAACCTTCCTCCTAGTGATGGAATTAATATTGTATGGCCGTAAACAGCCACCTGAAACCTTATAATGATGCTTCCTGTCTCACCTCCTTCGCAATTAATGCTCATGCCACTTGAAAAGCATCTTTTATGCCAAGAATTTAAAATATAACTCTTTGATTTAACTAAATATTATTGCGAGCTGCGGTTCTGAGGATGATTAATTGACAAATTATGTCAATTCACTGCCATAGCATGTCATAGATTCTGCGTCTCGATTTGCTCATAACACCGTACTTCCCCAAAAGAAGCACCGCAGGCACCCATGACCGCTGCTTCAGCCGTACTGGCGACAACCTCAGTCTTCAATATTGCCAAGCCCTCCTTGCTCCTAAAAAACGTATGACAGCAGAGCGAAGATATATTATTAGGACATATGAGTCTGCACAGATAATCGTTAGGTTCTTTTTCCCTGATAAACACAGAGAATATTCTGCATCTTGGCACGCTTTACCATTGCAGCCATATGGTATAATTACACCGTCGAGTTTATGAACTACATCGGTCTAGATGCAGGATCTGTTGCGGTAAAGCTCATTGTCCTGAGAAACGAGGGAAGCATCATTTCCCGTGCGTATCAGCGCCACCGCGGCAGACCTCTTCAGGTCTCTTTCGAGCTTCTTGAAAAGGCGCACACCAGTTTGCCGTCTTCGAAGGGGCCTGCATCACTATCTCTGACCGGCTCTGCGGGAAGGTTGATCGGCAAAATTCTGGGCATCGCACCCGTCAATGAGGTCGTGGCCCACACCTGCGCTACCCGCAAGCTCTACCCCCGGATACGGACAATTATAGAACTGGGCGGTGAGGACTCGAAGCTGATTTTCCTTGACGGAGATTCTGCGGCTGCAAAGGATTTTTCCATGAACTCGGTCTGTGCTGCAGGGACAGGTTCGTTTCTCGACCAGCAGGCAGAACGCCTCAATATGACCATAGAAGAATTCAGCGAACTCAGCTGCAGGTCGAATAAACCTCCCCGCATCGCCGGTCGATGCAGTGTCTTTGCAAAGTCTGATATGATTCACCTCCAGCAGATTGCAACCCCTGTTGAAGACATCGTTGCAGGGCTCTGCTTTGCCGTTGCGCGCAACTTTAAAGGCTCCATCGCACGCGGCAGGCGCCTCCAGATGCCGGTTTCCTTTCACGGAGGCGTTGCTGCAAACAAGGGGATGATCCGGGCTTTCCGTGAGGTTTTCGGTATAGACGAACTTTTCATACCTGAAGAGTGCGCCTTCATGGGGGCAATAGGCGCTGTGTTGAAAGATATCGCCGGACGCAAGTGTAGACCCTTTTCTCTCGAAAACCTGGCTCATCATATTCGATCCTCCCGGCAGAACGAAAAAGGGCTGAAGCCACTTCTTGCAGACCACAATAATTTTGCTGAAAGGCACCTCCGGATATCAGGCGTACCGTCAGATAGAGATCAGAAGGCGACCGAAAAGCCCGCGTCACCTCATTCCCGAAGGGTCTACCTGGGTATCGACGTCGGCTCCATCAGCACGAATCTTGCAGTAATCGATGATCACGCCTCAGTGCTTGCAAAGCGTTATCTCATGACAGCGGGAAGACCTATCGAGGCGGTAAAGCAGGGGCTGGAGGAGATCGGCGCCGAGATCGGTGATACGGTGGAGATTGCAGGGGTGGGGACCACAGGCTCGGGACGGTATATGATAGCCGATTATGTAGGTGCCGATATCGTCAAAAATGAGATAACCGCCCAGGCAACTGCTGCTGCGTTTATCGATGAGGATGTCGACACCATTTTCGAGATCGGCGGCCAGGATTCAAAATTCATTTCTCTCAGGAACGGCGTGATCGTTGACTTCGAGATGAACAAGGCCTGTGCAGCAGGCACAGGATCATTTCTTGAGGAACAGGCCGAGAAGCTGAGCGTTTCTGTGAAGGGCGAATTTCAGGAGGCTGCCTTCTGTGCAGAGAACCCCTGCAGGCTTGGAGAACGTTGCACCGTCTTTATGGAAAATTCGCTCATGGCAAACCTCCAGAAGGGTATTTCAAAAGAGGATCTCCTTTCGGGGCTTGCTTATTCCATAGTCCAGAATTATATCAACCGCGTCGTCTGCAAGCGCCCGATCGGTCAGAAAATATTCTTCCAGGGCGGGGTTGCCTTCAACAAGGCAGTCGTTGCAGCATTCGAAAGCTACCTTGGGAGGAAAGTTATCGTTCCCGAACACCACGACGTCACCGGGGCCATCGGCATGGCCCTTATAGCAAAAAGCCATTGGGAGACTTCATTAATAAAGCGGGGATCCCTGTTCAAAGGCTTCTCTATCGCCAAGCGGCTTTACGAAATATCTTCCTTCGAGTGCAAGAAATGCTCAAACATATGTGAGATCAACCGGGTGCGGGTTGAAGGTGAGAAGAATTTTCTGTTCTACGGCGGCAGATGCGATCGGTATGAGACAAAGAAGGAAAAAGCATCTCAGGAGCTCCCTGACCTCTTTGCTTACAGGGACGAAATGCTCTGGAAAAGCCATGCGACGTATTTGAGAACGCATGCTGAAGGAACCCTGAAGCGGGCAAAAAGCAGGGGCAGGATCGGCATCCCGTACATCTTTTATTTTCATGATTTCCTTCCCTATTGGAGCACCCTTCTCTGGGAGCTCGGGTTTGATGTTGAGATCTCGCCGAAAACAGACAGGGGTATTATCGACCAGGGTAATGATACCATCCTTGCAGAGACTTGCTTTCCGGTAAAGGCTGCTCACGGGCATGTTGCTTTCCTGGCACAAAAGGATCTGAAGGCAATTTTTCTCCCGAGCTTTGTGGATCTGAACAGCCGGGGCCAGCAACCAGGAAGTGGCCTTGCATGCCCATATACCCAGACAATGCCCTATATGGCAAAAACTGCATTCCCTCATGCTTCTATTCTTGCTCCTGTGGTAACACTTACCTTGGGCAGGAAACGACTACATCAGGAATTGCTGAGTGCATTGAAAGGGTTTCGCATCTCGGCGTCTGAACTGACTGCGGCGATGGACGCTGCTGAAAAGGCTCAGGAGGATTTTTTCTGCTCGCTTCAAAGAAAAGGTCAGGAGATCCTGAGTGGACTGAACCAAAGAGCACTGGTTATCGTGGGGAGGGCCTACAACTCTTTCGACCGCGGTATGAACCTGGATATTCCCCGCAAGGTAACAAGCCTCGGCCGGCTCTGCATACCCATGGATTTTCTCCCGCTCTCGCAAGTTGACATCCGAGAAGCCTGGCCCAACATGTACTGGCGTGCGGGGCAGCGCATCCTCAGTGCCGGACGTATCGCTTCACAGCACCCGCTCCTGGATGTCATCTATATCGGCAATTTCTCCTGCGGACCGGACTCGTTCATCCTGAAGTTCTTTGAAGAAGAGATGGGAGGGAAATCATGGCTACATCTGGAGCTGGATGCACACAGTGCTGATGCAGGTGCGATCACCCGGTGCGAAGCCTTTCTGGACAGCATCGCAGGACGGTCGAACGGCAAGAGCCCATACGATGCTGGAACACAACGGAAAGGCATCATCGATCACGGGACATCATTTCCCGGAAGATCGCACCGCACGGTGTATATTCCCCGCATGTCTGATCACGCATTTGCTCTCGCAGCCGCATTTTCGCATTGCGGCGTGGACGCCGAAGTCCTCCCTGTATCCTCGCCGGAGTCTGTTGATCTCGGGAAGCAGTTCGTTTCCGGTAAGGAATGTTTTCCCTGTGCGGTAACGACCGGTGATATGATCAGAAAGATCAGGGAGCAGGGATTCGATCCTGGTCGCTCAGCCTTTTTCATGCCGTCGGGTACCGGCCCCTGCAGGTTTGGGCAATATAACATCTTCCAGCGAATGGTAATCCGCGATCTGGGAATCGGGGATCTTCCTGTCTTCTCGCCGAGCCAAGACGAGCACTTTTACCGGCACCTCGGAATAGTCGGCAAGGAGTATGCCATGAGAGCATGGGAAGGCATTGTCGCTGTTAGTCTTCTGAAGAAATGTCTTCATGAGACGCGACCCTATGAACGGGAAGCGGGAGCTTCTGATGTTGCTTATGAAGAGCATCTCCACAAAGTTTGTGCCGTACTGCAGAACGGGCGTCGCCACGTATCCGACGAACTGCTAAGCGCGAGACGGACTTTCGAAAGCATACCGGTATCGCGGGAGCCAAAGCCGCTTATCGGCATTATTGGCGAGATCTTTGTACGGTCAAACAGTTTTTCAAATGAAGATCTTGTGAGCAAAATCGAGAAGCTCGGGGGGGAAGCGTATCTGACCCCTGTCGATGAGTGGGTAAGCTATATCAACCTCATGGGAATCCGCAAAGTCTTGATTAAAAAAGATCTTTCTGGTATCATTACACTTCTGTTTAAGAGGTTCTTTCAAAAGAAAGTTGAACACAGGATGGGGGCACATTTTGCAGGATTCCTCAAAACGCTCCATGAACCTGACACGATGTCGCTGCTGCGGAACGCCCATCCATATATCCATGCCTCGTTCGAAGGTGAGGCTATCCTCAGCATAGGGAAGAGTATCGATCTTGCAAAACGGGGGGCCGCCGGCATTATCAACGCCATGCCGTTCGGCTGCATGCCGGGGACTATTGTGACCGCTCTTCTGCGGGGCGTAACGGATGCATACGGAATACCCTGCCTGAGCATTCCCTATGACGGGACGGAATCGCTTACTACTGAAATACAACTTGAAGCATTCATTGATCAGGCAGGAGAATACGGGAAGCGACATATCGGCCGCTAATGGCCAGATAAACTTATCCGACGACATTATGCCGCGTGCCGGATGATCATAAACCAGGCATAATTCATACTGAAGGAGGTGAGTCTGTGGGAAGCGTTGTCAAGTGGCGCAAAAAGAAGATGAGCAAGCATAAGCACAAAAAGCTGCTCAGAAAAACAAAACATCAGAGGAGGAATAAGTAATTGCCCTCTCGGTTGTCTACAATATTGCCGTATCCCCATCAATCCGCGGTTATTCCAGACGGGTCACCTGTATACCGATGAACGGCATTTCTGCGCTGTACGCTGAAAAGAGAATCTTCTTAACCTTGCCCCCTTTGTTCTTCTGCCCGAAGGCACTAATGAGATAGACCGCATCCTGCTCGCGTTTGATGATGCCTATATGTCCGATGACTTCATGTTCCATCCGCATGTCAGAGGCCTTCACAAAAAAAATGATATCTCCGCTCATCAGACCACTAAGGACCTTTTGTATATCCTCCTTCGCTATCATGGAGATATGCTCTCCTGCCGATTTCCCCTGTGCAATAGCCGTACGCCCAAGTTCTGAGGTAATCTCCCTGCCCCATTTACCGCTCTCTATCATGTCCTCGCCGAATCTGAATCGGTCTTCGTAGTTAACCACTTTCCCGTCCTGAACGAGCCCTTTCCGGTGAAAACGCATTTCGAGCGCAACTGATTCCGCATCAGACGGATTCTTTCCCAACGCGAGCTCAACAGACCTAAACGCCAGGTACATGCAGTCAACCCTCTCATCAGCAACGATGCGGCCCTCACGTACATACTCCCCCATCGGCTCGACATCATACGGGACATCAATAAACTGCTCTGCCCAAAATGCCGTCCTTTCACCGATATCCCATCCCGCCGTTATCGTTTGAAGCTCTGCGATATTGGCAACAGGCATAAAAGCCGCAGTTAGCAGCAGGAGAAAGGAAAGCGTCAGATAAAGACCCCTGCTCATGCCCTATTATACCTGCTCAGGACGGAAAATCTTTGAAACGTTGCTCGCTGATAGGGTATCATTCAAGAATGTTTAAACCGTTCACTACCACAGGCATCGGCAGTCTTCCTCATCGCAGTGTCACTGACGGCTGCAGCCTTGTGCTCAGTTCCTTTGACATCCCGTTCTGGCCGCAATTTCCCCGCATTTCCTTCAAGGAGTTCATGATCCCTCAATATGCTGAGGGGTTCCCGTTTCTCAGGATGGATGCGGAAAAAGAGCTCGTATGGGTCGACAGAAACGGCTCGGATGAACTGGACCGCTTCTACGAAAGTTGTACGACCGAAAGCAGGATTGCCATATCTGAGGATCATGCCCGGGGGCTGCACGCGTTGCTCAGGATGATCAAAGGGAGGCGCTTTACATTTCTTAAGGGACACGTAACCGGGCCGCTTACCTTTTCACTTGGCCTCAAGGATGTAAACGGCAAGGCGCTGTACTTTGATGAAGAATTCCGCGAGATATCGCTCCTGCTTCTTCAGGCCAAGACGCGATGGCAGTTAGACATGCTGGGACAGCATGCGGATAAGGTCATCATATTTATCGACGAGCCCATCCTTTCGGCGCTCGGCAGCTCAAGCTATCTCGGCGTGAGCCCTGAAGAGACGCTCAGACTCCTCCGTGAACTGGCTACAACGATTAGGGCTGCGGGAGGAATTGCAGGCATTCACTGCTGCGGCAACGCTGATTGGCCTCTGGTCATGCAGAGCGGAGCCGATATTATTAACTTTGACGCCTATGATTACCTTGATACACTGGCGCTGTATGGCAGCGAATGCAGGAATTTCCTTGAACGGGGTGGTTTTTTTGCCTGGGGCATTGTACCCACATCTGATGCGATCATTCGGGAAAATCCGGAATCGCTCCGGGATCGCTTCCAACAGGGTGTTCTCAAGATGTCAGAGCAGGTCCCCCGTGATCTGCTGCTTTCCCGCATGCTCATTACCCCATCCTGCGGAACAGGATCGAGAAGCGTTGATGAGGCAGTAAAAATTTTTCAGCTTCTCATACGGATGAAAGAAGAGATGACATGAAAGGATTCTTCCTTTCCCTCGAAGGCATAGAGGGAACGGGCAAATCAACTCAGGCCCGTCTCTTAGCGGACTATCTGAGAAGCAGGGGATACGCGGTTATACAGACCGCCGAACCGGGAGGCACGCCGATCAGTCTGAAGATCCGTGAACTTCTTCTCTCTGTTGATAGCAGGGAAATGGACGTGGTCACTGAGCTGCTCCTGTACAATGCCGCACGCGTTCAGCATATCAAGGAGGTCATCACCCCGGCTCTAACCAGAGGTGATATTGTTATTTCGGATCGGTTCAGCGATTCTACCCTCGCGTACCAGGGATATGGCAGGGGAATAGACCGTCAGGTCATCGATGCCCTTGACGCCGTCGCGACCGGCTGCATGAGGCCGGACATCACATTGCTTCTTGACGTTGATGTTGAGATAGGTTTGCGCAGAAACAGGGAAATGCAGAAGCATGATCGTCTCGAACGTGAGGACGTGACATTTCATCAAAGGGTCAGGAGGGGGTTCCATGAAATAGCAGCCGCGGAGCCCGAACGTATATGCATTATTCCCTGTTTTGACGGCATTGAAGATGTACATGAAGCTATAAAAGAGGCTGTTGCTTCGTTCCTGCGTGAGCGGGAACGATGATCGGCCGACGAAACAGAATCTGGAAAAGTAAGGCCGCTAATGAGCGGAGAGCATGGCACTCAATGACGTTATAGGGCAGGAAAAAGCAGTCGCGATCCTTCAAGGCATACTCAAGAAGAAGAGGCTCGCCAGCTCCTATCTCTTCTGCGGCGAATCCGGTATCGGCAAGAAAATGGCAGCAATCAATTTCGCCAAGGCCGTAAATTGCCTGAACCTGCCCGGCGGAAGTGACGATGCCCGCGCGCGTTTCCTTTCCGCAGCACCTCGCTCCCCAGGGGGTGCCGACTATGACGCCTGTGACGCATGCACCTCCTGCATCAAGATAGACTCGGGCGCTCATCCGGACATCATCCTTATCGGCCCGCAGGAAGGGCTGATAAAGATCGATGAGGTTCGATCGATCGAAGAAGCCCTTTCATTCAGACCCTATGAAGGTAGCAAAAAGGTAGTGATTGTCGACGATGCCGATACCATGAACCAGGCAGCGGCAAATACCTTCCTTAAAACTCTTGAGGAACCTCCTGAAGACAGCCTGATTATACTTGTTTCCTCGCGCCCGGACCGGCTTCTTCCAACTATCCGTTCGCGCTGTTCCCTGATCGTCTTTCACCCCCTTTCGCTCGATTCCTGCAGGCAAATTCTTGACGGCAAGATCGCAGCCCATGATATTGAACAGGCAGTATGCCTCTCGTTGGGGCGGCCGGGTCTTGCACTCACTGGCAATGTGGCGGGAGACCGGGATCGGTTTATGGATCTCCTGAAGTCAATGCTGCGGTCAGAAAAGGACAGTTGGTCTTCGCGTGAAGAAGTTGATGGATGGTTCGACCAAGCACTTCTGTTCATGAGAGATCTTGCCGTATTGAAGATAACCGGCAAGCAGACGCTTCTCATTAACGTGGATATGGCCGAAAATCTGGCAGGGCTGGGAAAATCCTTAGAACTAAAGGGTATAATAAATATCTATAAGGAACTGAGCCTCATGAAAGTCATGTGGCTCTTCAACCTGAACAAGTCGCTTACGTGGAACTATACAGCGTCCCTGCTCAGAAAGGAATTAGTCCTATAGCGTGTCTGACATAGTCGGAATTCGATTTAAGAGTTGCGGGAAGATATACGATTTCGATGCTGGAGACCTTGCCCTACGGAAGGGCGACAAGGTAGTCATAGAGTCTGATTTCGGTCTGAGCATCGGCTCGGTCGTCGAGCCTCCGCATACTGTGGAAAGGAACCCGAAAGAGCTCAAAAAAGTGCTTCGCATCGTAACAGAGGAAGATCTCCGACAGAAGACGGCGAACGAAAAATTCGAGAGCGAGGCAAGGAGCTTCTGTTACGAAAGGATCATGGCCAGGGGGCTTCCCATGAAGCTGGTGCGGGCCGAAGCTACGCTTGATAGGAGACGGATCATCTTTTATTTCACGGCAGACGGCAGGATAGACTTCAGGGAACTCGTCAAAGACCTCGCTGCACGCTTCAAGACGCGTATCGAGATGCGCCAGATCGGGGTCCGGGACAAGGCCAAGCTTGTCGGCGGCTTCGGCCTTTGCGGCAAGGAGCTTTGCTGCCGGATTTTTCTGACCACGTTTGAGCCTATCTCGATAAAGATGGCAAAACAGCAGGATCTGACCCTAAACACCGGGAAACTTTCCGGCTCATGCGGCAGGCTAATGTGCTGCCTCGGCTATGAATATCATGAAGGCCCTTTGGTACGGGAGTCAAAAGAGGAAAAGGAAGAACTGGTATCCGAAGCACAGGATAAGTCCGCTTATCTGACCGAAGATGCCGCTGCAGAGCAGGAAAGTTTGGCACCAGGAGAAGCCGCAGTCCCTGATTCCGCTCATCTCTCTGTTGAGAAAAGAGATGAACAAAAGCCGGGGCAACCACATAAAAGAAGACGGAGAAGAAGACACCGAAAGAAACCACAAAAAAATGAATAAACGGTTTTACGTTACTACACCAATATATTATGTAAATGATATCCCGCACATTGGGCATGCATATACGACCATAGCGGCAGATATCCTCGCGCGCTACCACAGGCTGATCGGGTATGATGTTTTTTTCCTTACCGGCACTGACGAGCACGGCCAGAAGGTGGAAAAGGCTGCAGCGGAAAAGGGACGCTCCCCCAAGGAGCATGCCGATATGCTTGTTGAGAATTTTAAGGCGATCTGGAATCGTCTCAACATAACAAACGACGCCTTCATCCGCACCACGGACATCAACCATGTGAAGACGGTGCAGGGTATTCTCCAGATGCTCTGGGATAAAGGCGAAATCGAGAAGCGTTCCTACGCGGGCTGGTACTGCATGCCGGATGAGCGATTCTGGACGGAAAAGGATCTGGTGGACGGGAATTGCCCAGACTGTGGAAGGGCTGTTGAGCATATTCGGGAGGAAAACTACTTCTTTATCATGTCAAAATATCAGCAATCCCTTATCTCCCATATAGAAAAAAATCCAACATTCATTCTGCCGGAGACACGACGGAATGAAGTGCTCGGCTTCCTCAAGAACAACGTCCTCGGTGACCTCTGCATCTCGAGACCTAAGCAGCGTCTTGCCTGGGGTATACCGATTCCATTCGACGATTCCTTTGTTACGTATGTATGGTTCGATGCATTGGTGAATTATTTTTCTGCTACACGATACCTCGCTCCCGGTGCGGAGATGGCTCGCAGGGGAGATTTCTGGTGGCCTGCCCAGCACCACATCGTCGGCAAGGACATTCTCACCACCCATGCAGTCTACTGGTCAGCCATGCTCATGGCGTTGAACTTTCCTCTGCCGGACAACATCTTTGCCCATGGCTGGTGGACAATCGAGGGAAGGAAAATGTCCAAATCAATCGGCAATGTTGTCGATCCGAATGCCATAGCTGACAGATATGGCGTTGACGCCTTCCGGTATTTTCTCTTCAGGGATGTGCCTTTTGGCCACGATGGAGACTTCTCAGAGGATGCGCTGGTACATCGTATTAATACTGATCTGGCCAATGATCTGGGAAATCTCTTGAGCAGATTCATAACCATGACTGAAAAATATTTCAGCGGCTCAATAGAGAAAACCGTTCCATATGGACGCTTAGACAGCGCTTTTACACGACAATGCGTGGCGAGTTTTACTGCGGCTCATCGCCGAGACGCCTGGTCAAGACTGCAGTTCCATAGCATTCTTGATCATATATGGGATATGGTCAGAGCTGCAAACAACCATATTGCGCAGACCGAACCCTGGAAATTGGCCAAACACGAGCCCGCCCGCCTCAAAGAAGTGATGTTTGATCTCTGGAACACCCTGAGGCTGACGGCCCTGTCCCTCTATCCCTTTATACCACTGACTGCTGAGAAGATCTGGAAGCAATTGGGTCTGAAGTCGTTAGCCGAAGAAGCCGGAAACAGCGGGGCCGGAAACAGCGATTTGCCTCAGATCTTCGACATCGAATGGACCCCCGTCTATGTCTTACAGACCTCGAAAGGTGCTCAGCTCTTCCCGAGGATAGAAAAGGAAAAGAAGATGAACAGAGAGACAGATGCCACGATCGAAGCGCCGGGACTGGAAAAAGAAGAGACCAATCTTATCTCTTTAAAGGATTTTGCAAGAGCAGAGCTCAGGATCGGCAAGGTGGTCAGTGCGGAGAGGGTAAAAAAATCCGAAAAGCTACTCTGCCTTCAGGTCGATACCGGAACCATGCGGCAGATCGTGGCAGGGATTGGCAAAACCTATGCTCCGGAAAACCTCATCGGCAGAAAAATCGTTGTCGTTACCAACCTTCAGCCCGCCAAACTCATGGGCATTGAATCGCAGGGCATGCTTCTCGCCGCGACCGGAGCTGACGGGGTACCCGTGATCCTTATGCCGGAAAAAGACGTTGAGGCAGGTGCGAGGATCAAGTAAGAACGCTATCCCTCTGTCTTTCTCTGTGAGGTGATCCTCACAATCAGCTCGGGAAGCTCGATCTTCTTCTCCCCCTGTACCATGGTCATCGATACCTTCACAGCTGCAGGGAGCGTCTCTTTATCATCGGGATCCCATTCAGAAACCCAACTGCCCTGCTTTTCTCCTTCAGGGATATCAAAATACTCAAAAGCTATGGTATTGACGTCAGGATCAAGAAGATAGACCTTCCCCCCGCTATCATCAAATACGTCTTCAAGAAAATAGACCTTTTCTCGTATCTTGAGACCCTCCCGGTCAGTAAATATCGAGACCCACTTGAGCCCTGCGAGGTCCTCTGGTCCAGAACCATACGCATCGACGCTTGAGGTCACAAAGCCTACCTGGTCGGACTTCCCTGCAAAGTAAAGCTTCTGCTTATCAATCTTATTGAGGAAAAAAGGGAACGTTCCCCTCAAGAGCCAAGCTACCCTATCACAGATAATACGCACTTTCTGCGCCTGCTCGCTCCGCTCCATGCCGGTCGCCTGTGACTTATATCCAAGGCGCATGGCCGCAAGCAGGATGACAAAAATAACTATAGAAAGTGTGATCGCAATAAGAAGCTCAACAAGCGTGAACCCCCTTTTATTCTTCAGGTTCATAGACACATCGGAGCCCTTTTATCTTGAGATTCCCCGTGGCGGACCAGCTGACCGAGACCGTAATCTCATAAAGCTTCGTCTTTCCGTCTTCAGATGATGACTGCAACGTAATATCCCTAGCAACTTTATATGCTTCCCCTACATCCTTGGGTCCCGACGCCTCCATGGGATCCGACAGGGCATAGGCCTCATCCATGGCCGATCTGGCATAAAGAACAGCATTGGTATAATCATCCGCCTTTTTTATCGACCGAAGGGCGAGGGAATACAATTGAAAGACTGCGACAAGAGAGACAGACATGATCGCAAGTGCAACCATGACCTCCATCAGGCTAAAGCCGTTTGATCGAAGCAGTACCGAGAACCTGGTCAACTTCAACCGCATATTTCTGCCCCTTTTCATTCCTGATCTCAATGAGTCCGCCAGAGCTGCTCCCTTTCGGAAAAAAATGAAGGTCCTTACCCGAAAGCGGATATTTTTTCGGTACTGTGTGCAATTCCGAGGTCTTGTCACCGCCGTAGTCCAGCCAATAGCGGTTCCCCTCTTCATCGATCTTCATGGCCACATCTTGCCGCTCAAGAATGGCCGCCGTCCTGGCATGTTTTGCCGTAAGATATAGTTTGCGCGCTTCCTCTCTGAACATTGAATTATCACGCATCCGACCGGCTGAAAAGATAACCATGGCACTAGCCAGCCCGATAATGAAAAGAACAACAAGCAGCTCTAGGAGCGTAAAACCATTGTTATTCCCAGCTATTGACGTCTTTGTTCTCACCATCTCCACCAGCAGCTCCGTCTCCTCCGTACGAATACAGATCATAGTCTGCATGTGAACCGGGTGATTGGTACTGATAGGGCTTACCCCATGGGTCGTTTGGAAGTGCTTTCTTCAGATAAGGACCATCCCACCCCGGTGCCCCGGGATTCGTTTGCAACGCGTTCAGCCCCTCGGACGTTGAGGGATATTTACCCACATCAAGCCGGTAACTGTCCAGGGCCTGACCGAGCATCTCGATCTGCGTGCGCGCGGCTGATTGCTTTCCCTTACCTACCTTGCCAAATATCTGCGGACCCACCAGCGCGGCAAGCATACCCAGAATCACCATAACTACAAGAAGTTCGATAAGGGTAAAACCTTTTCTATTCCTGAAACGTCCTTCTATCTTCGTCTGTCCCATGTATTCCTCCTTTCTTCCATAATTTTGTATCTCGTTTCATATCAAATCGGAATCTCATTGATGCTGAAGATGCCCATGAGCATGGAAATGACAATCAACCCTACCACGAGTCCCATCAGCAAAATCAGCATGGGTTCAAACAGGCTAACAAAGCGTTTGATCAGATTCCGGGTATCGGCCTCAAATCTATCGGCAATAAGGAGAAACGTATCCTCAAGCCTCCCCGCTTCCTCCCCTACCGTGACCATCTGGTTAAAGATCGCAGGAAATACCCCGCTCTCCCGCAAAGGAAGTGATATACCCTTTCCCTTGCTCACGCCCTCTTCAAGAATGCTCAATTTCTGGGCTATGATATCATTATCGATAACGTCTCGTGACACACGTATGGCTTCAAGAATCGGAACCCCACTCTGGAGCAGCGTACCGAACGTACGGGAAAATCTTGCAATGATGAATTTCATGCTCAATTTTTTAAGCACCGGAACTTTTAACTTCAAGTTATCAATATAGCTCTTGCCCTCGGCTGTTCTCACATATATTCTGATCAGTACGGCGAAACTTATGATACCGCCCAAAAAGGCCCACCAGTAATCCGCAAAAAGGCTGCTAACTTTAATAAGAATCATGGTCGGCAGCGGAAGAGTCTGCCCCATATCAGAAAAAATCTTCGAAAAGTTCGGAATGACATATAACATGAGAACCGTCACGGCGAGTCCGCCGACTACCGTCAGAAGTATGGGATATATCAGCGCAGATACGATCTCCTTCTTGAAGGTCAAGGTCGTTTCCAGAAATACGACAAGCCTCTTGATCACGACCTCGAGGATACCACCAGCCTCGCCAGCCCTGATCATGTTGATGTACAGCCGCGGAAAGACCTTATGTTTTCCCATGGCATTCGAAAGGGTATTTCCCTTCTGAATATCGATATATACTTCCTTTATGATCGCCCGCAGGGCCTTCTTCTCGGAATGCTCAGAAAGCACGTAGAGAGCCCGGTCAATGGGGAGACCGGAGTCTAACAGGTTGCCGAGTTCCTGCGTGAAGATCAGAATATCCTCGCTTGATATCCTCTGGAAAAAAGAACTTTCCCGGGCCGCGCTGATTCTGATGCTGAGCGGGACAAGGTTCATGTCCCTCAGGGTTGACTTCAGCGTGGCCTCATCCGTTGAAGAGATCGTTTCCTTGACTTTATTGCCGGAAGAATCGATGGCCTCGTAGGTGTAGAGCGGCATATAGGTATCTTATCACGCAGATTAAACGCAGTTCAATACGGCCAAGATATGTCACCGGCATGTCACCGTCATGACAACTGAACATCTAGACAGAAAATTTACGTTGATTTTTGCATGTTTTTTCTGGAAACTAGATAAATACAGGTGCCGCAAGGCATAAAAGGGAATCCTGTTTAAATCAGGAGCGGTCCCGCCGCTGTAATCCCGACCCCGGAAGCCCGGGGTAGACGTCGTTGCCGGTAGTATGCCACTGTTCCGTGTCGAATGGGAAGGCTGGCAACGACCGGGAGAGCCAGAAGACCTGCCTGGATGTATCGGTGTACAGGGATGAAAGGTGCGAGGCATGGCCGGTGGCCATGGTATCGTCCGCCTGATCCCGACACCACAGACCCTTCCGTGGAGAGGGGAGAGGATGAAGTGAATCAGGGTGCAATCCTCGGGACCGTCGGTTCCGGGGATTTTTTATTTTTAAGGGAGAAAGGGTGAAAATATCACCACCTATTCAGCGGTTTTGGCTCCTGTTAATTCTAATCGGGACTTTGGTAGCCCTGACTGCCCATGGCAGTGCTGCAGCCGAATTACCGAAAAGAATCGTCTCACTCGCGCCGAATATCACCGAAATCCTCTTCGCTATCGGCGTACAGGACAGAGTCGTGGGAGTCTCAAGCTTCTGCGATTATCCGCAGGAGGCCAAAATGAAGCCGCGGGTCGGCGGCATGTCGAACCCTTCCCTTGAAGCAGTCGTTGCACTTCAACCCGATCTGGTGATCTTCTCCATTGATGGAAATCCTAAGGCATTCGAGGAACGACTGCGCAGCATGAAAATACCAACGTTCACCCTACGCGCAAAGCGCATTAGGGAACTCTCCGAAGGCATTCGACAAGTCGGCGCCGTTGCCGGCGCATCCTCCCGGGCGGAGAAGCTGAGCAAGGAACTCGAACAGAAGATAGCCCTGATTGAACAGAGGCAAGTCGCAGCAGCAACGCAGCGTAAGAGATCTAGGCTAAAGGTCCTCTTCATCATATGGCCTGAGCCGCTCATTGTTGCAGGTCCGGGCAGCATCGCAGACGACGCGCTCAAGATGCTCGGCGCTCAAAACATCGCCGGGACGACGCGCTCAGCGTATCCAAAATATTCTATTGAGGAGATTCTGCGCCGGGATCCTGACGTAATCTTTATCGGCAAAGGAACGGGCATGGACAGAGTTTCTGAAGGGCTGCTCAGGCGACTCGGCAATGTATCCGCTATTCGCACTAGCCGGGTCTTTTATGTAAGCGATCACCTCTACCGTCTCGGTCCGCGTACGATCCAGGGAGTAGAAGAACTCGCAAGATATCTTACACCATGAAGAACATACCGCTCAGAATTGCAGTCATAGCCAGTATACCTTTATTGATATTCGTGGTATCCCTTGTGGTTGGACCACACATGATCAATCCTTTTGCGAGCGATGCCATATCGAGGGAAATAATCTTCTCGATCCGTGCACCGCGGAGCATCGTTGCACTGCTTATGGGGATGGCTCTCGGCTCCTCGGGAGCCGTGCTCCAGGGCATCCTGAAAAACCCGCTTGCTGACCCTTACATACTCGGCATATCAAGCGGTGCGTCTCTTGCAGCCACCTTGGGCATCATGGCAGGGGCTGCATTCCTTGGGACATTCACCATCCCCCTGCTCGCCTTTATCGGCGCGCTGATCACCGGAAGCATCGTCGGCATCATGGGATGGAAGCGGGGAGGGTTATGGCCGGAAAGGCTCCTGCTTGCCGGTGTTGGCCTCAGCTTTCTCTTCTCCGCGCTCCTGATGCTCTTCATGAGCATTTCGAACGACGAAGGCATCCGGAAGGCTATGCTCTGGATATTTGGCGACCTTTCCATGTCTGAATGGTCAAAGATCCCCTACGGAGTACTCTTTGTCGGCATCGGGATAACCATCTCTCTTTTCAGGGCAAAGGCACTGAACGCTCTTATTCTGGGCGACGAATTTGCGCACAGTCTCGGATTCTCTCCCCACCGGGAACGGTTCCTCCTTTTTGTTTC
>DKBH01000086.1 GCA_002451165.1 Nitrospiraceae bacterium UBA6905
ACTAAGACACAATTTCCGGGCAAATAGGTAGTTTGTCCAATTACGCTGGGAGGGGATCTTTGGTATTCTGGGATCAAGAAAACAACAGGAGGTACAGACCATGTTACAGATACGGTACATAGCAGGAGACAGGGCAGGAAAGGGCAGCTACTGGAACTTTTCCACAGGCGATCGGATCACGATGAGTGAAGCGGGCAGCCTGCCGGGCAAGGAAGAGACGGTGTATTACAAGGCAAACCCCGTTATGGTGCTTGCGGCAGCACCGGTGCTGGGGTTGATCTATGCGGTGTTTCTTCCGTTCATCGGGATAGCGATACTGCTGCGGGTGGCGGCGGCGAAGATGTTGGGCGGCACGGCAGAGGGGCTGTCGCGGGTGGCGACGTTCAACTGGAGCCCGTCGGCTGCATACCTTGCGGGCAGGCGGCAGAAGAAGGCAGCGGAGGCGAAGAAGGCCCCGAAGGATGCGGGAGGCCCGGCCCCCGGCAACGAATAGAAACGAATAGATCGGTCACGCGGAACAGGGAAAGCGGGGGTATCCGGAAACGGATGCCCCCGTATTTTTGGAAGATAGTTCTCTTCAGCCCTCTTGGCTCATCAGCTGTTCATATCCCTTCAACCTTTGCGACGCATCCTGATGATCGCAGACGACTTTGTTGTCATACCTCAACAACAGCTGCGCTCCAGGAAATCTCCTGCGGGCGAATAAGGTTGGCAGCAGCCGCAACAGCTTTCCTCCGGGCGCTGAAAGCGATTGTAATTTGGGCTCTGCATGTATTAATCTTAAAGCAGTAATCCCGTTATCGCATACAGGCTATCATGTATAGAAAACATTTTGGGCTTACATATCTCCCTTTTTCGATAGCACCCGATCCCCGCTATCTCTATATGAGCGACCAGCACCGGGAGGCCCTGGCACACCTTGTTTACGGGGTCACGACCGACGGCGGCTTTGTGCTGTTGACCGGTGAGGTTGGCGCCGGCAAGACAACCATCTGCAGATGTCTGCTCGAGCAGGTACCCGAGGGAACGGACATCGCCTTTATCATCAATCCCAAGGTGACAGTGGATGAGCTGCTCGCCTCGATCTGCGATGAAATCGGCATAGGCTATCCCGAAGGAACGACGAGCAACAAGGTCTTCATCGATCGCATCAACGATCATCTCCTGGATGCTCACGCCCGGGGCCGCAAAACAGTGATCGTCATCGATGAAGCGCAGAACCTCTCTGCAGACGTGCTGGAACAGATACGGCTCCTGACCAACCTTGAGACAACCGAACGCAAACTGCTCCAGATCATCATGCTCGGCCAGCCGGAACTGCGCGATATGCTCGCAAGTTCTGCGCTCCTGCAGCTCTCCCAGCGCATAACCGCACGCTTCCACCTCGGCCCCCTGTCCGAAAAGGAAGTCGATGCCTATGTTGCGCACCGGCTTGCCGTTGCAGGCGGCGGAAAGCATCTTTTCTCGCGGTCGGCCCTGCGGCTGCTCTACCGCCTGAGCGGCGGTGTTCCGCGAATTATCAACCTTATCTGTGATCGGGCGCTCCTGGGCACCTATGTGCAGGATAAATCCCTGGTCACCCGCTCCACGCTGAGGAAAGCGGCTTCCGAAGTTTTCGGCAGAAAGCCGCTCTTGGGAAGCTGGTCTCCCCTGAGGACAGCCCTTGTCACCATGCTGGTCGTCTCCTGCGGAGCGGCTATCGCCTTTTTCTACGCAGGAGGCGCCTCGTCCACATTTACTCCGTCTGTTCAGACACCGGCAGCGGCTGTGCAGCCGGTACCTGCAGTGCAGCCGGCATCGACGCAGAACCTGGACTCACTCACGAAGCCTGCCGGTCTTTCGCGCTCGCAGAGCAGACAGGCCGCATTTGGCGTACTTCTGAAAATCTGGGGTCTTGAGGCCGGGCCAGGAGATAGTGATGATGCCTGCCGGGTCATCGCAGAGAAAGGGATGCAGTGCTTTGACGCCACCGGAAACCTGGATATGCTCAGGAGACTGAACAGGCCTGCGGTGCTGAAGTTCCAGAACGATGATGGAGATGAATATTACGGGACCCTCACAGCGCTGAAGGAGGAGACCGCGCTTGTCCATCTCGGCGCTGAGGAGCGGAAGGTCCCGCTCTCAGAACTTGAGAAGTACTGGTTTGGTGACTTTGTGATGATCTGGCGTGTACCCGCCGCGTACCGTGGGGCTATCAAGCCGGGAGACAAAGGACCGGCCGTGCAATGGCTCGCAGCCCAATTCGCCGCGCGCGAAGGCAGGGATTCTTCCGGCAAGTCGACGCAGGCGTATGATGCCGGACTCATGAAAAAAGTGAAGCGTTTTCAGATTGCTGAAGGGCTGAAGCCGGACGGTGTGGTCGGACCCCAGACCATCATACGTCTCCATGCCTCTTCACAAGATGGCAGCCCAACGCTTTCCGGCAGCGGTGGAAAGATCTGACATGTCCTATATACTCGACGCACTCAAGAAATCAGAGCGTGAGCGAAAACAGGGAGCGGTCCCGGATGTGCTTACCGTGCAGGAGGACGTGCAAAAGGCCAGGGGCAAAAGACCGTTATGGCCGATCATCGTCGCTATGGCTCTGTTGCTGAACCTTGTTCTGTTCGGGTGGTTGTTTGCTCCCTGGAAGATTGGCAGTGGGAGGAACGCTCCTGCAGTTCTTCCGGCTGACCCGGAGCAGCAGGGCGGCATCCTTCCTGAGACGTCACCAGCCAGCAGCATAGAGGAACAATTACCCTCCCGTACCACTGCCCGGGACATGCAGACCAGCAGTCCGAAGTGGCCCGCTGCGGCCGACAATGAACTGCATGCACGGCCTCCGCGAGAAACGGTACTTCAAGCTGATATCCAACCTGAACCGGCCCCCCCTGCAAGGCAGCCTGAAAAGACCGCCAAGGCAGCGGACCAGCAGGCAGCGCAGCCGCCTGAGGAAGCCCCGGCGGCCCTGCCCCCCGCAGAAGATAGGATCTATCGCTTGAAGGAACTGCCGGAGCAGTTGAAGAAGACGCTTCCCGACTTCACCATAACCGCGTTTCTCTATGCGGCGACCCCATCTTCACGGATGGTTCAGATCAACGGTCAGATGCTCCGCGAAGGGGAAGACCTGTCTCCGGGACTGAAGCTTGAGGAGATAACACCCGACGGCGTCATTATGAGCAGCCGCAGCTACCGCTTCAGCATTGACGTCCAATAACCTTTCACGCCCGTCCTTTGCGCAGGATTCAATCCACGGAGAACCGATCGTAACGAATTTCTCCACCATCGTGTACCGAAGAAAGTAACGTCCTCCGACATATTCTGCCGCCGTTTTCCGGGCGTTGCCTCACGCCGGAAATTTCTGCTTTGGGCCGTTCAGTTTTTGAAAAAGGGCCATGGGTTGGATTGCCGGAAAAATGCCGTGCCATTATTATATTGGCACATGTGCACCTGATATGATGGCTCGCCTGATGCACGCCAGGACAGCCCACGGCTTTCCTCGAAATTCTCATGCCGTCTAAAAATAGCAATCATATCCCATGGAATAGGCATCATGGCACCGCACGTGTTACGATAACTTATGGATCAGCTTGCGAGAAGATATACTCCCGGGCAGCTAACCTTCTTCCGGTGGGCGAATGCCCTCGCACTGATCACAATCTTCTACAACCTCGTCGAAGGTATGGTTTCGGTTTTCTTCGGATATGAGGACGGGACGATTGCGCTCTTCGGTTTCGGCATCGATTCCTTCGTGGAGGTGATCTCGGGCATCGGGATCTGGCACATGATCCGTCGCATGCGGCGACACAGCGGCGAACATCACGATGCCTTCGAAAAGACCGCCTTGAAGGTCACGGGAACCGCCTTTTATATCCTGACGTTCGGACTGATCGCCACGGCCTTGGTCAACATCTCTCAGGCGCACAGGCCCTCGACCACGCTCTGGGGTATCATCGTAGCGGCCGTCTCGATCCTCACGATGTGGCTGCTTATCCATTACAAGCTGAAGATCGGCAGGCAGTTCAATTCTCAGGCATTGATCGCCGATGCCAACTGTACAAAGACCTGTTTGTATCTCTCCGTTGTTCTTCTCGCCGCAAGCATAGGGTTCGAGCTTACGGGCATCGGCATACTCGATGCACTCGGTGCGCTCGGGATCGCCTTCCTCTCCTTCAGGGAAGGACGGGAGGCCTTCGGAAAAGCCTCCGGCGCTGCGGTCTGCGGATGCAAGGGGAGCTGCAGCGAAGAATTGTGAGCCTGCTGCATGCGCCGGCATCTCATCAGGTAGTGCCCCTCGTCCCGCAGGTATCCCGTACTATTTACCTCGAAACCAAAGACTGCTCTTTCGGAAGAGATGGTACAATTATCGAGGAACCCCGCGTTACATTGTTAAAAGATGAGTGACATGAGCACATACGATGTCGCAATTATCGGCACCGGCCCTGCCGGAGCGTTCCTGGCATATCAGCTCTCGGCCCAGGGCCTGCAGGTAGCGTTGTTCGAAAAAGAAAAGCTTCCCCGGGAAAAAATTTGCGCCGGAGGCCTTTCGGCAAGAATAGCCGATCTCCTGCCCTTCGACATCTCTCCGGTTATTCAGCGGAATATCTACGGGGCAACGGTAAGCCATAAATTTCAGGACGCCTTCACCAAATATACGGACAAGCTCATTATTTCCACGATCCACCGAAAAGACTTCGACCATCAGCTGGTCCGATATGCAACGGAACAAGGGGCGGATCTCTTCGATGCAGAAAAAGTGGATGACCTGAGAAGAGACAGTGATGCATATATTCTGATTTCGGCCAAGCAAGAGATACGCTGCAGAATAGCCGTAGGCGCCGACGGCGCGCACAGTTTTCTGGCTAAGAAAATTTCCCTGAACCCTATATCCCTGCATCATTTCGGATTACAGACCGAGATTCCCCTGGATGCATTAGACCCGTTTGATTTCAGCACCGTCAAGCTGGATTTCGGCTCTGTGCGGGACGGCTACTGTTGGGTATTCCCGAAAAAGGATAGCGCATCCGTGGGTGTCATGGGACATTTCAAGTATGCCGAACGCCTCAAGCCCCTTCTTATTGAATGGTTGAAGCTCTGCGGTGCCGACAGCGGAGATGTTGTGCTGCAGGGGTATCCGATTCCGCACCGGATTACCCGCAGCCCGCTGTCTCGCGAGAGAATATTTCTGATCGGCGATGCAGCCGGCGCAGCTGATTTCTGGACCGGTGAGGGTATTTATTACGCATTACAGCATGCGCAGATGCTGGCCGTGCATATTGCCGGCTATTTTGGCGGCGATCGCACTGCTCTGGCCGGGTACAAACGAGCAATGGACAGGGTGACCTTGCCTGACCTGAGATCGTCCTACTACTTTTCCCAGGCGTTTAATTATCTCTCTCCCTATGCTTTTAAGCTCATAAAGAATAATGATTACCCCTGGGATGTGTTCTGCAGGATCATGCGGGGTGATCGGACCTTTTCCGAACTGCGGCAGCGCTTGAAGCCGCATATCCTCCTAAACAAGATCTTTAACAAGGAATCACGTGGCAAATAGATGAGCGGAAAATATACAGGAGATCAATAAGACGGATTATGAAGTGTTACTCTATTGGTTCTGACTCCTGAATATTGCCAAGATAAATAGTTCAAAGAGTAAACCTTGTAATCTTCTTGTAGTGTCCACTTCACCCCTCCTATATTGTCAACCATATATCAAAGGTTTAAAATCTGATTTCTTAGCCCATTTCTGCTACAGCTCATATACGGCTACACAATCATCAGCGGCCACCCTGTTTTTGACACTCTGCCCGGCCTTGTGATAGATTTGAAACAGAACCGGCCGAAAGGAGGACGCGGGACCATGGCGAAGGTGATCGATGCCATATATGAAAACGGCGTGTTCAAGCCGCTGGAGAAAGTGGACATAAAAGAGCACGAGAAGGTTGAGATAAAGATAGTGTCCCGCGATGACTGGCAACAGCGCTTCGACCGCATCATCGGGAAAATCCAGGAAAAGTCGTCTCAGTTCTCCCCTCAAGAGATTGAGGCCGATATCGCTACGGCGATACAAGAGGTCCGGGAAGCAAAGCGTGGCCGTTAGGGCCGTCATTGACACCAATATCTGGGTCTCTTCTCTCATCAATCCCTTTGGTTTTCCCTCTCTCCTGAAGAAGGCATTTGCAGAAGGCGCTTTCCATCTCGTGATTTCCGAACCCCTGATCGAGGAGCTCGGCGAGGTTCTTGCCCGCCCAAGGATACGGGATCGGTACGGCATAACCGATGAGGATATCCGGGACATCCTGTCACTCATAGATGAGCTCTCAGACAATGTATTGCTGCGCAATGATGTCGCCATCTGCCGTGACCAGGATGACAATGCCGTCATAGAGACCGCGATCAAGGGACAGGCCCAGTATCTCATCACAGGGGATGATGACATCAAGTTTGACGAAAAGGTCGCTTCATTTCTCGCCAGCCACGGTGTCACTGTCGTCTCACTTTCCAAGTTTCTCTCCGTCATAGACAAAGCCTGATTCGCGCCATTGCTGATCCGTTAGAATAGATAATCGTCTTCACCTGCTCCGCATTGTCGTAGTCGTAGGTGAGCACCTCGGCAGAGGCTAACGCAGGGGCGATGAGGGGCAGGCATAATATTAATGCTATGAGCAGCCTGATTGCTGTTTTG
>DKBH01000012.1 GCA_002451165.1 Nitrospiraceae bacterium UBA6905
TCAAAGTCATTGTTCTCGACCACGGTCTTTGAGACACGGGCAGCGAGAAGTGCTGCTTCGTTAACCAGATTTGCCAGGTCAGCGCCCGAAAAGCCGGGGGTACCTCGCGCAATCCGCTCGAGGTCCACATTCTCGGAGAGAGGGATCTTCCGGGTATGCACTTTAAGGATCTCCAGTCTTCCTTTTACGTCCGGCTGGGGAACCACGACCTGACGGTCGAATCTCCCCGGCCTCAACAGTGCAGGGTCAAGCACGTCCGGACGGTTGGTTGCAGCGATAATAATGATGCCCTCGTTGCCCTCGAAGCCGTCCATTTCGACGAGAAGCTGATTCAGTGTCTGCTCGCGTTCATCGTGTCCTCCGCCCAGGCCAGCACCGCGGTGACGTCCTACAGCGTCTATCTCGTCGATGAAGATGATGCAGGGNNCCGACAAACATCTCGACAAAGTCGGAACCACTGATACTGAAGAACGGCACTCCTGCTTCTCCAGCGATCGCCCGCGCAAGCAGCGTTTTTCCTGTTCCCGGCGATCCGACAAGCAGCACGCCTTTGGGAATCTTGCCGCCGAGCTTCGTGAATTTGTTCGGGTCCTTCAGAAAGTCGATGATCTCCTGGACCTCAATCTTTGCCTCGTCAACGCCGGCCACGTCCGCAAAAGTTATCTTCACAGATTTTTCGGAGATAAGGCGGGCCTTCGACTTACCGAAGGAAAGTGCCTTATTCCCGCCACTCTGCATCTGGCGCATGAAGAAGATCCAGACGACAGCGATAAAAATAATAGGTCCCCAGGTGAAAAAGAAATTAACGTACCAGGGGTTCTGGTCAGGGGGTTTGACTGTTGTCTTGATCTTCAGGTTCCTGAGTGTTTTATAGATGTCTGGATCATTCGGAAAATAGGATTTGAATTTGGTCCCGTCTTTCAGTCTCCCGGTAAGGAGATTCTCACTTTCCTTTATGGTGACTTCTTCTACGTTTCCTTCGTCCAATTTTGTCATGAATTCAGAAAAAATGATCTCTTCCTGCATCTTCTTCGGTGTATTAAGCAAATTGATGAGCAGGATGATCATGATTGCGATCAACAGCCATATGAAGAGACTTCTGTAAACGTTCAAGAGCACCTCCCTGAATTTGATTATATTACCATAGGGAAACGGTTTTCAGCCAATATGCTGCATGAAGGCTGAATGCCGGATGCAGGTGCTTTAAAGGTCAGATAACGCCGGTCAAAGAACCTGAAGTGAGAAGATCTTGCTGCAACGAGACGAGACGGGAGATGCCCCCCCGGGCAAGATCCAGGAGCTGATTCATAGTCGCGAAGGAAAAAGGAGTTCCTTCCGCGGTACCCTGGACTTCTACCAGATTGCCATTTCCAGTCATGACGATGTTCATGTCAACTTCCGCTGCAGCATCCTCCTGGTAACAAAGGTCGAGCATGGGGCTGCCGTTGACAACACCGACGCTTATAGCAGCCAGATAATCGGTGACCGGATGCTGCAGTATGAGACTGTTTCTGACGGCGTAAGAAAAGGCGTCATGGAGGCAGATAAAGGCCCCGGTTATTGCGGCAGTGCGGGTGCCTCCGTCTGCGCGGATGACGTCGCAGTCGACCCAGAAGGTCCGCTGTCCCACGATCTCGAGATTGACTACAGACCGAAGCGCCCTCCCTATCAGCCGCTGGATCTCATGAGTGCGTCCACCGACACGGCCGATGCTTGATTCGCGGGTTGTCCGCGTTGACGTTGACCGCGGAAGCATCGCATATTCTGCGGTCACCCATCCACTGCCCTTGTCCTTGAGGAACGGGGGAACCCGTTCTTCTATGGAGGCTGTGCAGATGACCCTGGTTTTACCGAGCTCGATAAGGACCGACCCCTCGGCGGTATCAATAAAGTTACGGGTAATCTTCAGGCTTCTCAGCTGATCATCTCTTCTATTGTCAAGCCTCATGCTTATACCTCCATATCAAGTTTTGTCGCGGCAATGTGCTCGATTTTCTTGCCGAGAAAGCGTTCACCTACGGACAGGAATTTTTCGGGTGAGTCCGTCACGTAGAATTCATGCCTGACCGCCCCCGATGTACTATTCAGCAGAGAAAGCGAGGCGAGGATATCATGGATCTGCCGTGCAGTCTCGATTGCCGAATCAATCAATCTGACGCTGTTACCCATGACTTTCGACAGCACGGGTTTGAGGAGCGGATAGTGTGTGCAGCCAAGAACAAGGGTGTCAATACCTTTTTCCCTGAGAGAAGAAAGATACCGCTCGGCAATCATCTCCGTTATGGGGTCATCCGTCCAGCCTTCTTCAACGATCGGCACAAAAAGCGGACAGGGCGTGCTGAATACCGCTATGGAGCTATCAAGTGAATGGATTGCCCGGGTGTAGGAATTGCTTCTGATTGTTGCCTCTGTACCGATGACGCCCACTTTCTTATTTTGGGTGGCTGCTGCTGCAGCCCGCGCTCCGGGTTCGATAACCCCGACGACTGACACGGGGAAATGTTCGCGTATGGCATCGAGGCTAATTGATGATGCGGTATTACAGGCAATGACAAGTATCTTGATCTGTCGGGCGGAAAGGAACCGCGTGTTTTCGAATGAATATCTCGTCACCGTCTCCGGTGAACGAATGCCGTAGGGAACGCGGGCAGTATCCCCCAGGTAAATGGTATGCTCACGAGGGAGTTCAGAGATAATCTCCTTGAGCACCGTCAGGCCGCCGATGCCTGAATCGAAAATGCCGATAGGACTATTACTATTCACGTGCAGGTGAGCTCTCGGGTTTCAAATCCGGCAGAACCATGTTTTTCAACGGATATTTAAGGAAAAAATGACCGCCCAGCGTCTCGATCTCCCTTCCCTCGACGAGCACCTTCAGATCCTGAAAGTCCGGTACATTCGATGCCACTGTTTCGTACATTCCTTTCAGGAGCAGATATTCATCCAGAGCGTCTCCCTGAAAGTTGCGTCTCAGTTCGTCGGAGAGATCGATATACAGGATCTGATTCTGGTCACGGTAGATCCCAAGTACCTTGACATTCTGCGGAACGGCATAGTCGTTTGCTGCCTCCTTAAAGAACTGTTCTGTCACCGCTTCAGCAAAAGCGATGCTTTTGATCCTTCTCTTCAGTTTCCTCTCCTGCATCTCTAGTTTTTTACCCTTGGGCAGCAGGATCCTCGCTGCAGCGAAGTCCTGTGCTTCCACTGACTGCTGCACTGGCGCAACGGCCGCTGGCCGGCCGGGAAGTGGTGTAACATACTTCATAAGAAAAAAGCTCCCGGCTGCTCCTGCAACGAAGAAAAGGATAATCAGCAGTATCCAGCTGGACCTGTTTTTCATGGGGCTATGCCCCTGACGATCGCGTTGATGAGCCGCTGCCGATCTTTCAGGCTGAATGTCTTTTTTTCGGTTACCGGATACTCAATAAAGATTGCAGGGGCATCCAGGTATGAGAGCACCGGAAGGGGAAGCTCACGCAGGACGGCACCAGGCTTGAAATCTGCCGCTAACGCTTCCCTGACCGAGCGGGCGATAGTTCTGCTCCTGTCAAGATGCCTGTTCTGACGCAACGAAAGTTTATACAGCCTGATCACAGGATCGGTCCCCGGGTCATCGATGTGCGCCGTTGTGATGGCGAAAGCGTTGGTCGGTGTAGCATGGACGCTCACAAACAGGTCGGCAGCCCGGGCATTGGCGATCGAAATGCGTTCTTCAAGGGGGAGCGACTGATCGACCTTCCGTGTGAGCACCGCACGAATGCCTTTTTTCAGAAACTCGCTGCTCAGGTCCATTGCAAGCGCAAGGCTGAAGTCCTTTTCCCTAAAATCCTGAGTAAATATCCCATAGTCATATCCTCCATGGCCAGGATCAATGACAATGGTCCTGAGCATGGCGGTAGGAGGGGACGGAGGTGCAGCCGGCGGAGTTTTTGCCGGTTCCGTCTGTTCTTGGCCACTGGCCTGCTGCACGGGCGGCGGGGGAGGTACTTGCTGTTTTTTTGCATCAGGCGTGCTGAGTTCCCCTCCCTGAGGGACATGCGAAAGTGTTTTCATCTCGATCACGATTCGAGACGGCGATACGAGCTTGTACGACCTTGCATCTGTAACGTTTTTCGTGACAATAAACAGCGTGCGGTCTTTCTTTGTTGTCTCAAAGATGAAGTCATCAGGTTTCTTCAACTCGAACGTGACCGGGAAGTCTATCCTGACGTTTGTCGCTGAAATTACGGTGCTGGCATTGTCAACGACATCAGCTTCGCCTTCGACAACGACGCGCACAAGGTTGTCCTGCCTGATGTACCGAAGCGATAACACGGCGGTCTTTTCCGCAGCGAGCAGCGAGGAAAGGAAGAAGACCATGCATACAAGGGAAAAAATAGGCCTCATGACACTATACATTTTCCACATATGCAGACGGTTTTGCAATATTCGGGCTTGCCATGTTCTGCTTGTTTCAGGATAACAGTTTGCAGCAGTGGTTATCCGGGAGCAGGGTCTCGCAGGGAGAGCAGTTCATAGACCGCGATCTGCTCTACTTTTCCCTTTACGCTGATATTGCCGAGCGGGCGGACTTCGACCTTGTCTGCCACCGCCCAATACGTCGAGCTGCTGATCAGAATGCCGGTTCCGAATTGCTTGTTTGCGCTTTCAAGGCGGGATGCAAGGTTTACGGTATCTCCCAGCACAGTGTAGTCGAACAGGTCTTCTGAGCCCATATTGCCGGCGATCACGGGGCCGGTATTTATCCCGATCCTGACCGAGATCTCCGGCAGTTTTTTCTCACGGAACTCCCTTCTGAGTGTTATGAGCCTCTCCTGCATGTCCAGAGCCGCACAACAGGCGTTCAGCTCCTGATCATGGTCGGGAAGCGGCGCTCCCCAGAATGACATGATAGCATCTCCTATGAATTTGTCGATGGTGCCCTTGTGCCGGAGAATGATACTGGTCATGGCACTCATATAGGTATTGAGGAGGCTCGATATCACCTCGGGGGGGAGTTGTTCGGACATGGTGGTAAAGCCGGCTATATCCGTGAAGAGCACCGTTGCTACGACTTTTTCCCCACCCAGCTTGATATTGTCAGGATCGGAAAGGACGCTCTCCAGGACGGCAGGCGACAGATAGTGGGAAAAGGCCTTCCGAATTTCCCGCTTTTTTCGTTCGCTCTGGACATAGGCCACAACGCCGAAAATGCCATAGGGAAGCAGGAAAGCAAAGACAACGGTGAGCGTAGGCGCCCATAATCGGTAATGCGCGAAGGAAGCGTAGGCAGCTGCAAGGTAGAGGCTGCTGACGATTCCGGTCGTTACTGCGCCTCCTATCGGCCTCCATCGAAGATGCAGGAAACTTCCGGCAATACCGCATAACATGAAGATGAGAGATTTCCGGAAGAGGCCGACAGCAGTGATGAACTGACCGTTTACCATGTTGTCGGTAATCATGGCATGAAGTTCCATACCGCTCATGAGGCGGTTCTTTGTCGAAGAAAGGAAAAGAAAAGGCGTAGCAAAATAATCGACCAGGTTCTTCTGGGGTTCGGGTGAAGCTGTGGTTGCCCTGCCGACGATGACGATCTTGCCTTTGAAAAATCCGGGGGGAAGGAATGCCGCAGGATCCAGTGCCTGGTAATAGGAGACCGTGGGAACGCTCCCCGGCGGCGAAACATAGGAAATGTACGCATGCTCCGGGATGCTTACGGTCTTTTTAAGATATAATGCTGCGATCTGTTCAGCGAAAAGATGTTCTCCGGGTCTTACCGTAAGCAGTCGGCGCAGAACAAAGTCCTTATCAATGGGCACTGTCACCAGTCCGGTCCTGGCATATCTGCTGAACTCGGGCAGCGGTTCAATAAGCATTTCCTGCTGGTACCGGGAATTGTCGCTGGTACTGATATCGGATGCAAGGACAATGTTTCCCGCATTTTTGAGCGCATCGGCAAAGGCCTCATCTTCGTCTTCACGGGAGGGCTCGGAAAAAAGTATGTCGAAGCCGATCACTGCTGCGCCGGAGCTGTTGAGCGCATGTATCAGCTCCGCGTGCAGGCTTCGGGGCCAGGGCCACTGTTTCTGCAGTTCGGCAAAGGACGGCTCGTCGATCGCGACGAGGACGATCTCCTGCGGCGGATGAGCAGATCCCCGTGGTATATGCAGAAGGTCATATCCCTTCAGTTCCAGCAGTGCTCCTATAGGGGTGAGGCTGAAGAGCAGGGCAGCAGTGCCGCAGAACAGGCCGACGCCGCAATGCTGCAGCATGATGCGCAGATATTTAGAAGCGGTATTCAAGAGTAACGAATGCGGACCTTCCAGCCGCAGGCATCTTCAAGTCGGTTTCATAGTGCTGGTCAAAGAGATTGGTGATCAGCAGCGAGACCATGACATGTTTCCTGAACGGCTCCCATGTGGCGGAGAAATCCGTGGTCCAGTATGAGGGCATGGGATAGTTGTTTTCCTCATCGCCGTACCAGTGGGAGGCGTAGGTGGTCTTGAGGCTTGCCTTGATAAACTGCGGGGATACCCATTCCAGCCCGGCGGTGAAGCTTTCCCGGGGCAGCAGCGGCAAGGCATTGCCCCGGTAGTATCCCTCAAGCACTTCGCTGTTGGCATGCCGGTAGCGCACGTATGCTCCAATGCGGTTTGTCAGGACGCTGTTGATTGCCGCGTAGAAGATGTCGGTTCTGCTCTTGGTGGTGGACCAGGGCGTTATTTTCGGGTATCCCAGATCACGACGTTCGACCCCGACGACCGAGAAGAGCCTGTTGTTCCAGCGAGACTCGAATGTTGCCTGATAATCGGTCACCTGCATGCCGGGGGTGAGGAACCAGTCGTACCAGTCGAAAAACAACCCTGCAGTGGTAACCGGTGCAAGTGTAATGTCCGATATCTCCAGCAGACGTTTCTGATATGCAGCCCGCAGGATGTGGCGGTCATGCAGCTTCCAGGCAAAGCCTGCCCGCGGCGAAAAATTATATGCATCTGACGGGTCAGACTTGTATGATTCGAAGAACAGGCCGGCTTCGATGAGGAGCCGCTCTGTCGGTTTCCAGCGGTCAGAGAGATATGCGGTAACAGCGTTACTGACAATACGCAGCTCGAGGTCGTCCCTCCCTGATTCGTAATAAGGCACTACTACCACCTGCACGGGCCAGGCATAATACAGAGCAGGACCCCTGAACACGACGCTGTTTTCGATCCCGATATCGTTTATGATGCGCGCGTACTCAAGGCCGTAGGATACCTGATGATTGTCACCGACATTGAATATCTGTTTCAGCTGGTAGTTGTACCCTTCATGGGTTGCGGTAGAACGCCGCAGGGGATCGAGATCTATCGATGCAGGCAGGACCCGCGGCTGGAGCACGGCAGACGGACAGACGAACCGCAGGGTGCCGTCGAGGTCGATCGCATACGCCGGGACCTGGTTGCAGGAGGAAACATCATAAACACCCCAGTCAAAGAACAGCCGAGCGAAATCCAGGCCAAAGGCATTTATCGTTGTTATTTGCGCAGCCGTAAGTCCGGTGCCGAATGGATCGGGATTATTGATGCGCTGTTTGCCCTTTTCGTAATAGAAGTTGACCAGAATGTTATTCTTGTTGCCGACGCGGTGATTGTAGCCGGTATTGATGCTGAAAAAGTTCCATCGCACAGTGTCGTTCGGTTCGGAGATCTCGTCTGTCCTCCCCGGATCGCCGTATTTTGACCGGTCAATGCCGCCGTAAACGAAGAAACCGTTGCGATAGTCGGGCTTGATGCCGATTCCATAACTGATAAGGTTGCCTTGCCTATACCCGTTGTCCCGAAACCCGTCGCTCTCGTAATTCTCCCAGTCGAAGATATATTTGACCTGAAGGGGCTTTCTGAAATAACCGAGATAATGCACCTTATGCCGCCGCGAGAATCCGCCGTCCTCGCTGCCGAGGGTCGTATTGAGGGTAAGCTGCTGAAAAGGCTTGGGAACGATATGCTCAAACCGGTTGTAATGACCTATGGATATGGGATCTGTCAAAAATCCCTGGACAAGCTGGCTGACGTATACGAAGGGATTATCTTCGAACTTGTTTGCGGTAAAGAAATAAGCAGAGGCGTCGAAGGCATCAAAGGACTCATCAGCATAGCTCGATGCCCACTCGGTCATGCCGAGGCCGAGGAGGGCAGACCCGAGGTTCGAAAGAGCTTTCTGGTTCGTCTCAACGGGATTGACACTTTTCAGGTTCGGCAGCAGCTCGAGCGCCCTCGTAGCTTCTTTTATCGCGTCGAGGGGTCTGTACTGATCCTGATTGATAATATAGCGGATGACATGAGGGACAGGGTCTCGGGGGTCAAGGAGCATGGCCAGCTGCAGCTCTTCCATGGCGCCGTCGACATCCTCAAGCTGATAGTATGCGATCGCCAGGAATATGTGCGGCTCTGCAAACTTCGGTTCGAGGGTGCTTGCCCTGAGGAAATATTGAATTGCTTCCTCGACCCTGCCGGATTTGAGCGCTGCGAAGCCGAGACCATCGATGGCCTGATAGTCGACGGAATTAAGGTCTACGGCTGTCCTAAAGTACTGTTCTGACTTCCTGATATCCTCAAGCCAGTTCATGAGCATGCCGCGCTGAGACCAGGAGGAGTGGCTTTCAGAGTCAGCCACTACTGCTTCAGTGAGCATCCGCGATGACTCTTCATATGCTCCTTTTTCCATGAGCACCTTGCCCAGTTCACGCAAGGTGTCCGAATTCCCGGGGTCAAGGCGGAGTGACGTGCGGTAGGCTGCCTCTGCTGCTTCTCCCCTGCCTTCCAGGTAGTAGTATCTGCCCTCTATTGCATGTGCCAGGGAAGAGTCCGGGTTGATGGAAAAGGCCTTCGCCAGGTATGCTTCTGCCTTTGCCGGTTCATCCAGCGTGAGGGAAAAGTTCGCAGCCAGGCTGGGAAAGCGCTCGTCATCGGGGTAACGGGCTGCATAATCATCGCAGATAGCGATTGCTTCAAGAAATTCTCCCTGGTATGCCCTGAATTTCGCCAAAACAGCTCCGACTAGGGGGGAACGGTCCTGCCCGGCATAGGAAGAGAGAAGGGCATCGGCTTTGCCGATCTCATTCCGCCTCACATAGACACCAGCCAAGCCGGCCGCTGCCTCAGGCGGCAGATTACTGCCGCTGGTTTCTGCTGCACGGTCAAAACGCTCAGCAGCTGCGTCAGTCTCTCCCCTGTTGAGCAGGATAAGACCTGTGAAGGCAAGAGCAGCGGTATCTTTCGGTTTTGCTGACAGATATTCTTCGAACAGGGAGAAGCTTTCGTCATAGGCACGCATATCAAAGAGCAGACCGGCGAGAAAAAACCTCGAGCGCACATCAGAGGGGTCCTGCTGAACTTTTTCCCGGGCAGCGGCAAGCAACGGCATGACCTTATCTTTTCTGAAAGAATGGAATGGTACGCTTCCGGCAACATCAAAAGGGTAGGATATAATCCACTGTACCCGTTCTCGGGGCTGTACAAGAAATATCTTGACCGGCGGCTTGCCCACCTCTGCCATGGCCTGTTCTCCCGGGGCTACAATAACTTTGCCTAAGTCGTTAAAGAGCTCAACCGCGCCCTTGAGTACGGTAAGGTAGCTCGTGCCCTTGTCATCGACCACGATATCCCAGTCAGTGCCTCTGATCGCTGCTGTTGCAGAGGGTGTCTCTATCCTCAGGGCATCAGAGCTGGACTTTGCCCTGCTCCAGATTTCTCCTGACCGCAGCCCGAGGATAGTTCCTTCGCCTGCGTCAGCTCTTCGTACTTGCTTAATGACAAGGGAAGTTCTGTTGTGGACTTTTATCTGTGTGCCATCCACGAAAAGGATGTCCAGTTTGCCGTAGGATCCGGTCTTGAGCGAGTCGCCGGAGGTGAGCGTCTGCTGCGCTACTGCAGTTATCCAGTCTCCTTGTGTAATAAAACGTACCCAGCTTTCCCCCCGGGCTGATACGACCTCAGCATCTTTGATGATGTCCGACCTATCGACAGGCAACGCTGCGAATGCTGCAAGGCAAGACGCAAGTGATATGAGGATGCAGGCAGCTATTATTTTCATGGTACTTCCGGTTATGAAAACACGGTTTTGCATGAGCGTTCTATAAAAATAGGGGGATTTACCCAAAAATGCAAGTAAAAAGAGTTCAGATCTGCACAAAAGGGAACGTGACTTCAATATATGCATGGTGAGAAATCAGGAACTGTTCATCGTTACTTTCAAATGTCAGAAATATCGGTAATATCGTATCCAAAATATACAGTTGCCTCAAAGAGAATCAGATTCGATCATCTTGATTGGTACATTGACCATTTTCCTCAAGCAGTAGCTCTGGGATTTTGAGCTTTGATTCTCTTACCTGCGTCAGACTCAATAATGTTCGCCCGAGATGATGGTATAGTATTGCAGTAACAAAAAAGTTTATAACCTTTCGAAATTAAAGATGAATTACGCTGCCGGCAACATTCCCGAAGAAATTTTTTCGGCTGGTGTTAACCTTTATTATCCCATGACTGCCAAGTCTTATCAAAGCAAATAAATGATGAAAAGAGGCGTCTGATATTGGCACAGAAAATGCTGCTAGAATAATCAGGAGCATTATGATGGTGCATAAGTCAAAAATACAGTCCCTCCTCCAAAACCTGATGGATACGGGACACTTATCTGACATGCTGATACGAGATCGGAAGGCGTCATTGCAGCGACCGATCAATAAACGTTCGTCTGACAGGAGTGGTAAGGCTGAGGAAGAAGTAGATATAGGGTATGAATCGAGTTGGTCGGGGATATTTACATCTACACGGGGGTAATAGTCGGCGAGAGAACTTAATCTGGCATAGGCAATGAAAGCATCTTGGGTTTAGAGTTCGAGCGAACACAAAACATGCAAATGCCCGGAGTGCTGAATGTGGTGAGCAGGCCCATGAAACAGAAGGGGAAGCCTAAAGCATTCGCCAGGGCGAAAGGTAGAAGTGAATCTCGATCAACTCTAAGCCCAAGTGCTTCTATGAAAACATCTTGGGTTTAGAATTCGAGCGAACACTGCTCACGTAAATGCCTGAATTGCTGAATGTGGTTAGCTAGCCCATGACATAGAAGAGGAAGCCTAAAGCATTCAGCAGGGCAAAAGGTGGGAGTGAAACTCTATCAACGCTAAGCCCAAGTGTTTTTTTTTTTGCCCTGCCCGCAGGTGTCTGGGCTATGAGCATGAGGTGCGTTATTTAACTCTGTCAATAACGTAAAAATAACTAAAAAAATACTTTAAAACATGGTAATTATATCGATATATTAAAGTTATTTATTAATATCTAGTCATTCTGATGGCTGGCATATTTCTGCCCCCTTTCCCTACCGAGGAAAGACCAATATTTCCACCTCCCTCCTGAGGATAACTGCATGTAATCGATAACGGCTGCTCTTTCCAGCACCTGCAGATAAATCGGTGCAAGTAATTCTTAGACGGTGGATTTATGAGTGAAACATTTTATTCACAGTGAGTCTTCGAGAAGCTCACTTTCGGGAAGAAGTCAAGAAAAGCGTTTACAAGAGCTGTCAATCAATTCGTTCCTACCACACCTTAATAATCGGCGCGATTTTCTTTCTTGCATGGAAGGCTATCAAACTATTCCGAGCGGATTTGAATATTGCTTATATTATTATTATCAGATTCCTCCTGCTTGCAACCATTTCCTTTGGCTCGATAGCCGATAATTGTGCCGCCTTGATTTACTTCCCAATGCACATAACAATCGGTGCTAACAGGCTGAATATAGACATAATTGCCATTCGGAAGCGGATAAGTCGTGTCTTTCCAACCAATCTTTGAAGCATACGAATCAGGACTTTTCATTTCCTGTTTAAGCTCGGCCAGAGGTCTGGCTATCCATTCTCTGGTGAGGTCTTCTATAGGCATTTGAGTTGCACATCCACAAAGAAGTATCAAGCAAAGCAGCAACCAATTTGCATTAGCGGATCTATAATTCACAATGTCATCCTCATTATCAGAACGCGACGATTTAAGGTGCATCAAGTTTATTCATTATCTTAATCAGCATTGTCCATCACGTCAAGATGGCCCAGCTTTCACTATAGGTACGGCACATTGTATGGCTGATAGAACAAATAATTACGATTTGCGCTTCCTATACTCATTCTGCAAAGCCCTTCAAAAAGCTTTGTTTCAAGGAGAAAACGAAGAATTGGCCGGCCGCTTCCAAAGCATCATTCTAGACCATGGTACGGGATGAAACACCCGTTCATCAGTAATATAATACAGTAATATAATATATGGCAATCGCAAAAGGTTCCTTCCTGAACACCGCAAGAGTTTCACTTATTTATGACTGTCTGATACACCTCCTAACCCTTGCCGGGTAGCTTTCAGCTGAAGCAATATTTCCGGGTCAAACATGCATATTTATGGTGAGATGTGGTCTGTGGGGTTCATGTCGCACTCCACACGTCAGTGAGATCAAGAAGACCCGAATCGCCACCATCTAAACTTGCAAATTGACACTTGGTTTCTTTCTTGATAGTGTGAGTTAGGAGATAGCTCCGATAAAGCCTAACCGCCCGTGAGGAAGGGTCAGAAAGCGTCTGGTCCTAACAGTAAGATGGCTGAACTGTAGAAGAATGACATTTCTATGGCATGATCGATTGTTTGATGTATCAATGCTAAGGTGGAGAGCGAACGGCATAATCTAGGCTAACAATGACCCCACTCCCCGGACTAAAGTCCGGGGTTTCAGGGCTTCTGCATCTGTGGCCTAGACCGATGGCCTCGCCACACGATGCAAGAATGGCCTCCGCTTCGCTCCGGGCGGCCATTCATCCCCAGGCTTAAAAGCCATGGGGTTTTCTGGCCGTTTTTATAAACCAAAGAAAGGAGCAGGCGGAGTATGATTACCACGATGAAGCACGTTAATTCAATGATGGGGAGACTGCACCTGAATAGGTGTCTTGGGATAGTCGCCGTTATTGTTGCGTGTCTGTGCAGTCAGGCCTTCGCTGCCTCTGGCAGCTCTGATCTGATAGTAGACACTAAGTTTGTGATGGACAAAATAGGCAAGCCCGGCTGGGTACTCCTTGACACGCGGGCCGCCGAGGATTTCGGCAAAGGGCATATCCCCGACGCAGTCGGGGTGCCGGCATGGGTGTCGAAAGCATTCTCAGATGATACGAAACGACAGGCGTCGTCTCTCGCCCGGATGGAAAAGACACTTGGCGAGATGGGGGTCGGCGACGACAGTAATATTATCGTGTACGGGGACCCAAAGCATGCATCTTGGAATGCGGTGATGTTCTGGGCCTTGGAGCTATTTGGCTGCAACAGCAATTTGAAGAAGTGCACGGTTCAGTACTACGACGGTGGCGTGGATCGCTGGAAGGCTGAAGGCGGCAGGCTGGGCCAGGCAGAGACCAAACCGAAGCCTACGACGTTCAAGGCAGTCGCTGGTGCGAATAGAGGGGTAAAGGGTGATGAGATTCTCCAAATCGTCAACAGCAAAAAGGCGACCATCATCGATGTCAGGACTCCGAATGAATACGACGGTTTGGACGTGCGTGCGCTCAGAGGCGGCCATATTCCGGGAGCGATCAATATTGAATTTGCGAAGAACTTCTACGCAGGTACCTTCAGGATGCTTCCGCTCGACCAGCTACAGGGCATCTATAAGGACGTACCAAAGAGTTCACGGGTGATCGTTTACTGCCAGACTGGACAGAGGGCATCATATACCTACCTCGTCCTTCGTGCACTGGGCTATGAGGATGTGGCGAACTACCACGACAGCTGGCGTGTCTACGGCAGCGACCTGAAGCTTCCGGTAGAGGACGAAACCTGGTACGACTTCAATAAGGTGAACGCGGCAATCAAGGCCGTAGGCCAACTGCAAGAGAAAATGCCGTAGCTTGATGCGGGAGAAAAGCAGAATGGTGAACAGTGTATAGGCGGCTGGTTTCTGAACAATAAGAAAACGTCTTAGGATTAAGCTCTATGGATCAGTCAGGAAGAAAAGGCACAACGCTCTTTCTTTCCCGACTAATCCATATCATGTGAGAAGTACTACATGTAACTTTGATTGCCCACTTTGGCACTCACAATTATCTTGAAGAGAAACCTTGTCCTGAAGCAGAAATGCTACAGTGTTTATTCTAAGGGGTAATAGGCATTGTTGCAACTATTTGAAACGCATTGAATGGTCGGGTATGCCGTGTAAAAAGTATGACTTGCTGGTTAAAGTCCAGCCGTGGGAATTTGGTAATTCACCCACGTAGCTTTAAGGAGGTGTAAGGGGCAACCCGAAGCACTGAGTTTCTTGACAAAGGCTTCGAAAGGGAGCTGAGCGAACCTGCGGGTTGTAGCGTAAGCTAACCCGGATGTAGCCTCGACACAACATAATGGGGTTGCCGACCCTGTCCTACATTGGGGAAGGCCGAAGCATCTATCCTCACGATAACTGCCATAACCGATAGATGGACTTCCAGGGTCACAGGGACGACACGCAGGGGAAACCATGCGACAATGAACACGGGAGATCCGTACCGATGCCTTCAGGGGCAACTGACAGATATAAGGAAACGAAGTTCCGCCGGGTCGGTACGGGAGTCGGAGTTGTCCAGAGTACCGTTATCATCTCAAAGACCGCATAACTTTGAGAGAGGAAAGGGGCAATGCCTTCATCATGTTTCTGAAGGAGAGAAGGGAAGGATATTGCGTAATGCTGAAAACTCCGAAAAAGATCCAGGAACTTCAGAGGAAACTATACCAGGGCGTCAAGCTGCGCGAAAACCTTTGGAAGAAGATGATGGCAAAGCCGTATTCGGGAAAACCGAACGAGCGGTTTGACGGGGATCTGGAAATAGAGCCTCAGCAGCCACTACCCCAGCTCTCTACTCTACTGAATTTGGTAAAAGTGAGGAAAATTCATTGACCAAGAGAAGGGTGAAATAGGAGTTAATAAAAAGCTTTACAGCCTCAAGTAAAACTTTAATAATTGCCATACATATGATTGAAAAAAAGACTTTTGGCAATTTTTTTGTGATGGTTTATAAAAACGGCCAGATAACCCCATGGCTTTTAAGCCTGGGGATGAATGGCCGCCCGGAGCGAAGCGGAGGCCATTCTTGCATCGTGTGGCGAGGCCATCGGTCTAGGCCACAGATGCAGAAGCCCTGAAACCCCGGACT
>DKBH01000054.1 GCA_002451165.1 Nitrospiraceae bacterium UBA6905
AATTTCCGGGCATCTCATGGAGAACGGAAAGCGGTCGAAAACGAAGGCATGAGATACCTGGAGTTTCCTCTTCCGATGACATCTGGCATACGAAAGGAAAAACTGCAGGAGATAATACGCGCCATGTCAGACCCGTCAAATCAGCCGCTATATGTTCATTGTGCGCTTGGACAGGACCGTACAGGGGTAGTTGTTGCTGCCTATAGAATGGATGTGGACGGCTGGTCTTTTCAGGACGCTGTACAAGAAATGCAGTCCTTTGGGTTCAACAACACCTGGATACACCTGAAGAAATCCTTGAAAGACTTTGCAAAACAAAACGGGAAGATTCAGAAACCATGAAACAGATTCAGCCGGAACATAAGGGTTCAGTGCTCATTCTTTCGGCAGCATCCGGTGCAGGTCATGTACGGGCAGCCGAGGCTCTGGTCTCGGCATTCGGTATGAGGGATATCCCGGTTGAACACATCGAAGTCCTCAAATACACGACACCGCTGTTTCGGAAGGTCTATTCAGACCTTTATATCGATCTTGTCAACAAAAGGCCGGAGGTTCTTGGATGGGTATACAATTCACTTGACCGCCCATGGAAATATCAGAAGCGCAGGCTTGCCATGGACCTTCTCAATACCGGCCCCCTGGTGAAGCTCCTGAAAAAGACACGGCCTTCAGCCACCATCTGCACGCACTTTCTGCCTTCAGAGCTTCTTGTACATCTTAAAAAGAAAAAACTGATCGATTTTCCCGTAGGAATCGTTGTGACAGATTATGACGCACATGCAATGTGGCTGTATAAGGATATCGACTGGTATTTTGTGGCCTGCGAAGAGACAAAGATCTATCTTGAGAAGCTTGGCATTTCTTCCGATTCGATCCATGTCACGGGTATCCCCATAGACCCAGCCTTTGCCAGGAAGCAGTCCAGGCAGAATGTACGGATCAAACACGGACTTTCTCCGGACCTGACAACCATTCTTGTGTCTGCAGGGGGCTTTGGGGTAGGCCCCATGGAAATGATGATCCGCTTTATCGATGAAGTGCAATCGCCGATCCAGGTGGTCGTAATCTGCGGGAATAACGAAAAACTGAAGGATGACATCGGTCGCTTAAAGACACGGCATGCCAAGAAGGTGGTTGGGTTTACCAAAGAGATGGACAGCTACATGGCAGCTTCGGACATCCTTGTCGGAAAGGCCGGAGGGCTGACCTCTTCAGAGGCATTTGCACAAGGACTTATCCTTGTTGTTGTTAATCCGGTTCCGGGACAGGAAGAAAGAAACAGCGATCATTTTCTCGAGGAAGGCATTGCCCTTAGATGCAACAACCTGCCGGCACTCGGTTTCAAGATCGATACTCTGCTCAAAGACAGGGACAGAATGGCTGTCATGAAAAAGAATGTCCAGCGTTTTGCACGTCCCAATGCGGCAGAAGATATAGCATCCCTCATCATAAAGGATCTGGGCGCTCATTGATGATAAAAACCACCTCTGCCCTCTGCCCTAGAAAAGCAACCATATCCCTAGTGCTGGTAATGCTCTTCATGTCCATACCGTTGGATGTCTCTGCGCAGGGCATTACTATATCAGATATCCCCAATAATCAATTCTCAAAACGGTTTCATCAGGATCTCAACCTGCTCAGGTCATATGCGGAGAATATGCAGAAGACAGTCCGGGTCATGGAGGAAAGCAGACTGCTGCAAAAAGACAGGACAAAGGACTTTGATATCAGCGAAAAAGCAAATCTGAATCTTCTTTGGGGCAATTGCCTGGACTATCTCGTCGCATTCGACAGCCTCATAGACCATTACCGGACCTTCTATCTGATAGCGAACCGGGCCAACCACGAGGATGCCTTTCTCGTTGCCTATACGGCCCTGCTGATCAAGTACGCCGAGAGCCTCAAGATCATCAGGCAGACCATCAACAATGATCTCTACGAAAAACCACTTGATGACACGAATGCACAATACGGGATACCTCCCGGCATGTATGGCCGTCTGAAGTGGAACACCATACATGTCCAGGATATGGCAGGGGTTCTTGCAGGATACCAGTACTACCAGTTCCTCAAGAAGTCATTCAAAAAGCGCGGCCTTATGGAAATAAGAGAAACTTCCTGGGTATTTGACTCTATCCAGCAGAATTATGACTTCATTACCGGAGAGATGAAACAGTCGGGACCGCACTACTTTGCGGCAAACGGTCTTGATATCGTGAAGGAAAAGAGTTTTAAAGCCTGGTTCCCCTTGCAGATGCATGTTTCCGAATGGATGGGGGACACGAAAGTCAAAAGAATAGACAATACCCTTATCACGTCTGAACAGCTCGATACCATGAATAAACAGCTCCAGCCGGGTGATATCATTGTTGAACGGAGAAACTGGTACCTGAGCAACGTAGGACTTCCGGGGTTTTGGCCTCATGCCGAGCTTTTTATCGGCACCTATGAGGACATGAAGACATTTTTTTCTGATCCGTCAGTAGTCAATTACTACAAGAAACAGGGCAGCTATAAGGATTTCATGGATTATCTGGCAAAGAAATATCCCGATCAGATGAAAGAATTCCGTCACGCAGCGCCTGACGGACATCCGCATCAGATTATCGAGGCTGTCAGTGAAGGGGTCAAGTTCAGTTCACTTCAGGAGGGAGCCCTTGCTGACTATATCGGAGTGATGCGCCCCAGACTGTCAAAATTGGATATCGCAAAGGCGGTGGATGAAGCTTATCGATATCTCGGCAGGCCCTATGATTATAATTTCGACTTCCTTACTGACAGCTCCATAGTCTGTTCGGAACTGATATACAAGATTTACAAGAGCGGGCACGACAAGAAAGGCCTTGCCTTATCCCTTCGCGAAATAGCCGGCAGAAAGGCCATGCCGGCGAATGACATTGTCGATAAATTTGATCGCGAATATGAACATCCGAACAGGGAGCTCGACTTTGTCTATTTTCTCGACGGCATCGAAAAGGACAAGCGGGCTGCTTCAAAGGGCATGTCCGATCTTCGCTCAAGCCATCGGCGAATGAAATGGGATATTGCTCAGAAATAAGCCCTTGTTAACTTCCCCCCAAGACTGCGCAAGGGAAAGTCTTGAATATAATTAGGGACACATCATATTATTTACAAAGCTTTCAGACAATATCGGCGTAATTCCATCAGTCTCCGGGGGCTTGGCCGAGACGTGCGGAAAGTATCGCGGAAGTGTTGCAAGGCGAAGGACAAGCCCCGATAGAATTCCATCCCGCGGGGCAAACATGAAGGAGCGAAGGCATGTGACTGCCTGCCGGCAAGCAGGGTTGCCCCTGACAGGAGGTCGAATCGACCGGCCCCTTGCCCGTGCTTGAATGTACCGTGCGGAGTCAAAGGATTATAAAGGCACGTATTGCAAGGGACATGACAGAACTGCACGTTAAGCGACTGAGCGAGGGGACTATAACAAAAATCGTGGCTGCGGTCCACTATCATACCGAAGTGCTGTAACGAACTTGATAAGCCGCAGACTGCTTCATGGGCCGAATGAAGAGAACGATGGTAGAATTGGAGAAATCTTGAGGGACTGAGGAGCAAAATTGAGTAGGGTGCATTGAAACGTGCCGAGAGTTCAGTATGAAACGGCAGCGCCTGTGAAGGATGGAGACCGAACCCTCAGCCGGTCTCTGACGCCGTCCGTAACGCATTGCTGGATCCTGTCGCGAATGCCGCAGAGAGAGCAGCGTTGCCAGAAGAACGTCGTATGTCTCAAAGCCCCGGGGTTCGACATCACGAGACTCAACCGGACGCCGGAGGAGAACCAAAAGGACGAACGATAAGAAAATCGATGATCACTCCGCTCGTAAGGTATCATCTGCTGCTAGTCGTGGTCCTGCTGATCGGCTGTTCTGGCAGCCGGCCCACTGGCCTCGGCGCCCGGGACGGAAAACTCCTCCCCTGCCCGTCGCGCCCGAACTGCGTGTCCAGCCAGGCGCCGGACGAAAGGCACTGGATAGCACCCCTTCCCTACACCGGCCCGGCACAGGACGCATGGTCACGTCTCACGGGCATCGTCGCCATTTTGCCGAGAGCGAAGGTCATGACGAATAGCGGCACCTACCTGCACGTTGAATTCAGGAGCCTCGTCTTCCGGTTCGTGGACGATGTGGAGTTCCTCGCCGATGACGCCGCCAAGGTTATCCACGTTCGGTCCGCATCGCGCGTGGGCTATTCCGACCTGGGCGTGAACCGAAAGCGCATCGACCTGATCCGCATGCGGTGGCAGAAAGCAGCAGAGTGACGGCAGCCACCTCCGTCAGTCGCTCTGTCGGCGCCGTCGGATGCCCGGCCGCAGCCTGCGGCGCACACCCGCTTAGAACTACCCTCTCCAAGTGGATGGCGGTCCGACATGAACGTCCAACGGCCCTTGACAGGCGAATCTGTCGGTGTTATATTTAATCAGGAATCATTCCTAATTATATGATGCCGGCAATCCCGTGTCCTCAAGATATCGAGCAGCGACTGATCGTTTCGCTCCGCAAAAAAGGGTACAAGGTGACCGCCCCGCGTCGGGAAATCATCTCGGTCCTCTCGCGAAACCTCTCGCATCCCGGCGCCATGGACATCCTGCACAAGGTCAGAAAGAAGGCGCCGCAGGTCAGCCTATCAACTGTCTACTACACGCTTGACATCCTGAAAAAAGAGGGGCTGATCCAGGAGCTTGAATTTTACGACGGAGACAATCGATATGATGTCAATGTGACGAACCATATAAATCTTATCTGCAGGAAGTGCGGCAGGATAGAGGACTTTCTAGGCAAGATACCTTTTTCCTTCGCCCAGATACAAGAGAGGACGGCTTTCCAGCCCGTGGGCATGCGATATGAATATTACGGATACTGCAAGGCCTGCGGAAGGAGGATACAGCTGAAAAGATAATTTTTTCTCTGATACTCAGGAATAATTCCTATTTAGAGGGAACGGCGCGGCTTCTCTTTGAGAACATTCTTTCTGATAAGGAGCGCACCACGATACAATGACGAGCCGGATGGATCACTTAGAACGATGGCATCCCGTACGACGAAAGGAGGAAATATCATGAGCGAGGACATTACGTGCCCGGTAACGGGCAAATCTGGCAGAACCACTGCCGGCAGAGGCACATCGAACCGCGACTGGTGGCCAAATCAGCTGAACCTCGGCATCCTGCACCAGCATTCCCCCAAGTCTAATCCGATGGGTCCCGACTTCAATTACGCCAAAGAATTCAAGAAGCTCGACCTGGCGGCCCTGAAGAAGGACCTGACCGCGCTGATGACCGACACGCAGGAATGGTGGCCTGCCGACTGGGGCCACTACGGCGG
>DKBH01000085.1 GCA_002451165.1 Nitrospiraceae bacterium UBA6905
CCTTCACATCGACATCATGAGGCTGCGGTTCGAGAGGATCCCAGAAAAATACTGCCATATCGATGCCCCCTTCTGCTATTTTTGCACCAATCTGCTGGTCACCACCGAGAGGGCCGCTCTTGAAACAATTTACCGGTCTGCCTAATGCCTGCAGCAGTATCTTGCCGGTACTGCCCGTTGCGAACAGCTCGTGCCTTAAGAGAATGTCTTTATTAAAGAGGACCCATTCAAGCAGTTCCTTCTTCATATTGTCGTGAGCAACCAGCGCAATTCTCTTAATTTCTCTCATCTTAATTTCACTCATAGTCTTATCCATTTATTCTCCTTTGCCCCAGCACTGAGCAAATCGTGCTGTTTGTCTGGGTTTATTCTTAGATTGTTCTGAGAGGTGAGACGGCTTCCACGCGTTCGCTCGCGTCCTGCGGATGGTTCCGCCCATGGGAATCAGGGAATGTGTTTTATAGCCTTTTATATTGTATTACGGCTTCATATTCGACGCTTGCATGCTCAGATGAAATGACATCGATATTCCCGTGGCACACGAGAGTGCCTTTTCTCAGCCTCTCACGGGTTTTCACCATGTTCGCAACTATAGAGGTCAAATCAAAACCTCCCCCGTCGCAACTTTTTATCATGCAATCAATCTTAAAATAGGCGTAAGAGGTGGGGTAGATGTTTATCGTACGTACCATAAGAACAGGAATTGCCCCTTTGCGATAATATGTCATATGAATGACAATGCCGGAAACCGTTGGAAATCGATCCGAAACCAGACCGGCAGCAATATTGCCCTGCTTTTTTAATTCCATCCTTACCACATGATTATTCCTGTGATGATGTCTGTTTGCCATTTCCCCTCCACTCAAAAATAAAAATCCCCCCGCCTTAAAAGCAAGGGGGATTCTCACAGTCAGTCAATTACAGCTTCGCTACATTGATTGCCTTGAGGCCTTTCGGGCCCTTNNCAAAGTCAAAAGTCTTTGTAGCCTCATCAACGGCAAAAACTTCCAAAATTCTAGTTTAGCATAGCACGCTTCTACCCAAATAAGCAAGGCAAATAATGGAGAGCGCTCCGAAACTCCGTTAGTGCTAGTGCCGAGAGCAAGTGAGCTACATTCGGTCAGGACACCTCTGCGGCAGCGTACTTGGTCACAAACTGCACTCAGCATTCGCGCGCTTATGATGCCCTGAGGACCATAACCATCTGTCGGCCGTCCATCTTCGGCTGGGATTCCACTTTCGCGATGTCGCCCAACTCCAGCGCAAGCTTGTTCAGAACAGCGACTCCCAAATCAGGCCGGCTGAATTCCCGTCCCCTGAAGCGAATAGTGACCTTGACTTTATCGCCGCTGTCGATGAATTTGCGTACACTTCGCTTCTTGAACTCATAATCATGTTCGCCGATCGACGGACGCATCCTGATTTCCTTCACCGAGATATTTGTTTGCTGCCTTTTCGCCTTCCGCTCTTTCTTGCCCTGCTCGAACCTGTATTTGCGGTAATCCATGATCTTGCAAACCGGCGGTTCAGCTAAGGGGCTTATTTCGACCAGGTCCAGTTCCCGATCTCCGGCAATCTTCAGCGCCGAATCAATATCCATTACGCCTATTTGTCCCTTTTCGTCGACGACCCGTATTTCTTTCGATGTTATGGCCCGGATCTGCCTGTTTATGCGAGTGTTGTCAACTGCTCGTGCGGGTGCTCGTCTTTGATTAACTATGGTGTGTCCTCCTTGTGGTTATTAGTCGCCGGTACGTCCTGTGAAAGAAGTCCAGCATTCATCAATAATGCAATACGTTCAGCGGGAAGGTCGATCAACGCCGCCGGCGCAAGGCCGCTTTCGACGGTCTCGCGCGATTCCCTGAACTCGCCTGATCCCTCAATGGAGCGGGTTTTCTGTAATCAAAGCCTTTTTGAAAACGGCGCTCTATTTTTTCTCCGATCGTACGCTCGATAATAGCGACGATCTCCTCGTCTTCATGAGTGATGAATGTAAAGGCATCGCCGGTCCGGGCGGCCCGGCCGGTTCGCCCGATCCGGTGAGTATACGCCTCGGCGGTATCCGGAACATCGTAGTTGATGACGTGGGATATTGTTGAAACGTCTATGCCGCGCGCGACGATGTCGGTAGCCACAAGGATCTGATACTTTCCGTTCCGGAAGCCGTCCAATGCCGCTTGTCGTTTGTTTTGCGAAAGGTTGCCCTGCAGAGATGCCGCTCTGAAGCCTGCCCTTTCGATCTGCAGACCGAGGCGCTTGGCACGATGTTTTGTCCGGGTGAAGATCAGGACCGATTCTGCATCAGTTTCGCAAAGCAGTTCGAGAAGAAGCGCTGTTTTGAGATGCTGCTCGACGGGATAAAGCGCATGGGCCACGGTGCTGACAGGCGCACTATGCCCGACCTGTATGTTCACGGGTGTCTGCAGAAGGTCAGCGGCAAGTTTTCGGATATCTTGCGGCATAGTTGCCGAGAACATAAGCGTCTGGCGCTTCAGGCGGAGATGCTTGACTATTCTCCTTATATCGGGAAGAAACCCCATGTCAAACATCCTGTCCGCCTCGTCGAGGATCAATATTTCGACGCGCGATAGATCGACGGTCCCCTGACCGATATGATCGAGCAGGCGGCCCGGGCAGGCTACCACAATTTCTACACCGGCCCGTAATATTTGTATCTGCGGTCCGAGTCCGACGCCGCCATATACCGCCGCGCTTCGGAGCCGGGTTGCTCTTCCGAGAATACTGATGGCCTGGTGGATTTGCTCCGACAATTCGCGTGTCGGCGCGATTACAAGGGCACGGACCTGCCCGCGCGCTCCCCCGATCAGCCGGTTCAGTACCGGCAAAACGAAGGCAGCCGTCTTCCCTGTGCCGGTCTGCGCGAGGCCCATGACATCACGGCCTTCGAGGACAGGCGGGATGGCCTGAATCTGGATGGGAGTAGGCGTGCTATAGCCGGCCGTCTTTATCCCCTCCGTAACACGGGGGTGTAAATCAAATCTGTTGAATTCCATAAATCTTTTTATCTCTCTTTCTTTGCTCGGGGGAAAAAGGCGGTATGTGTAGGAGTTTACAGTGACGCAGTTTTCATCCGGAACGTTGTTAAATTTATTTGTAGTACCTCTATTCTGGCTATGTCGGGCGGCGGAGGGCAGCCACAATGAAATATCTGTATTCATGCGGAGGGGGTGGACCGCCTCAGCAAGGGTCGCTTGAATGATTTTTGAGCTTTTAATTTTTTTCTGAGTGCTTCTCTGCTCTTCGTTTTTTTCTTTATAGAAGGTTTTTCATAGAACCTCCGGCGCTTGATGTCCTTAAACAACCCATCTTTTTGAAGTTGCCGTTTCAGGGCCTTGAGGGCGCTCTCAATGTCGTTTCCACGAACTCTTATCTCCAAAATGGTCTATCTCCCTCTTCCTCCACCGTAACCTTCTCTGCCGCGGCCGCCCCCGCCAAAGCTGCGTCTCTCCCGAGGCTGCTGCGGTTTTGCTTCTGCTACGGTAAGTGTCCTGTCCGCGGACATCGTTCCATTGAGCTCGGCAATCGCCTTCTTTGCGTCTGCTTCAGTTGTCATCTCAACAAAACCGAAACCCTTAGCTCTTCCGGTATGGGGATCTGTTATGATTTTTACCGATGATACTTCTCCGCATTTTGAGAATAGTTCCTTCAGCTCATCTTCCGTTGTGCTGTAAGAGATGTTCCCGACATAAAGCTTCTTTTCCACATGGTCTCCTTGTTACATGGTTAAAATAAAAAACCTCAGAGACTTTCAAAGTCTCTGAGGTTTCCATAGCTCCAAAAGTTACTTGTTACTATAACCTTATTGATCCAGAATTGTAAACCAGCGCACTCTGGAGCTTAGGAGTTCAAGTGCAATCCCGCATAAAAGACGATAGCTTTCGTTTAATGAGGTCAGACCAGAATGGCCCTGGTTGCCGGCTCGTAAAGAGACATGCTGTTCAAATCCGGGATTTGGCCGAAGCGTGCTGAAAGAGGTGCTGAAGCCCTGCAAGTTGAAGGAAGCATAGGCGAAGCGAACGCATGTGCTTACCCTTATCAGGATCTGAAAAGTGAGGCGAAGACGCAGGCGCTGCCGGAACTCAGTGCCCCAGATCAGGGTACCAGTTTTTCGGGTCAAGGTCCTTCAATCTTTTTGGCGAAATATTTAAGAAGATATGGTTGGCGATACCGCTATGCTTCTTAAATCCCCCCGTGCCGTTCTTAGTAAACATCACGAGATACCCTTCCTTGAAATCACGCACCGGAAGTGCCGTCGTGACACGTACGTTCTCAGAAAGCTGCAGCAGGTTGACCATCGCCTTTCCCTTGGCTGTCCTGCCTGCTTCTGGCAACTGGTAGGTCTTCATCCAGTACAGCCTTCCGAAGTTCTAGAAGAAGAGCATGTAATCATGGGTCGAGCCGATAAAAAGCTGCGCAACGAAATCCTCCTCCTTCGCGGGGGCTCCCGCAATTCTCCCTAGTCGGGCTGCCCGATGCAGCGGTAAAAGAAAGTCGCGACAGGGTGCGCGCCGGGGCGGTTTGTGCGATGCAGATGAGCTTGATCATCGTAAAGCGTGGCAGGGTCAGACTTGATTTATGCATTGGTATTTGCCTCATCAATGACTGGTTGTGTTTCAGCGTTTGGTCCCTGTAACTAAACTATGTCGAGATAATGTTTTATGTAGGAATTTGGAATACCATTTCGTGTGCGAAAAACATGCGCATGATTATTGACCCATGATGTGCCTCGTATGATATAGGCTTCTTGTTTTGCCGAATCGAGGAAGGGTTCACCGTCTTCCCCCGGCAAGATCAACGCTTCGTCAAAAAGGTGATCGTCAATCCAGCCGACTTGCTCTGTTGCGCCATAGTATGGAACGTTACCCTGCCGGTTTTCCCGTTCTTTGCACTCACGGGCACGCGCTGACTGTCGAGGATATCAACGACTTCCTTAAGCTTCTCTATAGACCACCCCTTTGGCAAATCACTGCGCTGTATTTTGATGCGAATGTCGCTTCTGTCACGCCGCCAGCACTCCATTCAGCTCTTCAATAATCCTATTCAACTCATCCCCAAACACTTGATGTACTTTCCCCAACCCGCCCATCAACGATAGACCTCGTCATGCGGTCCAATATCTATCAGCAGAATTTCCTTCTCAGTGATCATAACGGTCATAGTGATCCGGTAACTGTCGGTTATACGTATTGCCTGCGTCCCCTTATATTTGCCCCCGAGGTAGTGATATTTCAGATGTGGTTGAAATGGGTCTTTTTCCAGATCGCGGAGAATGCCTGCGACTTTCTTCTTCAGCTCAGGATGTCGTTGCTTAAATTTATTCGCCGCTCGCGTAAAGTGTGGCGTCCAGACAAGGGTATACATTCTCAGTCTTCGAGTCCCAATTCCTTGATCAGATCCTCTGCAGAGCCTCGACTGACCCTGCCGGCCTTCACGTCTTCCAGTGATGTACGCACTCTTGCAATGTATGCCTCATCCTCAGCCTCAACCAACTCACGATATCGGGCCTCGGTCATTACCACATACTGAGGCAGGTTGTTCTTGATCACATGAACCGGCCCCTCCTTCAGCGCCTCATCGACTGCAGAAATTCCTTTTCTTTTAATATCCTGCGCTGCTATGGCATTCATTAGAGCACTCCTTTTAGTATTTGATATAGCACTAAATAGTACAACTATTAAGTGCTTGATTGCAACAAGGAAATAAGGTCAGACTTGATTATCGCCATCTCAAGACTAGCCTCGTGCAGCAAGCTCCGGATCAAATTGATTTACTTCCATGCATGAAAATGGTATTAGGAAAAAAGGCGACTTAATCCTGCGCTGCCCTGCCCTCTCTGTCGCCAGATGGGAGGCTCTATCTCCTTCAACTCTATCCTGAACTGATACACTGTATCGCATTTCTTTTTCATAAGCGTAGCCTCCGTGATGTCGGGCTTGCTCAGTCCCTGCCGGAAGCAGGTGGCTAGAGAAACAACGCCTCAAAGTCCCTCGGCGTTGTCATCCTGATGTCCTGATAACTCTTCAGTTCCAGAAGATCGGCATCCCCGGTCACCAGATATTCAGCCTTTGCCGCCAGTGCACAGGCAAGGATGTTGTCATCATCGGCATCCCGGCAGACGCCTTTGATTTTCAGGTTATGTTCAATGATCTGACCGACCGCTTCAGTGACAGGCTCCATTGCTGATGCTCTTTCGCTATTTGCAAGGCGGAATTTCCTTGAGAGGATGCGCCGAACTTCTTTCATGATGAAAGGGCATGAGGCGAGCGAGAATTCTCCGGTGCGCGCCCTGTGCAGCAGTTTCGCGCAGATCCCTTCTGTGATGAGTGCTGCAATAAGAACGTTTGAATCAAATACGACTTTCATGAAAATGCTTTGAACACATCTTCTTCACTGACAATCTCGAGCTTCTTTGCCTTTGGACCGAGTTTTTTCTGAACCGCCTTGAGCTTTATTTCCCACAAAAACAGGCTGAGGGATTCCTTAACGATATCGCTTTTGTTGCGGCCTGTGCTTTTTGCAAATCTATCCAGTTCCTCGGCCATGTTTTCCGGAAGACTGACGGATAATACGGTTCTCATGCTGCACCTCCTGTATTACAATACACTACATATGGAAAAACTGCAAGCAGGAATCAGGCGCAACATAGTTCGGCAAAAAAGCAGGAGATTAATCACTCAATGCATAGGGGCCTTTCCGCTGCTACACAGGTTACTTCTTTTGTACGGCGGTATCAAGATATGACGAAATTATAAAGAAGAATCGAAGAAGAATCTCAGGGTCTACGGACGGCCGCCCTGTGTGGCTATAGAGCTGCTTTACCTTTTCGCGGACGAAACTGAAACTGACATGCTTGTCCACAAGCCTCAGAAGATGATCGGCCGGCGCCATCTCCTCTATCCTCACATAGTAGAACATCGGTTCTTTCCGCTGGTTCTCTCCGAGCAAATCGTCCTCCTTGAAATCAGGATGAAGTTTGCTACGCAATTCTTACGCCTCTTTGCTAAGAGAGTTTTTCAACAGCCTGTACACACTTCACTCAGAGTTTTCCTTCGATTCCTCTCTAGGCTTATGCCGGCTGTTTGTCCTCCAGTTTCCTGGCACGGGTGTGCCGTGCGGCGCGCCCGGTCAAACGTGATGCCAGGCAGGCAGACCGCTCTTCCTGCAGTTGTTTTTTGGTACACTATACATACCCGGCCAACACCGTGCGAAAACCCTTTTGTCCGGCATGACACCTCATAGGATGAGCGAGAAAATAACAGCGCAGAACATTGCAAGCCTGCAATTGCTTCTCAGGTGGGATAGTCCCCAGGCAAGCCATTATGATGCCCTCTTTGCCAGGAAGGTGAATTTCTGGAGTGATATTTTTCCAGAGGCTGTTTTCGACAAATTAATCGGGAGTGCGGCCGGTGAGGAGTTTTCCTTTGCCTCTGGTGAGGTCGACCTCGTTACCCCATTTAGCTCTGGCAATGAATTCGCTGTTGAGCAGCGGCAATTTGATCGGCGATTTGCTTATCCTATATTAACCGAGCCCCGTTTTGGTCGATTCTACCCAAAGGGAATCCTAAAAGCTATTCCGAATGTCTTCAAATCTAACGTGGAGCCCTTTCGGTGCACCGGTCTTGATGATAACCACCTTATCGTCGACTTTAATCACCCGTTGTCCCGGCATGACGTGGTGCTTGATGTCAGAGTCGTGGGAGTACAGAAGAAGCTGGGTGAAATCGGTGGTTCGTGCACCGCATGGTTAGAGGTTGCTGCAGAAGGTGCGGGTATGCAGGCTCGTTGCGGCGGAATGCCCACCGACTTCTTCTCGGACGATCCATTTCGACGTGAAGATGAAAACGTTGACAGTCATTTTTATAGCACACCACGCCTCGTTTCACACATTGACGAACAGGCAATTTCCGTCATCAGAGATATCTACGGGCAACATTTGGCCAACGGCATGGAGGTGCTTGACTTGATGAGCAGTTGGCAGTCCCACATACCCGAACATATCGTATTGCAGAACCTTGTCGGAATTGGGCTGAATGAGGGAGAACTGAGAAAGAATTCACAACTTAGCGATTATCTCATTCATGACTTGAATACGGATCCCCGGCTACCCTTTGGTACCAAGACATTTGATGCGGTTGTCTGCACAGTCTCCTTAGAGTATCTTATTCACCCTGTCAATCTCTTTGAAGAGATTGCGCGCGTACTAAGGCCTCGGGGAGTATGTATCATGACGTTTTCAAACCGCTGGTTCCCTCATAAGGCCATAAGGATCTGGAAGGAGCTCCACGAGTTTGAGCGTATGGGCCTGATAATCGAGTATTTTCTCCGATCGGGAAAGTTCAACAACATCGGGACCTATTCGATGCGGGGCCTGCCACGGCCGGAAGATGATCAATATTTCCCTCAGTTGATGACTGCTGATCCGGTATACGCCGTATGGGGGAAGAAGGTGGTCGACTGATGACATGCAAAGAGGTTTCAGGAAAAGGATGCATGCTGAAGTATGACCCTTTGAGTATTTTCAAGGGAAGCGCCACCCCAGCAGGTCTTTATGCTCGTAATCGCTGGATCGGGCTGGACAATGACTCACGTTGGCAGAAAGACTTTGACAAGACCGTTGCAGCTCTCAGTAAAGGACAACTCGCAAACTGCAGCTGAAATACTTCTCCCCTACTGACCATTCGCAGACTCTTAGATCTTCACCTGGCCGTTCGTCAACCTGAAAATATAGTAGAGGGTCAGACTTGACCATTGACATTTGAAAAGTTTTCGGCACTTGGCCGAGCATTGCTGAAAGTATCGCGGAAGTATTGCAAGGCTAAGGACAAGCATCGGAAGAGCGAAGGCATGTGCTTACCTCTGGCATGAGTTTGCCTCCTGGCAGTAGGACCCTTGCCCGTGCCGGAATGTTCCGTACGGAAAGCCATTAGTTGTGCAGGGGGGCTAGAACCTGATCTGCGGCTCCTGAGTGAAGACAAATCGATATGCACGGACGTCCCTTTTTGACTCGCAATCAGTCATTAAGAAATATATAATTTAATAATGAGGCAACAATAGCAGCATCCAGAACTTTAAAGAGGAATTATGCATACACGCGGACACGAGAGCCCAAGCATAAGGGATTTTATTACGAACCTTTCGGCCCCACGACCGCTTTCAGAAAAGATCGGGCTTCTTCTCAGGAACAATGCGATCAAGCTGAAGAACCGGCAGGAGTGCTGCGGCCATCCCGGGGAGCCCGGCTGCTGACAGAAGGCAGAAGGGAACTCATCCGGAGGATGAGAGGACAAGTGAATGAATCACTGAAATTGAAGAAGATGATTGCCAAGTTTCTCGGCTTATTGATAACTATTTCATTTTTTTTCTTACTTTCCTGCACATCTCAGAAAAAGCAGGCTGCACTGTCTCTTGAGGTAGTGCCCTTCGTCGACCTTACGCGCTATACAGGCCTGTGGTATGAGATCAGCAGGTACCCGCACCGCTTTCAGGAGGGCTGCGTTGGAAGCAGGGCAACATACACCCTGCGCAGCGATGGGAGGATAGCGGTGCTCAACGAATGTTATGAAGGTTCCTTCAGCGGCAAACTCAGAAATGCAGAGGGTACTGCGAAAGTCGTTGACACGAAGTCGAACGCAAAGCTCAGGGTGTCGTTTTTCTGGCCATTTTCTGGAGACTACTGGATCATCGAACTCGGCAAGGAGTATGAATATGCCGTCGTGGGCCATCCTGACCGGACCTATCTCTGGATATTGAGCAGGACGAAAAAGATGGATGAGAAACTTTACCGGGAGATACTTGAGAGGCTCGAAGCAAAAGGGTATGACACCGCAAAACTGATAAGGACACCGCAGGAGTGAATGTATGACATTAAAAGACTATTTTGAAGGCAGATCGGGAATATGCATCCTCTCTTCAGCAGACAGCATCGGGAAAGTGACCGCTGCAATATACTCGGCTCCGCGCGTTATGGAGGCCGGCATGGTATGTTTTATCATGCGCGAGCGCCTGACGTATCGCAACATCATCGAAAATCCTCATGCTGCCTGCATGTTCATCGAACATGGCATGGGATATCAGGGCATCAGGCTTTTTCTGACCAAGGTCCGGGAGGACCATGATCAGGAGCTGATTGCGCGCATGACGCGCAGACATCTTTCTCCTGAGGAGGACAGGGCAAAAGGCCCGAAGCACCTGGTTATTTTCAAGATAGAAAGAATTCTGCCACTTATCGGAGAAGGTGATTCCGGAATTACGATTAGTTAGATTCAGGATATAAGGAAGAAGCCATGGCAACGACAAGAAAGATAAAGAAAGTATTTAGAGCATACTTGGGGACACATCCATTTTTTTTACAAAGCGTTCAGACAATATCGGTGTGATTGCATCAGTCTCCGGGCACTTGGCCGAGATGTGCTGAAGTTCGGTCTATCCTGTAAGGCGCTGGACAAGCAGCGGAGGTGCGAAGGCATGTGACTGCCCCTGGCATGAGCTTGATGTATGATGCGGCATAGGCTCTGCCGGAGCGGAGCAGTAAGCTTGCAGCACACCCTTGTCCCGAACGCTTTCGGAGAATGTTTTGGATAGTAGTATATACTGTGCGTATTTGCTCATTTATTCGTTGAATTATTACTCTTCCAGTCTACTGCCACGCATTGAGGAGAGCCTCTGCGCTTTTCCATTCAGGAATTTTAATGACAAAACTTTCCCGCTCCCCCGCTTTACATCCGCCTCGTCATTCGTCATTGCGTTTATACCATGAACGATCATTGCAGACATTGCTGATGCCTGCACGGCCCTACCCTCATCATGGTACTTCACATGGGCCAAAACTCACCATGGGGTCCGTATCGACGCCGGTTTTCTGCTATAATTGCGACAGCTAAATGGGGCTGATTTTATCAGAAAATCCCTGGGAGGAAACAAGGACAGGAGGGATGATATGGCAATGAAAAAAATAATATATCTTGCATTCATTGTCGGCGTGGCGGTGTTACCCTCTCCCACGTATGCAACTGACAAGATGCAGGTTTATAAGGAAACAGCCAACTGCACTGGAGGGAATCTGCACGCATTTCGGGATGTCAAATTGTCAGAAAAGCTCTATGGTCTGCCCGGGATCGATAACGTCGGCAGGATCTCACCCTGCGTTTACCGGGGCAAACAGCCTACCACGGAAGGATATCAGACGCTCAAAGCCATGGGCATGAAAACCGTTATCAATTTCCGGGCATCTCATGGAGA
>DKBH01000007.1 GCA_002451165.1 Nitrospiraceae bacterium UBA6905
GTATGTCCCTACCAAGTGCCCAGCCAGACTCTGCTAAAAAATGTATGCGGGTTTTTGTAATCTGTTCCATGATATACTTTAAAAAATAATCGGGGGATTAAGTGGAGCAGACACGTCATAAGAATGGTACAGAACAGGGACGGGGCTTCTTGGCAAGTTATGGTCCAGCTATTGGCTTGGCCGTGATGATTGGTTATGTCATCCTTCTTGGCATAGGAGTTTTCGCAGAGGTCTTTAAGGTCCAGTGGATACTTGACTGGTGGATATGGTCTCCACCGGGAAAGTTCAAATAAGTTTGTTGCCTCGTCCCGGCAGGGGATATTTTGTCCACGAGAGTAGATGTGTTTCTACAGGGTAGGGGAATAACTGCCCTGAAGCTTCTTGATAGGACCCCTGAGCTTCTCGTGGAAATGTAGCATATTCGCGTTGCAGAATTGCCTATTAACGTCCTGGTTCTTTTCGCTATCAAGTATTTGTTTCCTCAAACGATGAGATGTATTCGTGCGATGGCCGCGAAGATGCATTCTCTACTTCATTGGCTTTATAGTCCTGAAGTATGTCGTTAAGCTCGCTGGCGGTATCGTGATTGCCCAACTTCATCAGCATAAGCGCTGGCTGAGTGCACGAAGAGTCTCTAGGTATCGTGAGAACCGTAATTTGATTACGGTTTCTTCAGGTTTCCAGACTATCCATGAAAACGGAGATCCATGAGCATTCTGCAAGTTACAGACAATTTTATCCTGGATAAGGATATCAGGTCGAGTCTGCATCCCTGTCAAGGCACGGGGGGTAAAAAACTTTTTTCACCAATATCTTCGTGATATGTCATCTTCATTTCCTCGGCCGTCTCCGCTCCGGCACAGGTCTGCGGTGAATCTCGCCTGTGTTCCACGCAGGGGAAACATAGAGAGCACAGTAACAACTTCCAAATTCTTGAATGTCGGCATCTTTGTATCTGCAGGGACATATGATGTCTTCTTCCCGCTCCTTGAAGCCGGTGGCCAATCTGCAAGGGCAGGAGCGATAGCCGTAGCGCTGCTCATTCTTCAGCAGTCCGGCAATGATATCCAGAACGAACTCACGGTCACTGTTGAGCTGATTGCCCTGAGATTCGGCATACTTTCTGAGAATTTCATAAAGTTGGTCCGGTGTTATCCTCATATTACTGAAGCTTAGCCTTTAAGGAGTCAATGTCATTACCGATTACGACATCCTCAATAACGACCGTCGGATAGGATACTTGCGGATTATGCTTTGACAACTCTTTTATTGCGGCCCACTGTTCCGAGCTATCGAGGGAGTCAACTTCGATGAGACTGTATGATACTCTATTGTCATCAAGAAATTTCTTGACTTTCTTACAGGCCGGGCAGGTGCTCAGCGTAAAAAAAGTTATTTTTCTCATGCCTCAATACCTTCTTAAATTTATAAAAACGGCCAGAAAACCCCGTGGCTTTTAAGCCTGGGGATGAATGGCCGCCCGGAGCGAAGCGGAGGCCATTCTTGCATCGTGTGGTGAGGCCATCGGTCTACGCCACAGATGCAGAAGCCCTGAAACCCCGGACTTTAGTCCGGGGAGGGTGTTCATTTAATTATATCACAATGCCAACGGTATAGAACCGCATTGCGAATGCTGAGCGGCCTACATGGTAGTATTATGTTATGAATAAAGAAGATATGAAGGCCATGGTCCTCTATGAAATTACGGATCTTCATAAGAACAGGTTCCCACTCAGGAGCGTTGAACTGCAAGCTCCGGAACCTAAGGATAACGAGCTGGTAGTGCGGGTTTTAACCTGCGGCGTTTGTCATACTGACATCGATGTAATAGAGGGGAGAACTCCACCGACGCGGCTACCCGTTATCCCAGGGCATCAGGTTGTCGGCGTAGTTGAGAAAAGAGGGCGGAATGCGACGAGGTTCAAAAAAGGTGAGCAAATTGGCATAGCCTGGATCAATTCTTCTTGCGGCACCTGTTTCTTCTGCCAGAATGGCGAAGAAAATCTTTGCGATAGATTCAGGGCGACGGGAAGGGATGCTGACGGAGGGTATGCCGAATACATCGCAGTATCAGAGGACTTTACGTATCGGATACCGGTTGTATTCAGTGCAGCGGAAGCTGCGCCATTACTCTGCGCAGGTGCGATCGGTTACCGTTCGCTACGGTTGACCAAGATGCATGATGGAGATGCTCTGGGGTTGGTCGGCTTCGGTGCATCTGGCCACATTGTGTTAAAGCTGGTCAGGCATCTCTATCCCACCTCAAGGGTTTTTGTCTTCTCAAGGACTGAAGCGGAGCGTGTTTTTGCACGAGAACTGGGAGCATCCTGGGCGGGGAACTTTGAAGATCCCTGCCCAGAGAAGCTTGACCGCGCAATTGATACAACTCCGGCATGGGGACCTATAGTATCTGTGCTGAAAAATGTAGCAAAGGGCGGCAGATTGATAATCAATGCCATCAGAAAAGAGACAGACGACAAACATGCTCTTTTATCGCTTGATTATAGCCGGGACCTGTGGATGGAGAAAGAGATAAAAAGTGTTGCAAACCTCACACGACTCGATGTTGAAGAATTTCTTCAGTTAGCTGCTGCTCTCCATATCCGGCCTGAAGTTCAAGAATACGAATTTGAAGAGGCGAACACGGCGTTGCTTGATTTGAAGGAAAGAAGGATCAGAGGCGCGAAAGTGCTCAGGGTTTCCTATTGATAAGGGTAGCGATGATTTTGTCCCTCATAACTGACTGTTCTGAATGAAGATTGCAGAATGCGGTCTAGAGGCAATATATTTTTGTATTGCCGTGACAAATGCCTTCCCTGCTTACCAAAGTGAATAAAAAAACTGGATATTATTGCGTTTTTAAATATAAAATTATAGCTATACCGTTCAGTAAAGGAGGGGTGACCATGAAGATAATGTATTGCGTTGTGATCTTTTTATGCAGCGCAGTCGGTTATGTAGGTGATTTATCAACTGCCTTTGCTCAAACGGTACCCGTATTGGGGGAGATAAGGGCGATGGGCAGAGTATTTATAGAAGAATCAAGAGATAAATGGCGTGCAGCAATGCCGAATTATCCCCTCTTACAGGGCACTCGCCTTAAGACCGAAGATGGGACAGCATCTCTTTTTTTTAAGGACGGATCGCGCATTGACCTGGGGAAGGGAACGACGGCACTAATTGGAGGTTCAGACGGCAGCTACAGCATGGGACTATCCAAAGGTCTGCTTGCCTTTAATGTGAACTCGTTATCGTCTTGTACGATCTCCACTCCTTCTGCAGATATTAGAGCAGGACGGGGAAAAAATGTCGTGCAAAAAGTCTCGGCAGGAGAAGCTGAAAGGATGCGTGGCGTCATTTCGGTAAGTGAAAAAGGGACAGAAGTGAGGGTGATTTCCGGAAAACTGCATGTCAGCACTTCTCAGACAGAAACTGGGCTGGTGTCTGCTGGAGAAAATATCATTATAGGAGCCGATAGGATAGCCCGGATGTATAAAACTCAGGCCATAACAGGGAATGGTTCTGGCTCAGACAGGGCTGGTGAGGTGTCGGGTCTCAAGGGGACGTCGAACTTCATCAGAGAGGAGCGGCGATTGCTGGCTAATCTCCATGATTCTGTTCTGATGGAGGACACGGTCGAAACCGCCAAAGAAGCCAGAATAAAACTTGCTTTTATCGATGATAGCAGGTTGACACTGGGAGAAAAGACGCGGCTCTCAGTAAAGCAATATCTGGAGGGGAATGAAAAACAGAGGGGCAGGTCGGTTTTCCGCATGACCGATGGTATGGTTCGGGCTCTTGTCGGAAAAAATAGTCTCGAAATTCATACGCCAACGGCGGTAGCTGCGGCGCGTGGGACGGAATTTATCGTATATACGACAACTATTGACAATAAGCCGGCAACCTGTGTTGTTGGCATAGAAGATGAAGCAGAGACATGGAATATCGATGTGTCCATAGCTGGCAAGCAAAAGGTCGGCAAGGGAGAATTCACCTGCATTGTTTATGGCATGCCTCCCTGGAATACCGCCGTTCTTCCAGGCGAACAGTTTGTCAGTCTGATGCAGATGACCTCTATTGCGGAATATGCGGGAGCTGGAGCCGGTTCCATATTGGCAGCGGGTGGCGCATTAACTGCGAGCGAGATTATTGGTGCAGGAATAGCAGTATCAACGGGAACCGCGATAGCTGTTGAATCTCTCACAGGTTTTGATAATCATCACAGACCAGCGAGTCCTTCCGGGTTCATGTTTCAGGTTGATCGATAAATTTTGCCCGAGAAACGAAAATCAGGGCATGAAAGGCTTGCCTTCCGGACCTTTGCTGATTGAAACTGGAGCTGACGCTGTACGTGCCCGCAACGCGTCGCTGCTTTGAAATATCATGGTCTGTGTCTTGGTAGGCTGATATCCTCTGCATTCGAACAAAGGCTACTATCCTGTACGTTGATTACAGAAAAAATATTGACATGAAACTACCCCTGCCTTCCGAATAGGACTGCCTCAGGTCACGAGAATGGCTTGTTTCAGTACGCTATCTGCTGCAACTCTTAATTCTGCATAGTTTAAAGCGTTTTTTACAGCAATTGATGCATAAACGGCGAGGCTATTCAGCATGCGCAAATCTTCCAAAAGGAAAAGGCGCTCTGAGGTATTGCTCAAATTGATCACGCCAAACACCCGATTATCACACTTTAGTGGAGCACAGAGCATGGAAATGATCTTCGTGCTTCCTTTCTTATAACGGCCATCCGTAGAGACATTGTTCAACATCTCCGAACGGCCCGTACTAAGGACGTCTCCGGCTATTCCTTCTCCTACTTTCAGTTTCATGAGTTGCGTTGATTTACCCCCGAATGCAGCCTTTATGTCCAGTGTATTGTCGCTGTCACAGAGCATGACAGACCCGTTTTCAGCAGCGATCGTTTTTTTTGCTTCTTGAAGTATCATCTCGCAGGTCTCTTCAACGTCACAGCATGTTTGCAAAAGATGTTCCCTCGTTTTTTTTAGTCGGGAAAGCTCCTCATCCAGCATCCGTATTCTCTGGCTCATGGTTTCAAGCACCTTAAATACCATGGTAGGATCTCTGCTGATAGTCGTAAAAAGCTTCTTCTTATCTATGCTGAGAATCGTCGCATTTCCTGAGGCAACTGCTGTGGCAGAGCGCGGCATTCTGTCGAATAATGCCATCTCTCCGAAGATGTCACCATTCGTAAGTGTAGCAAGCGTTATCTCTCCGGACTCCGAATGCTTCTTTATCTTCACTCTGCCCGACTGTATGACATACATCGTCTCACCCTTTTCTCCCTCTCTGAAGATCACGTCACCGTCAGCGAAAGCCCTTCCTAATTCACTGTCTTTCATTGATCACCTCCGTCCTAGACTACTGAAAACGCCTTCCCACATGTCAAGGTGCATTTTGGGCTTGAGGGATTTCAAGAAGACGTTCCTGTAGCGTTCATTACCAGTAAACATGTCCCATAGAATCGTGCTCAGCAGCCTATCATCAGCGCCTCTATTTTGCTCGCTCTCGACTGTCTTAAGCATGGCCCTTGTCAATATTTTGGAGCTCCGGTATTGGTCGATCACGGTGTAAAGAATTCTGCCGAAAAGATTGTCCTGTTTGATGCCGCGATAAATAGGATAATAGCATCGCTGAAAATCTTTCCAAGATGTTCCTTCAAAGATGACCGTTTTGGCAATTGCCTTTCCCATGATGTATGCAGCACCAAGGCCGTCCTTGAAGAGCCGCGTTGATCCGGCATCCCCACCCATAACTATACTGTCAGTAAAGGGCTTTTTTGGCGCACCAATATTCATTTTTGGAAGGCAATTACATACCACGTCATACCCTAAAGTTTCGGGCAGAACCGTCCTCACGACAGGCCTTTGCAGAAAAGTTCCAACCGTATGGGAGTCGACTTTTCTTCCCAGAATGCAGAGCGTTACATAAGAACCCTTCGGTATCAAGGCCGCAAACTTTATTCCCCGGTCAGGGAGCAGGAACAGATGGATCGAGTTTCCGAAAAGCTCCGCAATGACTTTCTCAGGCATATGAAGTTCGGCTATCGCCGCATTTACGGTAGGAGGTTCAGTGTATCCGAATCCCAGCGACGTAAACATTTTACCTGCTGTACTGTTCACGCCGAAGGCTCCGACGACAAGATCAGCTTCCGTGACTTGGCTATTTCTAGAAAAGAGCACCATCTTTCCATTCTTTCTTTCAACTGAATCGATCCTTACGGGACGATGCACGGCACCTTCCTCTAGTGCAAGAGAGAGAAGAAAATTATCAAAGCTTTCCTTATCATGGCCAATTATGCCTCTCGGGCCTCCCCCTCGGTAAACCGTGGCAATAGTCCTTTCAAGTGAGGGCGTTGAGATGAAGACACTTCCATAATCAGTATGAAGTTTGTACGAGTTGATGCCCTTCCGCACTACTGAATTAGGAAGGTTAATGCCTTCTACCGCGAGAGTTTGAACAAGAAGTTCTGATATTATTCCTCCACATCTGTTGCACCCTCCCGGTCCGTCCTTTGAGAAATCTTTAGGTTCATATATAGTTATCTCTACTTCTCTGCCGATCATTTTCGCCATGCGCAGGGCGAAAAGACTGAAAAAAGACCCTGTGGGCCCTCCGCCGATAACCGCTATATGATTATGTGGATTGGGGATGTGTGTATGCTGAGCTGAAGATACTACGCTCATTAACCGCCCCTTTTCATTGATTCACTATGAGCAATGCAGCTCGAATATTCTATCGTGCAAGAAATAATAAAGAAATTACCTGTATTATAGTAGAAATGTGTAATAATGCAAATGCTTCCTTGTCTTCGCTGCAAATAGTGTTTCATGTTAAATAGCAATTATAAACCGACCGTGTTAGCCAAGTTCTTCGCATGGAACATTGACCATGCCTCTGTACTGCTCACATAACACTATGCTGAAGGGATCACTGGAAAGGACGTTCATACATCATGACGGGGCTCTAGGCGATATATTGCTGTCCTTGCCATGCATACGTCGTATCAAGGAATCAGCGTCAGCCGTTCATATTGCTGCCCAAAGTGAGATTTCAGGATTTCTCTTAGCGTCCGGAGTTGTTGATGAAACTTCTTCTGCGAACAGTGCTCTTTTCACTTCTTTATATACCGATTCTCCTGATCGATTCGTGAGAAGCTTCCTATCTTCATTCGATAACACCTATATTTTTACCGTGAATGCTGACTCCAGTTTTTGCGATAACATAAAAAAAATTGTGCGCAATGTACGAACAATAGTTACCATTCCACCACGGGAAAGTTCAATACATATTGCAATGTACAGACTCAGTCAGTGCGCATATGGTCCTGATGAAGCAACGAAAGGTGACATGCTGTCTGTTCCCGAAGGGCTGATCAGGTGGGCAGGGGAACTACTTGAAAAAAAAGGATTTAGTTGCAATCAGCATCTACTGATTACGATTCATCCGGGAAGTGGAGGAAAGAGGAAATGCTGGCCATTAGAGCACTACGCGACTTTGATCAGGTTGCTGGTGATGGATCCCCGATTCTATGTTCTTATTCTCTCCGGTCCAGCTGAAGAACGGGAAACTATAGGTCTTCCATCAGATCTAGCGATGCATAATAAGCGGATCATTCATCTGCATAACGAACCACTGATACGCGTAGCCACCATGATTGAACGATCGAATTTCTATCTGGGCAATGATTCAGGAATTAGTCATCTTGCCGGCATCATGAAATGCAGGGGGGTAGTACTTTTTGGCCCGACTGATCCATCAATTTGGCGACCACTTGGGGAGTCATTGGAAATCCTCAGGTTTGATGCCGAAGAACCCTCAGATACTGTGAGCGCGGAAAAAATATTTCATGACATAATCACTTTTTTCTCATCCGATGCCTTGAGCAATGCAGACTAGTCAGTGATTAGGAATATGGCGGGGCGGACGGGGCTCGAACCCGCGACNNCCTCCGGCGTGACAGGCCGGCGTTCTAACCAGCTGAACTACCGCCCCCGCAAAGAAGACCGTCAGCAATCAAACATCCTTTGTGATCGGTCAGGCAAATCCGCACTCTGCTTCTACAACTCGGCATAACAAACGAAAAAATGGTAGGCGGAACAGGGATCGAACCTGTGACATCAGCCTTGTAAGGGCTGCGCTCTCCCAGCTGAGCTATCCGCCCAAAATATATAACATTACAGCAAAAAATATATTACTTATTTGTTTAATTTCTTGTCAAGGATTTTGTCACGAGTAAACAAATGTTTCATGATAGAGGGTTACCGATAAATGTAGGAGTGTCTATCTCAGCGAAACCGAACCGTTTGAAGGGTCATAAGAATATACGGACAGGTCATAGTCGGCTCCAAGCAGGTCTTTAATTTCGGAGAGGTCGTCCGGATATCTTCCTCTTTCGGCATGGAACGTCTGCACAGCGGTTTTTATTGAACTGAGACTTGCCGTGTCCCGGAGCGCTTTTGACTTTTGATATGCATTGATCATGGCATCACCATGCTCGGCAATCGGATTTCTAGGCTTTTGATCGCAACCCGCGAGAATCGATAAGAGAACGCATACAGTCAATACCGACCATATTTTCATGAATAAGTATATCATAATCGCTTCCTTTTTCTTTAGAATAAGTCATGGATTGGGTTGTTCTTTCTTTGTCATCCGCTTTTTTTCTTGCTACAAGTGATGCGCTTGCCAAACGAGCGGTCCTGAATGAAAACGAGTATCTGGTTGCATGGTTCAGACTCCTCTTTGCACTACCCGTGCTGCTGATTACCATGCTGCTTATCCCATTTCCGAAGCTTGCCCCGGAGTTCTATCTGAGTTTCTTTCTTGCCCTGCCGATGGAGTTGGTCACTATAGTCCTTTATATCAAAGCCCTTAAACTTTCGCCGCTCAGTCTCAGTGTGCCGTATCTCGCACTTACTCCGGTATTCCTTGTTTCTGTTTCTTATCTCGTCCTCGGAGAAAAAGTATCCTTTTGGGGGACAGTCGGCATCCTCCTTATTGCGGCGGGCAGTTACATTCTGAATATAGGCATGTCACGAAGAGGATGGTTTGAGCCTCTTACACTGATATCGCGTGAGAAGGGTGCACTACTCATGATTGGCGTGGCATTTCTCTACAGCATCACCTCATCGCTGGGAAAAGTGGCGATCATGCATTCATCGCCGCTTTTTTTTGGGGCCACCTACTTTATTGCTCTCAATATTGCCTTTATTCCCATAGCCATTTGGAAAGGGAGAAGTGTATTGAGGGATTTTGTCATAAGGGGTAAATTCACATCACTCTTTTTCCCTGGAACGCTCTATGCTCTTATGATTATTACACACATGGAGGCCATGAAGTTGACGAAAGTTGCCTATATGATTTCGGTCAAGAGAACCAGTTTGCTTATGAGCGTTCTTTATGGTTATATCTTGTTTCATGAAGAAAATATCAGAGGACGATTTCTGGGGGCAACCTTAATTTTTGCTGGTTTTGTTCTGGTGGTTAATGCCAGATGATAGAAAAGGAAGGAAGAAATAGCGGCTTAGCCGTTACCTGTAATGTAGAGCAGCGCCGCTGAAGTGCATTTTTCTTACGCTGTCTCTGTGAGGGGCAGCTGCAGTTCGGAATTCTTGTCAAGTTTCTTTCAGGGGGTAACGCTCTTCATGGGGAAACTGTAAAACTAGGGGAGCGCCGAGACCTTTATTCTTGCTGCAAGTTAGCGGCACTCTTGCGGTATACTATGCCTTTGGTAAGGTGTTATGTATCGACTAAGGGTAGGGAAAACATGTTCATCGGACATATCGGCATCGGATTTGCAGCCAAGGCAATAGCGCCCCGCACATCTCTTGGCAGTCTGTTTCTTGCGTCACAGTTCCTCGATATCCTCTGGCCGATTCTGTTGCTACTGGGAATTGAAAGCGTGCTCATCGTGCCGGACGCACCCACGGTTATTCCTCTTGAATTTACGAACTATCCGTTCTCTCATAGCCTCGCCTTTGTCGTTCTATGGTCAGTACTCTTTGCTGTACTCTACTTTGTACTGAAGCAGGACAAGAGGGGTTCGCTTGTTATGGGCCTGGTTGTTGCGAGCCATTGGCTGCTGGACGCACTTGTCCACGTACATGATCTTCAGCTGTATCCCGGTAGTGACGTTCGTGTCGGAATGGGTCTCTGGTCGTCGCTGGCAGCTACGCTTCTCATGGAACTGGGAATCTTTTTGATAGGACTTGCGATATATCTCCGTACCACGCTGGCAGGCGACCATTACGGCTCTTGCGGCCTCCGGCTCTTCGTTCTCTTCATTTTCCTGGTCTATGCGGCAAATCTTTTCGGTCCAACACCGCCGCATGTATCTGCTATCGCCTGGACGAATCTGTCCATCTGGCTTCTTGTCGCCTGGGGCTATTGGATCGATCGTCACCGTCGTCTTTCGTGAGTCAAAAATTCTTAACAAGGAGAGGTGATCTTTAATGCATAGGCTTCAGACAAGTAAGGTTAAGAATTGCCGGAAAGATCTCCAAGTACGTACTGCGTGATCGAGACAGCAGCTATTGCCGCGGTTTCTGCGCGGAGTATCCGTTTTCCCATAGAGGTGACGAGATAACCTCTCTCTTCAACTCTACGGACTTCTCTTTCAGAGAATCCTCCTTCCGGGCCGGTCAGAAGAATGAGTTCCTTACTCTTTCTGCATATTTCCAAAGAAGAGGAGAAGGGCATCTTCGCATGTTCCCAGAAGATCAATCCCATAATTCCAGTATTTGCAGCGGTATCTATGGCAGAATCGAGATCCTTGGGTTCAAGAACCTTGGTGACTTTGGCCCGGCCGCACTGACGTGAGGCTTCTTCTGCAATTTTCTTCCAGCGCTGGAGCTTGCGCGACTCCCGTATCTGGCTACGCTCGGTGACGACCGGTAACAGCTGCCGCACACCTAGCTCAGATGCTTTCTGAACGATGAAATCCATCTTTTCACCTTTCAACAAGGCTTGCATGAGGATAATATTCGCAGGCGATTCAGGAGCTGAATCACATCTTTCCCCTATGAGGAGGGTAACTGCTTTCTTTGATATTGAAGCAACGTTTGCCCGATAAGCTGCACCTGATCTGTCGATGATATCCAGCTCTCTGCCCGGACCGTACCTGAGAACTGTCGCGAGATAACGCGCTTTTTCTCCAATGAGCTCTATAGAAGTCTTTCCCCCCACGGCAGCTTCTATAAATATCCTGGTCATACAGGACAGAGGGAAAGACCGGACGGTGTCAGTTTTCAACTCCGCTGAAAAGGTCTTTCAGTCGGTCTTTGAAGCTCTTACCTGTTTCATCAGCACTGACGGAAGCAAACTCCTCCAACAGTTCTTTCTGTCGTTGCGTCAGTTTCTTAGGTACGTCAATATAGACTTTGACCAGCTGATTTCCCCTGTGCGAGCTGCCGACGCGGGGTACACCCTTGCCTCTTAGAGTAAAAATCTTGCCGGAAGGTGTTCCTGCAGGAATTTTCAGTTTAGCCGACCCATCAAGCGTGGGAACCTCCACCTCAGCTCCAAGCGTTGCAGCCGTGAAAGAAATCGGAAATTCACAATAAAGTTCTGTGCCTTCTCTCTTAAAGAACGGATGTTCTTCGACGGTAAGTATGACGTAGAGGTCCCCTGGCGGACCGTTATAATAGCCCGGTTCACCTTCTCCCGTGACCTTTAGCCTTGAACCCGAGTCAACACCGGCCGGAATCTTAAGATGAACAGTTTTCTGCTCGCGAATAGAGCCGTTCCCTCTACACTGTTTGCAGGGATGCGTGATGAACTTGCCGCTGCCGGAGCACTTGCCACAGGTCTTCGAGACGCTGAAAAAGCCCTGTTGGTACCTGATCTGCCCTGAACCCCTGCAGACGCTGCACATTTCGGCTTGCCTACCGGGTTCGGATCCGCTTCCGCTGCAGACGTTGCATTTCTGAAGTTTAGGAAATGTGATTACTTTTTCCGTGCCGAAAACTGCTTCTTCAAGGGTAAGGGCAAGATCATATCTGAGGTCATTGCCCTTCGTCGGCCGCTGTCGCCGCTGGCCGCCGAATCCGGCACCAAATAAGTCGCCGAATATATCCTCAAAGATATCCCCGAAACCTGCGCCACTCGCGAAGGGACCTTGTCCGGAGCCAAACCCATCTGCTGTTCCGAAGCGGTCATAGTGTGCGCGCTTTTCCGAGTCACTCAGACAAGAATAGGCCTCATTAATCTCCTTGAATTTTTCCTCGCTGGCCTTGTCTCCGGCATTTCGGTCAGGATGGTGCTTCAGGGCAAGTTGTCTGAACGCCTTCTTCAATTCTTCCTGCGATGCATCCCGCGATACGCCAAGTGTCTCGTAATAATCTTTCACGTCAATAGGTCCTTGTCAGTGTAATATGGAAGTATACATGAAAAAGGGTCCAGGGGTACATGTGCCAAAGCACATAGATCCCCGGACCCTGATTATGCTAGATGCGAAAGTTATTTCTTATCCTTTTCAACATCCTCAAATTCTGCCTCTACGACTTCTTCTTCCGCCGGCTTGGCGCCCTGACCTGAACCGTCTGTAGGCCCTGCCTGCTGTGCCTGTGCTCCTGCTGACGTATAGAGATGTTCGGCAAGTTTGTGGGATACCTGCATCAGTTTGTCTGTTGCAGCTTTGATCTCCGCAGGGTCAGAGCTCGAATCCTTCATCTTCTTGCAGTTTTCAAGGGCATCTTCGATAGTGCGCTTTTCGTCGGGAGAAATCTTGTCGCCATAATCAGTGAGCGACTTTTCGACCGTATAAATTAGTGTATCTGCATGGTTCCTCGCTTCAGCAAGTAGTTTCTTCTTATGATCTTCCTGTCCATGCTCATCCGCATCGCGTACCATTTTTTTGATTTCTTCTTCTGTTAGGCCGCTCGATGCTGTTATGCGAATCGACTGCTCTTTGTTCGTGCCAAGGTCCTTAGCCGAGACGTGCAGTATACCATTGGCATCAATATCAAAAGAGACCTCGATCTGGGGTACGCCGCGAGGCGCAGGAGGGATGCCGATGAGTTCGAAATTGCCAAGGAGTTTATTGTCAGCCGCCATCTCACGCTCTCCCTGGCATATCTTGATCGTAACCGCAGGCTGGTTGTCTGTTGCCGTCGAGAATACCTGGCTCTTTTTCGTCGGTATGGTCGTATTTCTTTCGATGATCTTCGTGAAGATGCCACCGAGGGTCTCGATGCCAAGAGAAAGCGGCGTCACATCCAAAAGCAGCACTTCTTTAACATCGCCCTTGAGTACGGCCGCCTGGATTGCTGCACCCACGGCGACTACCTCGTCAGGATTCACGGTCCTATTCGGCTCCTTGCCGAAAAAGGTCTGAACCGTCTGCTGTACCTTCGGTGTCCTCGTCTGGCCTCCGACCAGAAGGACCTCATCAATATTGCCGGTTGAGAGGCTGGCATCTGCAAGTGCATTCTTGCACGGCCCGATAGTGCTCTCATAAAGGTCTGACGTCAACTGCTCAAATTTAGACCTCGATATCTTCATGAGCATATGCTTGGGGCCCGTCGCATCTGCAGTGATAAAGGGAAGATTCATTTCCGTTTCAGTGGCGGTTGAGAGTTCGATCTTGGCGCGCTCGGCGGCTTCCTTCAGCCGCTGAAGTGCCATCTTGTCATTCTTAAGATCGATGCCTTGGTCCTTTTTGAACTCCTCGACCATCCAGTCAATGAGCCGGAGATCAAAGTCGTCACCTCCGAGATACGTATCGCCGTTTGTGGACTTCACCTCTATGACGCCTTCCCCGATCTCAAGGATCGAGATGTCGAACGTTCCACCTCCGAGGTCATAAACAGCCACCTTTTCTTCTTTTTTCTTGTCCATCCCATAGGCAAGTGCAGCTGCTGTAGGTTCATTAATGATCCTGAGCACATTGAGACCAGCAATTCTCCCGGCGTCCTTGGTTGCCTGCCTCTGGCTGTCGTCAAAATAGGCAGGAACGGTGATGACCGCCTCGGTAACTTTCTCACCGAGATAATCTTCCGCAGCCTGCTTCAACTTCTGCAGAATCATCGCAGAAATCTCCGGTGGCGAATATTTCTTGCCGCTGATCTCGACATGGGCATCACCATTGGATGCTTCAACGATCTTGTACGGCAGTCTTTTCTTGGCATGATCGACCTCAGGGGATACATATTTTCTTCCCATGAGCCTTTTTATCGAGAAGACAGTGTTTTCCGGATTAGTGATTGCCTGGCGTTTTGCGATCTGTCCTACAAGGCGTTCCCCTTTGTCCGTTATTGCAACTACTGAGGGGGTTGTCCTTGTCCCTTCTTGATTTGGTATAACCACGGGTTCGCCGCCTTGGACTACTGCTACGCAAGAGTTTGTGGTTCCCAGGTCAATACCGATTGCCTTTCCCATCTTATTCTTCCTCCTCTATGGTATCTTGAATTTTGATTCTCACCGCGTCAGCATCCTGCTTTTCGCTGTTTTGAGGCTTTACCGATACAGAAACAAGTGACGGCCTCAGCACCTTGTCCCGGTACCGATAACCTGCCCTGAACTCTTCTGCGACCATTTTTTCAGGTAGGTCTTGACGTTCCACCTGTGACATCGCATGATGAACTGCAGGATCAAAGGGCATGCCGTTTGCCGCAATGCGCGTAAGGCCGAACTTCTCAAGGGTGCGCTGAAGTTCTTTAAGCGTTACCTCAACGCCTTGGACCAGACCGCTGTTAACATCTCCGGAGGCATGTTTCATCGCCAGTTCCAGGTTGTCGATCACGGGAAGGAGTTCATAGAGCAGAGACTCATTACCGTAACGCATAAGCTCTTCCTTGTCCTTGTTGACCCGTTTCCGGAAGTTATCAAAGTCAGCGTAGAGGCGAAGATATTTGTCGTGCAAATCGTCGACCTCAGCTGTCTTTGATGCCTCAACCGGTTCTTCCGTGGGTGCGGGTTCAACATCAACCAGTTCAAGATCGTCTTCATCAAAATCTTCTGTTCTCTTTCCTCTGTTCAGGTCTTGATCTTCCAACATGCACCTTCCTATCGTGAGTATGAAAAGATTTCAGTGATAAATTTGGCTGTTATGTCAACAAGCGTGATTGCCTGACTGTAGTTCATCCGGGTAGGACCGATGATGGCAATGGCGCCGATGGGGCGCGTTCCTTCACAATACGGGGCCGCGACAAAACTGAACTGTTTGAACTCATCAAGCGGGTTTTCCGAACCGATGAATACCTGAGGGCCGTCCGTGGAAGAAATTTTTTCCAGAAGGCTGAGGATGACATGTTTGTCCTCAATGGTCTTGAGCAGTCTACGAATTCTTTCAATATCGCAGAAATCTGGCAGGGTCAGTACCTCAGACAAACCAGAAATGAAAACATCGCTATCGGACACAGAAAAGACATTCTTGCAGATTGCCATTGCTTCGCTGATAAGACTGTCACAGAGTATGTGGTCATTGGCTATTTCTGCAACGACTGTCTTCCTAATCTCTTCCAGGGTATGTCCCGCATAGCGCTCATTAATGTACCCCGAGAGCCTGTTAAGATCCTCCCGCGATATTTCGTGTTCAGCCGAAATGATTCTGTTTCTGATCACTGCCTCATCCGTAATCAACATGACCGCAATCTGGTTTTTTCTATAGGGTATCAGTTCGATCCTGCTCAGCGTCGCATGATGGGTATTAGGAGTTACCGATATCCCGATATAATGCGAAAGCTCCGACAGCATCCTTGACGCATTATCGAGGAATGAATTGACATCTGTCCTTATAATTTCAAGCTTTCGGATAAGTTCTGACGACAGCTCTGCATCAATCTCAGACTTTTCCGTTGTAAGGGTGTCAACATAATAACGATAGCCGCTGTCAGTAGGTACCCGACCAGCCGAGGTATGCGGCTGGCGAAGAAATCCCATATCTTCAAGGTCAGACATAATGTTCCGGATAGTGGCAGGAGAAAGGCCGATGGGAAATTTTTTGGTGATTGCCCGTGACCCTACAGGACCCGGAGAACTTATGTAAAGCTGTATAACTGCCTCTAAAATCTGCTTACTGCGACCGTCAAGCACTTTAGCACTCTCCTTGTTAGAGTGCTAATAATTTAACAAGTTAACTCAAGCCGTGTCAAGTGTAATAGATTATATCTATAAAACAAGATGTTATATGTTTTTACCAATCAAGTTTTCTTGCCATGAGCCTCCGATACAGGGGTCTGGGAAGAAATGCACTGTTATGAATTTCCTTTGAGTAATATCTGCATTTAATCTTCTGTCTTGTCCTGATATCTCTCGGGTCCAGCTGTTTGGACCCGACCGAGAAGGTCCACCAGTTTCCGGCATACGTTGCTATGGGTGCTGTATAGAGGTCGACGATTGGGAACACGGATTGCAGGGTCTCCTGAACGGCAATTACCATATCTTTATGAAAATGGAGCGATTCAGAAAGAGAAACGTACATACCGTTCGGGGTCAGACAGTTCTTGACAGAACGGAAAAATTTCTTTGTAAAAAGGCTTTTTGCAAATCCGATGATGTCCGTAGAGTCGACAATAACGAGATCAATATCCGCTATCCTGCTCTTAACGAACTCTGCGCCATCCATGCATTGTATCTCGACCCGTGTATCGGTAACACCGCAGGCCACACGGGGAAAGAACTTTCGTGATACATTGATGACATCCTCATCGATTTCAATAAAATAGACTTTTTCGACTGACTTATATTTCAGGACTTCGCGGACAGTTCCCCCGTCGCCGCCGCCGATGACGATTACCTTCTTCGGTTCGGGGTGACTACTCATAACGACGTGCGTCAGCATCTCATGATAAAAGAGTTCGTCCTTTTCTGTGATCTGAACCACCCCGTCCAGGACCAGGATCTTTCCGAAAAAAGGATTTTCGAACACCATGATGTCCTGAAATTTACTGCGTTTATGGTAGAGCACATTGCTCACTTCGTAGGTATACTGGATAGGAGCATATGGATCGTTTTCAAAGAACCTTATCATTGGGTACCTCTCATATCAATATAGTTTTCGGTATTGAAAAACCATTAAATTCAGATGCATAGGAGATAGTATATGCGCCGCTGGACAGGATGAGTACATAGCTGCCTACCGCCGGTTCGGGGAGCATAACGTCTTTTTCTATGACATCAAAGCTGTCGCAGCTCGGACCCGCCAGTGTCCACTTCTTCGCTTCCCGGGAACCTTCGACTATGTAACTATATTTAATGCCGCCGACGCTTTCCATGAGTCCGTTGAATACTCCTACATCCAGAATAAGCCACTGCTCATCACCTCGGGCGGCCTTTCCTATAACGCGCGTGACAAAAATGCCGGCATCGCCGACGACCGCCCTTCCGGGCTCTATAAGCACCCGAATTTTTTTAGGGAACTTTTCGTAGATCAGTCTGTGTATGTTCTTATCGATTGCTGAGATACCAACGACATCTTTGGTATAGCGAATCGGATAGCCGCCTCCGATGTTCAGGAGTGAGAGTTTAATGCCTGCCTTTTCAACTCTGTCCCAAAGGTCTTTTGCCTTGTTCAGCGCCGAGTTCCAGTTGTAAATGTTCGTGCACTGTGAGCCCACGTGGAAGGTTATGCCGACGGGATTCAGCCCTTTTTTCTTTGCGAGGACGAGCAGTTCCTCTGCTACATCGACCTCGACAGCAAACTTCTTACTCAGCGGCCATTCACTTCCTTCGTTCGGGACGGAGAGTCTGATATAGACATGAGCCCCCGGTATAAATTCCCGCAGTTTCAGGATTTCAGCTTCCGAGTCAAAGGAGAAATACTTGATGCCGGCCTCAGCCGCCAGCCTGAGAAACCTGAATGATTTGATAGGATTGCTGGTAATTATCCTTGTACTAGAAACTCCAATAGAAGAAAGTATATTCAGCTCTCCTTCCGACGCTATTTCAAAGCCGATACCGAGACTATTGATAAGCTTCAACACTTCGATGTCCGGATTTGCCTTAACGGCATAGAAGACTTCGGCATGTCTGATGTGCCTGCCGATAGCATGGACTTTTTGGCGCACTTTTGCCTTGTCCATCAAGAGGTACGGCGGCTCGATGTCTGAGCTCCTGATGAACTCGATTGTTTTTTGGATGGTTGATTTCGCGGTTATTTTGGTATGTGATTTGTCGATTCTGAAACGGTGTTTCATCCTATGTCGTCCTTGGTGAACAATTATTTAAAGGTATTTGCAGGAAAAATTCAATAAAAAGTTTGTCGGCGGCTCCTGCATTCATATCGAGAGCAAAGTATTCATACTTGTGACGATCTCTTGCATTTTGAATGGTTTCTGGAGGAAGGTATGATGACGTTGTCCGCGGCTTAACACTATCTGGTCTTCAGCGACCTTAGCGGAAGTAATAAGAATTCCTGATCTCTTTGCATCCGCTTAATTGCCAATGTAACATCATACGTCTGGAGTGCACACTCTATCGATACGGTTAGGAAGCGGCATCGAGACGTATCGACCAAGCCCTCACTGTTGAGGCATACGGGCTCAGAATAGGAGGGCGAGGGAGAAAGGTGAGGAGGGAAGAGGGGGGGCAACTGTTGCCGGGTCATTTAGGCTTTCTCGCCGCAAGGAGACGTTTTCCAGCGCTTCTGACTATCTCGGGTACGTTCTTATTCTTCTCAAGGATGACTAGGTCCTTGGTCTTGAGATTACCCACAAGGCCGACTGATATGCCGGGAGGGGTCTTGGGGTTTGTAACCAAGGCGAATACAATGGAGTAATTTTTCAGCCAGTCCCTGTTCTTGGCAATTCTTCTGAGTGCCTCGTCGCTTATGGAACGGGATCGCGCTATCATTTCGACCTCCGTATCGGTAATCTTCTGATTATCCAAAACACCGAGCATGACTTCTTTATTCGTATCCTTGATCAGGATGCCCCTGATTTCCCTGCCCCCTTTCATTGCGAGCTGCAATCTCTCGGAGACCGACAATGTCTGGATTTTCTGAAGGATATTCTGTGTACGCACCTCCCGCGGACGTTCCGCTCTTGCTGCTGCAGCGGATGATGATGACGTAGGCAGATGAAGAAGGGCCGAGATGGAAATTCTTACTTCCTCCGGCGTATCAGGGTGTGTATGAAGCAGTCGGAGAATCTCCGGTCGGGTCTTATTCGTTCTTGCAATCTCCTCGAAAAGAGCGGGATCTGAAGCATCGTCGATAAGTATCTCTAAGACCTCTTTGGAAGCTAAAGAGAAATCAAGGCCAAGCAGGGGTCTAGAATTTTCCATCGCCTTGTCTCCTCAGATGGATGAAATATTCCCTGTTTCCTTTCTGACCCGTGACAGGTGAGTCAGAGATCCCTAAGACAGAGAGCCTGGCTTCTTCTGAGAATTCACATATTTTTTTCAACGCTGAAAGCCGCTTTGTCTCGTCCCTGACAATCCCCCCTTTTTCTATCATTCCCTTGCTCAGTTCGAACTGAGGCTTGACCAATGCAATTATATCTCCGCTGATACGCAGAAAATCATGCATGCGGGGAAGCACCTTGGTGAGAGAGATAAACGATACGTCGATAACGATGAGATCAAGCATTTCCGGGATACGTTCTTTTTCAAGATAGCGAATATTCGTTTTTTCAAGGAGAATGATGCGGGGATCATTTCTTAACGACCAGTCCAGCTGTCCATATCCTACATCTATCGCGTACACTTTAGCCGCGCCCTGCGCGAGCAGGCAATCAGTGAAACCACCCGTAGAACACCCGACGTCCATGACGGTCATGCCGGCGGGATCTACGCTAAAAGTCGCCAGTGCTGCAGCAAGCTTTACGCCGCCCCGACTGACAAAGGGGATGTCTTTTCCCCGCAGGGCAATAGCTGCATCGACAAGAACAAGCGTTCCGGCTTTCGTCACCTTTTGATCATCTACAAGGATCTGTCCAGCCATAATAAGCGCTTTCGCCCGCTCTCTGCTCTTCACGATGCCTCTGTCAACGATTATCTTATCAAGCCTTTCTCTTGTTTTCATGTATCCGCTGGTCACACTGATCATAACTTATGTCTATTATAATGGAAAAAAGGTTTTCTTGAGAATGCCAGAAGCAAAGACTCTGTAATTGCAGTGGGCTATAAGATAAGAAAAGGTTCCTTAGTAAATGCAAGGGCTTTATGGTAGAGCCCATCTTCGTCAAGTCCATAAATGGACCTCAGGCGTTCCATACTCCCCTGCTCAACGAAGAAATCGGGAATCCCGACTCTTTTTATCATGACAGAGTGCTTTCCCGCATCGGCGAGGCATTCCATGACAGCACTGCCAAAGCCTCCCTGCAGCACATTTTCCTCTACTGTGATGATCCGCGGGACACGGGAAGCGATGTCAAGAATAAGGTCACGGTCAAGCGGCTTGATGAAACGAGCATTAATCACAGCAGCGTGAACGTCATCGGTCTCGAGCCGTTCTGCAGCCCGGATAGCTGCGAGAACGGTGTTTCCAGCTGCCATGAAGACGACGTCAGAGCCCTCACGCAGCACTTCAGCCCTGCCGAGAGAAAGAGGAGCCTGAGGCAGGGCAAGGTGAGGGGCCTTTCCCCGTGGATACCTGATAGCTGAAGGGCCTTCATGCTCCAAGGCCCAGGCAAGCATAAGCATCAGTTCGTCGGTGTCCTTCGGGGCCAGAATCGTGAGATTCGGTATGTGTCTGAGAAAGGATATGTCAAACACCCCGTGATGTGTCGGTCCATCCTCACCGACGAAGCCGCATCTGTCGATAGCGAAGATTACCGGAAGCTTCTGCAGACAGACATCATGAACGATTTGATCATAAGCGCGCTGAAGAAAAGTCGAGTAGACTGCGACAACAGGTCTGAGACCTCCCGCTGCAAGTCCGGCGGCAAACGTTACCGCATGTTGTTCTGCGATGCCCACGTCATAGATCCGATCGGGGAACTTTTCAGCAAAGCAATCAAGACCGGTTCCTTCCTTCATTGCCGCAGTAATAGCGACGACGCGGCGGTCGATTTCAGCAAGTGAGGTCAGGCACCTCCCAAAGGCTGCACTGTAACTGACGGCGCCGGAGCTTATCGGAGAACCTGTTTCCACTTCAAATGGACCCACCCCATGGAACACGCAGGGGTCTTTTTCAGAAAACTCATATCCCTTCCCCTTTTTCGTAATGACATGGACAAGGGTAGGTGAGGTCGCCGGTTTTATCCTCGTCAGGGTATCGATGAGTTGATCGATGTTGTGACCATCAATAGGCCCAATATAATCGAACCCAAGTTCCTCGAAGAGCATGCCGGGCAGCAGTATCCCTTTCAGGGTCTCCTCAGCTTTTTGTGCTATTTTCGCAACCTGGCCGCCAAGTCGAGGAATGCCTTCGAGGAATGATTTTGTCTCTTTTTTGAATCTTCGGTAACGTTCGTCAGTTAATATCCTGTTCATGTACGATGAGAGCGCGCCCACGTTCGGGGATATAGACATTTCATTGTCATTGAGAATGACCATGAGGTCTTTTTTGAGATGTCCTGCGTTATTCAGACCTTCAAAGGCCAAGCCACCAGAAAGAGCGCCGTCACCGATCACGGCAATCACCTTAAAACCTTTATGGTTTCTGTCACGGGACTCAAGGATACCCAGTGCGGCAGATATGGAAGTTGAACTGTGGCCGGTTCCGAAGGAATCATGTGGTGATTCTGCAATTTTCGGGAATCCCGATATCCCTCGATATTGTCTGATGGATTGAAAAAGGTTCTTTCTCCCGGTAAGGATCTTGTGGGCATACGACTGATGACCAACATCCCAGACAACCTTGTCTTCAGGAGAATGAAACACATAATGGAGCGCAATGGTCAATTCAACAATGCCGAGGTTCGACGCAAGATGTCCGCCATTGGCAGAAACAGTATGAATAATAAGAGTCCTCAGTTCCTGGGCAAGGGCGGTGAGTTCGGTTGATGTTAGGGTCTTTAGGTCATCAGGAGAGGAAATTCTGTCGAGCACCATCAGCTCCTCCTCATAAGAATGTAATCCGCTATCTCTCTGAGCGTATCGGCCTCGGAACCGAAAATAGACAGTGCTTCATGGGCGTCGGCGATCAGATGTTCCGCTATATCCTTTGATTTTTGAATGCCGTAAAGTCGCGGATATGTCATCTTCTTGATTTTTTCGTCACTTCCTATGGATTTCCCAAGTTCCTCAGTGCTGCCTTCAATATCCAGAATATCATCGATTACCTGGAAAGCGAGTCCGACATGCTCGCCATAAGTGCTCAGCGCATCGAGTACCTCCTGGTTGCTGCCAAAAAGGATGGGACCCATGCGTACAGATGCCCTGAGCAAAGCTCCGGTCTTACGGGTATGAATGAAAAAGAGAGTATCCGTATCGGGTTCCTTTTTCTCGGAAAGAATATCCTGAACCTGCCCCGCAACCATGCCATCTAGCCCGGATGCAAATGCGACCTCTCGTAGTGCAAACAATAAATTGGACGGCGTTATCCCGGACGAGAAAGACGGATCCGCAAGGATGGCGAACGCGTCAGTAAGCAGTGCATCTCCCGCAAGAATAGCAATTGCTTCTCCGTATACCCTGTGGTTTGTTGGCTTGCCTCGCCGCAGATCATCGTTATCCATTGCGGGTAGGTCATCGTGGATGAGCGAATAGGTATGAATCAGTTCAAGCGACGATGCATAGGGGACAATATCAAGTGGGTTGCCTCCGCAGGTCTCGTAAGAGGCAAGGGCGAGGATGGGGCGCACACGCTTGCCGCCCGCAAAAAGTGAATAAAGCATGGCTTCCTGCAGTACGGCGGGTATATGCGATCTGCTATAGTATTTTTTGAAAAATGCGTCTACGAGGTCCCTCTTTTCGTGAAGATAATTATTGATGTCCATAAGAATTCTTATAGGGGTCAAACCTGAATGAATTTCTGGTCGCGCATTACCACCAGTCTCCGGTTCATTCCCATTCGATCGTTCCCGGAGGTTTAGAAGTTATGTCAAAGACGACTCGGTTTACGCCTTTGACTTCATTAATAATCCTGTTTGATATCTGTCCCATGATCTCGTAAGGTAGTTTCGCCCAATCAGCTGTCATGCCGTCAAGACTTGTTACCGCTCTGACAGCGACCACATGCTCATAGGTTCGTTCATCACCCATTACTCCGACGCTCTTGATCGGCAGTATAACCGCAAAGGCCTGCCAAATTTTGCGGTAGAGGCCCGCAGCTTTTATCTCCTCCAACACGATCGCATCAGCTTCCCTGAGTATGCTAAGCTTTTCCTCGGCTATGTCACCGATGCAACGAATCGCAAGTCCCGGCCCGGGAAATGGATGCCGCCAGCAGATCTCCTCGGAAAGACCAAGTTCTTCCCCGAGAACCCTGACCTCATCCTTGAAGAGCTCTCTCAAAGGCTCAATGAGCTGAAGCCGCATCACCTCAGGAAGTCCTCCCACATTATGGTGACTCTTGATTACTGCAGAGGGACCCCTGAACGACACACTTTCGATGACATCAGGATAGAGTGTTCCCTGAGCGAGAAATTCTGCGCCCCGTATTTTTTTTGCCTCTTCCTCAAAAACCGCAATGAATTCGTTGCCGATGATCTTTCGTTTCTTTTCCGGGTCGGTGATTCCCTTTAGTTTTTTCAGAAAGCGTTTCCGAGCATCGACGGGGATGAGTTTCAAATGAAAGTGACCTTTAAAGGTTTTTACGACTTTTTCGGTCTCGCCTTTGCGCAGCAATCCATTATCAACGAATATGCAGGTAAGGTTATTACCGATTGCCCTATGTACCAACAGAGCAACCACGGAGGAGTCAACGCCTCCGCTCAATGCGCAGACGACCTTCTTCTTGCCAACTAAGTTGCGAATCGCCATCGTAGACCATTCAATAAAGGATGACATTTGCCATGTCGGCTTGCAACCGCATATAGGAAAGACAAAATTGTGCAGGATGCGGTCGCCTTCGTCTGTATGGACAACTTCAGGATGAAACTGAAGGGCAAAAAAATGTCGATTGATATCAGCCATTGCAGCAATAGGTGAATTTGCTGTATGAGCGATGACGGAAAAACCTTTAGGAAGAGTTTCTATTCTGTCACCGTGACTCATCCAAACCTTAGATTTTTGGGATACGCCCCAGAGGAAATCCCTGTCATCATCGACGACGAGTTCAGCGTTGCCATATTCTCGTTTGTTTGAGCGGGCGACATTACCGCCGAGATGATACGCCATCAGCTGCATGCCGTAACAGATACCAAGGACCGGAATCCCCAGGTTGAATATTGCCATGTCGGGCATGGGTGCGCCCTTGTCATATACACTTGAAGGACCGCCAGAAAGGATTATGCCGTTCGGATTAAATTCCCTGATCTTTGCCACGGAAGCATTGAAGGGGAATATCTCTGAATAGACCTTGCTTTCGCGAATCCTCCGAGCGATAAGCTGCGTGTACTGAGAACCGAAATCGAGTACTAATATTTTATCGTTATGCATGGTTGATCTCAGTCCTGCGATCTGATAGAACTATTACCACTCAGGCCTGTAGTTGGGAGCCTCTTTCGTAATAATAACGTCATGGACATGACTTTCCCGAAGGCCAGCATTCGTAATCTGGACGAATCGTGCCTTTTTACGGAACGAAACAAGATCCTGAGCCCCGCAATATCCCATGCCAGAGCGGAGACCGCCGAGAAGCTGGTGAGCTGTCTGGGCAAGAGAGCCCTTGTACGGAACTCTGCCTTCTACACCCTCGGGCACGAGCTTCTGGGTCTCAACGCCTTCCTGCTGATAACGGTCCCTTGCTCCTTGTGCCATGGCACCGATGGATCCCATCCCGCGATAGACCTTATAGCTTCTCCCTTGGAAGAGGACAATTTCACCCGGTGATTCATCAGTGCCAGCGAAGAGACTACCGATCATGACTGAACTGGCACCTGCGGCGAGTGCCTTGGCAATGTCTCCAGAATATTTTATCCCGCCGTCAGCAATAAGCGGTATATTTAGTTTTCCCGCCACAGCATGGCAATCCATAATGGCCGTGAGCTGTGGAACTCCTGCACCGGCCACAATCCGTGTGGTGCAGATCGAACCGGGGCCAATGCCTATCTTAATGGCATCTGCACCAGCCTTAATAAGGTCTGCCGTTCCCTCAGCGGTGGCAACATTGCCGGCAATCACTTCGATATCGCATTTCTTCTTTATCAATTTCAGCGTCGACAGAACAGCTTTCGAATGGCCATGTGCCGTATCAATAACAAGAACATCAACACCGGAATTTATCAGCAGCTCTGCCCTTTCCAGGGTATCTTCCCCTGTACCAACGGCAGCTCCGACCATGAGCCTGCCGAGCCTGTCCTTGCATGAGTTCGGATATTTTATACGCTTCTCTATATCCTTGATCGTAATCAGGCCCTTGAGACGGTATTCCTTATCGACAATAGGAAGCTTTTCGATTTTATACTTGTTTAACAGGTCTTTAGCCTCTTCAAGGGTTGTCCCGATGCCTGCGGTGATGAGTCGATCCTTGGTCATGATTTCAGAGACTTTTTTGTGCTGCTTCTTCTCAAACCTGAGATCTCTGTTCGTCAGGATACCGACGAGCTTGCCATTTACGGTTACGGGGACTCCGGATATCTTGTAGCGTTCCATGAGGGCGGTTGCATCAGATACCGGTGCGTCGGGACCGACTGTTATCGGGTCTATGATCATGCCACTTTCAGACTTCTTCACTTTGTCAACCTCCAGAGCCTGTCTTTCCGGCAGCATGGCCCGGTGCACAATGCCGATACCGCCTTCGCGGGCTATTGCTATCGCCATGGAGGCTTCGGTGACCGTATCCATTGCTGACGTGAGGAGAGGCACATTCAGTCGAATTTTTCTGGTGAGGTTGGTACGAATATCAACATCCTTGGGCTGCACCTCAGATTTTGCCGGAAGCAGTAACACATCGTCAAAGGTAAGTCCGGATTTGATCTTATCAGACATGGAGTTCTCCTGAATATTTACCAAAATTCTACCACGCTGAGATTTGAGAAAGCAAACAGGGAAAAAATATCTTGACTTCCCTAATTGTCAGTGAGATATACTTTTTGGCGTATCTTTTGCGATTGCGGGCGCCGTCAATGGCAGGAAAATGAGCTTTGCAGAAACTGCCAGTTATTGCTATAATGTCGCCGGCAACGTAGAGGCTGATTTTCCATTCAGGAAGCAGAATCTCAGGAAGAGAAAGGGGGTGAAAAGATGAAGAAGACAGTACTATTTATTGCTCTGCTTGTTATCGTAGCATTCGTAGGCAGCGCTCTGGCAGTGCCTCCCGGAAAGACGGTAGAGTTCGCGGGCGGTAGCGCAGGCAAGGTTGTATTTGATGGCAAGGCTCATGCAGACAAAGGTCTGAAGTGTAATGACTGCCACACGAAAATCTTCCCGATGAAGAAGGGTGGTACGTACACGATGGCTGACATGAATGCAGGCAAGAATTGCGGCGAGTGCCATAACGGCACGAAGGCGTTCAAGTCCAGCGATGCAGCAAACTGTGGCAAGTGCCATAAGAAATAATCTCTGCGGTATCTAATAAAAATAGAGCCCCCTGTATGATCAGGGGGCTCTATTTGATCTGCCTCTGACCGTTAAATCCTGCTCAGCCAGGCCTCGTACTTCTTGTTTTTTCCCTTGACGATATCAAAGAAAATAGACTGAAGTTTCTGGGTTATCTTGCCGCGGCTGCCGATGCCAATTTGTCTGCCGTCAATCTCCCTAATCGGTGTAACTTCGGCTGCAGTGCCCGTAAGGAATGCCTCATCTGCAATATAGATTTCATCGCGGGTAAAGAGCTCCTCATGTACCGGAATCCTATTATCACGAGCAATCGTGATGATGCTGTCCCTGGTGACGCCTTCAAGGATCGTCGTAACAGGAGTCGTCTTGATCTTGCCGTTTCGTACAATAAAAATATTTTCCCCGCTTCCTTCAGAAACATATCCTTCCGGGTCCAGAAGCAGGGCCTCATCATAGCCGCAGGCAATGGCCTCTTTTTTCGCAATCTGAGAGTTTACGTAATAGCCGCAGACCTTGGCTCGTGTCATGGATGAGTTCACATGATGCCGGGTGAAGGATGAAACTTTTATTTTGATTCCCTTCTCCAGACCTTCATCACCAAGATATGCACCCCAGGGCCAAACAGCGATGGCAACCGAAATCGGGTTTCCCTTGGGATAAAGCCCCATCGCACCGCACCCGATATAAACCAGTGGTCTGATATAACACTCTCTGAGTTTGTTTGTTCTAACGGTTTTTATAATCGCCTGGCGTATGTCCCGCTTTGAATAGGGGATCTCGACATTAAAGATATGAGATGAGGCAAACAGCCTGTCAATATGCTCGTCAAGACGGAAAATTGCTGAGCCTTTTTCCGTCCTGTAGCAACGGATTCCCTCGAATACGCCGAGGCCGTAATGCAGCGTATGTGTGAGGACATGTACTGTTGCCTTGTCCCAATCAACGAGATTCCCATCCATCCATATTTTATCTGACTTCTGAATCATTAAAGATTATTTAAACAAGACGGGGAGGACACTGTCAACACAAAATAATCCAGCAGTTACATTTTATCCGGCGCGCTGACCCCGAGAATTGCAAGTGCATCACTGAGCACGATTTTTATGCCCTTGCAGAGGGAAAGACGTGCGCGCGACAGTTCAGCGTCTGCGCCGATGATCCGGTGGTCATGGTAATAGGTATGAAACATTCCGGCCAGTTCCTGCAGGTAGAACGTTATCCTGTGCGGTTCAAGTGTGCGTGCAGCATTTTCCAGTACCATGGGGTAGAGGAGCAGTTTCTTGATCAACCCGAGTTCTGAAGACTCTCCAAGCCGACCCAGGTCCGCGCCTTGTCCTGCTTCGATACCCTGGTCCCGGGCATTGGCAAGTATGCTGCTGATCCGTGCATTGGCATACTGCACGTAAAATACGGGATTTTCCGCAGAGGTCGCGGTCACGACATCCAGATCAAAGTCTAGATGGCTGTCGGCTTTTCTGGTGAGGAAAATGAACTTGGTGATATCCGCACCGACAAGATCAATTATTTCGCCGAGCGTGACAAAGGTGCCTGCCCGTTTTGACATCTGAAACGGTTCTCCCTGCTTCATGAGATTGACCATCTGGACGAGGATGACTTTGAATTTCGTGATATCGTAACCGAACGCCTGCATTACGGACTCGATTCTGGGAATATAGCCATGATGGTCCGCGCCCCAGATGTCTACGATGATGTCATATCCTCTTTCAAGTTTATTCTTGTGATACGCGATATCAGAGGCAAAATAGGTATATTCGCCGTCACGCTTGATGACAACCCTATCCTTGTCATCATTGAACGCTGTTGAGCGGAACCAGAACGCCTGGTCACGTTCATAGATGAGGCCGTTCTGTTTCAGCGATTCGATTGCATCCCTGACCTCTCCCCGTGAAAATATCTCCTTCTCGCTGACCCAGAAGTCGAACTCTTTAATGCCAAATCGCCTGAGATCAGTCCTGATCAGCTCGAGCATCCTTGAATAGGTCCATGAGGTGATATCAGCGCCGCATAGGTCAAAAGAAGTCTCCTTATACCCTTCTCCTTTTTCAGCAAGGAGCGCTACTGCCTCATCATCAATGTATCGGCCCCGGTACCCGTCTTCGGGGAAGCTCACGTCACAACCGAGCAACTGCTGATATCTCGCATAAACCGAAAGACCCAGCAGTTTAACCTGCCTTCCAGCATCGTTGATGTAATATTCTCTATCAACCTTGAATCCTGATTCCTCAAGGAGGTTGCAGAGCGCATTTCCTGCTGCTGCCCCGCGTGCATGGCCGATATGAAGCGGACCGGTGGGGTTTGCACTGACAAATTCGACGAGGACCTTTTTCCCGTTGCCAATATTTTCGCGCAGATATGACTTCTCCGCACTGAGCAGTTGTTGCAGCGACGAGTGCAAGTACGATTGTGTAAAAGTGACGTTGATGAACCCTGGACCAGCAATCTCTACCTTTTCAAAGATATAGCTTGCTTGCAGTTTGTTTGCGATTTCCTCAGCTATTTTTTTCGGAGGTTTCTTCAGGACTTTTGCAATGCCCATGGCAAGCGGTGTCGATAAATCGCCGAATGTTTTCTCGCGGGGCACCTCTATCTCAATCGACGGAGGTGATGTAATACAAAGCGCTTCAAGGGTCTTCATCAACAGGAAAACAACATCTTTTTTCATGGAAGTACAGTGTAAATGCCGTTTCTTCTGAAAGTCAATATTCGGTCGACAGATGGCCAGCTGCTGTCGCATCTTTCCAAGCTTTTCAAAAGTGACTGCATACAAAATCACAACCAAACGGTATTGTGTATAATATCGAACAGTTATGCGCGAAAGAGGGGATCTTTTGTGAAGATAGCTATCATTGGTCTTGCCAATTCGGGAAAGACTACGATTTTCAATGCGCTTACAGGACAGAATCTGGAAACAACGGTTTATCCGACCGTGAGCGGTGAGCTGCACAGGGGGATCGTCAAAGTGCCCGATGCGCGCATCGACAGGCTTGCAGAATTCTATAAGCCGAGGAAGATTACTTGCGCGACCGTAGAATACATCGACTATATAGGTCTCACAAAAGGCGACATGGATCAGAACCGAAAGGTCTTTGATCTTATTAAGGATGCCGATGCTGTCGTTCATGTAGTTCGGTCTTTTGCGGATGAAGTGGTAGCGTATCCGTTCGAATCTCTTGATCCGCGCAGGGATGCTGAAACGCTTGAACTTGAAATGGTCTTTGGCGATCTGGAACTTGTTGACAAGAGACTGCAGAGAATGGATGAGGGCATGAAGCGCGGAAAAAAACCTGACGAAACGGAGAAGCGGGTACTCCTCAAGTGCAGGGATGCGCTCGAACAGGAAATGCCGTTACGGGACATTCCATTTTCTGAGGAGGAAGAAAGAGCCATGCGTCACCTCCAGTTCATGTCCATAAAGCCGGAAGTTATTGCACTGAATATTTCCGAGGCTGATCTGAACTCTGAAAGAGCTCGCCATCAGCTGACAGAACTTCAGTCCTTCTATCAAGGAAAGCAGGTTACAGTGATAAGCCTCTGCGGTAATATAGAAATGGAGATAGCCCAGCTTTCCCCAGACGAGGCCAAATCGTTTCTTGATGACCTTGGCATTGAGGAGCCCGCCCTCAATAAACTGATCCATGTATCCTACGAACTGCTCGGACTCATCTCTTTTCTGACATGCGGCGAGGATGAGGTGCGGGCATGGACGATCAGAAGAGGCATAGATGCGCAGCATGCAGCGGGAAAGATACATTCAGACATTGAACGTGGTTTTATCCGTGCCGAGGTTGTTTCATTTGACGATTTTGTATCATTGGGCGGCATGGCGGGAGCGCGGGAGAAAGGACAGCTCAGGCTTGAAGGTAAATTGTACGAGGTCCGGGATGGGGACATCATAAATTTCAGATTTAATGTGTGATGATTTAAGGGCTTGTACTTTTAGCAGTCTTTAATACATAGTGAATAGTAATCTTTAGAACGGCATATGAGATCAGATGAGATATTCAGAATGAGCCTTCATGTGATGAATCGGCTTCTGGGGCAGGATGGCGTAGCCGATGCCATGAAGAGGGCGCGCGGCAGGGATGGAGAAACAAATGCTGCACTGCTCGACACCTACCGGGTGCAGATCAACGACATGGTGCGGTCGATAGTCGAAGCGGGAGACGCCGACGGCGTGATTCGTGAAGCATCGGTCGACCTCAGGGATGCCCTGGTCATGAGGTATTTTAAAAACAGAGACATGTTTATGCAGACTTTCCCTGACGGTATCGAGGGTGTCGATCCCGATCCTGCTGCAATATGGGGAGCGATCATGATTTCGCCGCAGGATGAAATAGAACACTCTGGCTGAATCCCGGGCTCTGCTCGGAAAATATGGTCATGGATGAGATAGAGGAGATTATTCGGAAATATGGCCTTGAGGAAGACCTGGAACATGTGATCATCCCGTTTCGCGGTGAAGACGGCAGCAAGAAGCGCTGTTTCTTGCTGAAGCGGCGATACCTCCGCATCGTGTTCGAAGAGGACCATTTCCATGATTATCCGCTGGAAGAGGTTATAGAGGCTACGGTTTTGTATCCTTTCATGCCGCTGCGGGAATCGATTTTACTCGTGCACCGGGAATCCATGACGCAGCATGCCGAAGATAATATGGAACTACGAGGTGAAGGTGAAGAAGAGAATACTCATTAACGCAGTGAATCCTGAGGAGAAACGTGTCGCCATCGTCACGGGTGAGACGCTCATGGACTTCTATGTAGAGACGGCTGGCAAGGAGCATCTCAAGGGAAATATCTATAAGGCTAAAGTTGCACGGGTAGAGCCGGGTCTCCAGGCTGCTTTTGTAGACTTTGGGCAGAAAAAGCATGGGTTCCTGCAGCTTCGCGAGATCAAGCCGGAGTTTTATCAGCATAAGCTTGAGGGTGGCAAGCGAGCCAGGATACAGGATGTGATATCTAAGGGCCATGAGTTAATTGTCCAGGTCGAAAAAGATGAGCGTGACACAAAAGGTGCCAGCCTGACGACCTATATTTCAATACCCGGACGGTATATCGTGATGATGCCGGGACAGGAAAAGGTTGGTGTCTCACGCAAGATCGAAGATCGAGAGGACAGGGGTAGGCTGAAGGAGATTTTCAGTTCGTTGAAACTGCCGAAGAAGATGGGGTTTATACTGAGAACGGCGGGGAGCGATAAGACAGAAGAGGACCTTAATAACGACCTCAAGTATCTTACGAAACTCTGGAGTAAAATTCAGACTGAATCAAAAAAGGCGCACGCTCCGGCACTGATATATAAAGAGCAGGACTTTGCGGTCAAGACCGTGCGTGACTATCTCACGTCTGACGTGGTCGAGGTATTGATCGATGATCCTGAAGCGTTCAAGAAGACCAAAGAATTTCTCAAAAAAACTATTCCCTGGAGAAAGATTAATATTACCCTCTACAAGGAAAAAAAACCGATATTCGAAAAAAATCGCATCGAGGAGCAGATTGCCAAGGTCTACGAACGTTACGTATATCTCCCGTCCCGGGGGTATGTCGTCATTGACAAGACCGAGGCGCTTACTGCCATTGATGTCAACTCAGGCAGGTCGCGGAAAGAAGAGCATATCGAAGCAACAGCTCTCAGGACGAACCTTGAAGCTGCAGACGAGATAGCCCGCCAGCTCAGGCTTCGTGATTTGGGAGGGCTGATTGTGATCGATTTTATAGATATGGAATCTTCGAAGAACAGACGCGAGGTCGAACAGCGCCTGCGGGACGCGATGAGTTCGGACAAGGCCCACTTTGAGATGACGACAATCTCTAAGTTCGGCATTATTGAAATGACGCGGGAGCGCATGCGGCCCGCATATCTTGAATCGATTCAGCGTAAATGCGATCTTTGTGCCGGGACCGGCGTTATTAAGAGCGCTGAGATGGTAGCGGTCAGCGCTCTGCGAGAGATTCACGTCTATGCGACTAAAGAAGGCGTCAAGGGCATTATCTGCCGTCTTCCAGTGGAGAGCATGAATTATATGATCAACACCTGGAGAAAGCAAATATCTGATACGGAAAAAGAGTTTAGCGTTTCCATAACCCTTATTGCTGATCCAGGTCTCCTGCCGGGACAGTATAAGATCGAATCTGCGCATCCTGCGGAGAAGGAAAAGACACGTACGGAACAGCGCCCTCACAAGCAGACACTATACCGGCAGGAACAGCAGCCAGAAACGACGAGAACGGAAGAGATTTCCGAGCATTCTGCACAAGACGCAGGAACTGTTCCCGCCACACCACAGGAGCAGAAACGGCGGAAAAAATGGAGGCCGAGAAGAGGAAAGAGGACCAACCGAAGCGAAGAATCTGTCGCTCAGACGCCCACTGAATCAGCTGATGAACAAACCCTGACCGATCCGATCCAGGAAGGGATATGACCGTCATTTCCTCGTGATTCTTGCCTACTTTTTGTTGCTTGTCGTGGCAGTTTCCTGTAGTCTTCAACAAAAATACATCACTACTTTGCAACATTAGGAAAGTCGATGTTCGGCCCCTGGTTGCCGAAATGATCATTACGCTTGTGATATTGCCCGACCGGGTGTGCCCGCCTAGCTAAAAGCCGTGATAAGTGCAGTGACGACATGAGCGGACATTGCCGATGGCATCAAGAGACAAAAGACAAGCATCGTTTAAAATGAAAAACTAGCTGGACAGTTCAAGGGATTAGGTCGTCGTAAGTGAACATATAGTGTCAAGGGCCTTCTCGATGTTGACTTTGACTGTTTCCCGGGTCTTTCTATTCTTGATCTCGACTAGACCCTCCCTTAGGTTCTTTTCACCGAGAATGACTTGGGTAGGAATGCCGATAAGGTCAGCATCTTTAAACTTGACCCCGGGACGTAGGTCCCTATCATCCATAAGCACATCGATGTGCTGTTGCTGCAGTTCGCGATACAGCCTTTCTGCAGCTTCGACCGTCGCTGTATCATTCATATTCAGCGGAATAAGTTCAATATCGAACGGAGCAAGAGATCTCGGCCAGATGATGCCGTCCTTGTCATAATTCTGTTCAATAGCCGCGGCGGCGATGCGGGCGGGACCGATGCCGTAGCTACCCATGACAATCGGTTTTTCGTTGCCATTTTCGTCGAGAAAGACCGCCTTCAGTGCAGCCGAATATTTCGTTCCGAGCTTGAAGATATTGCCAATTTCGATGACGCGCTCAACCGTGAGTTCAGCGCCACAGACAGCACAGAAATCTCCCTGACGGGCAATATGGATGTCATGCCACTCGGCAAAGAAATCCCTATCTGCCTTAATGCCTTTCACATGATAATGCTGTCTGTTAGCGCCGCTGATATAGGAGCCTTGCTTCAGACAGGGGTCTGCAATTATTTTCATATTCCTGCGGCCCATCGGGCCGATGAAACCTGCTTCTATACCAAGGATATCTTTCACTTCGTTCTTTTGAGCCGGACGATGACTGTCAACGATTCTTGCCAACTTCTTTTCATGTACTTCCTGGTCACCGCGAACCAGCACCAGCACCGGCTCTTTCTCCGTGATCATTAATACGCACTTGATAAAATATGCAGGATCGACTTTAAGAAACCGCGAGACTTCTCCGACCGTTCTCTTTTCCGGAGTATGCAACTCTTCTGTCTGCCAGTCTTCGTCGGCTATCGACGGGGGTACGGAGCTGGCGAGCTCGACGTTTGCAGCATACCCGCATTTAGGGCAGAGAGCTACTTCGTCTTCACCCGCCGGACTTGGCGCCATGAACTCATGAGAATAGCCGCCGCCCATCATGCCGGGATCAGACTCAACCTGCATGAATTTCACGCCACATCTGTTGTATATCCGGTGATATGCTTCTGCATGCAGACGGTAGTTATGGTCAAGACCCTGTTCATCGGTGTCAAAACTGTAACTGTCCTTCATGATAAACTCGCGGGTCCTGAGCACCCCGCTTTTCGGTCTTGCCTCATCTCTCAGCTTGGTCTGAATCTGATACCACGTCTGCGGCAGGTCACGATACGATCGTATTTCTCTCGATGCCATCCAGGTCATGATCTCCTCGTGCGTCATACCAAGGCAGAAGTCACGATCGTTGCGGTCTTTCAAACGAAACATTTCAGCACCTATGGCAGTCCAGCGTCCTGTCTGCTGCCAGACCTCAGCAGGATGGAGTACCGGCATGGAAATCTCCTGCGCGCCGATAGCGTCCATTTCTTCCTTGAGAATTGCAGTTATCTTACCGAGCACTCTCCATCCGAGAGGTAGGAATATGTAGAGGCCGGCGGCAAGCTGTCGAACATAGCCTCCCCGAATCATGAGGATATGACTGGCCGCTTCTGCATCAGACGGAGCTTCCCTCAAGGTTGGTATGAACATCTTTGAAAAGCGCATGCGTTCCTCCCAAAAAAACGTAATGTTTACACTAATCTATTAGGACAAGAGAGTCAAGATCGCTGCCGTTACCTACGCAGGGCGGTCAGGCGCCATACCGAGTTTTCAAAAAAGGCATTATCGTGGTAGAGTAGAAGCACTTTCCCAAAGGAGCGATATAACGTGCAGAGAGTACCACTGACACCGGATGGATACAAGAAATTACAGGAAGAGCTTGAACGCCTCCTTAGGGTGGACAGACCGAAAAACATACAGGCCATAGCTGAGGCGAGAGCCCATGGTGATCTCTCCGAGAACGCAGAATACCATGCTGCAAAAGAACAGCAGTCCTTTATCGAGGGAAGAATACAAGAACTCAAGACGAAGATTGCCATGGCTCAAGTGATCGATCCTGCGACCATAAAGCAGTCTACCGTTGCGTTTGGTGCTACCGTCAAGGTCCTCGATGTAGAAGCAGATGAGGAATATATCTTCAAGTTGGTCGGGCCGGAAGAGGCTGACGTAAAGCAGGGCAAAATATCGATCAGCTCTCCTGTCGGCCGAGCGCTTATCGGAAAGGATGTCAGCGATTCAGTCAAGATCAAGGCGCCCGCCAGAACCATCGAATATGAGATTTTAGAGATAAGTTTTGAGTAGATCATTCACGGCAATAATCACCGAAAACCGACCCATTCACGCCGTCCATAACCTTCTGACCGTATCTGTGCCTGAGAGTATGCCTATCCCTCAACCGGGACAGTTCTTCATGATCGAAGTGAACACGGGAACTGACCCACTTCTGAAACGTGCTTTCAGTCTTTTTAGAATAACCGGAAAAGATCTGCAGATCCTTTATAGAGTTCGTGGAAAAGGTACGGCAATCCTGAAAAATATGAAGGAGGGTGCATACCTCGATATGCTCGGCCCCTTAGGCAGTTTTTATCCGTTACCTCCCGAAGACCAGATCCCTCTTATCATCGCAGGCGGTATAGGTATAGCATCAGTATTCTCCCTTGCAGAACGACTTGCCGGGAGGGCAATTGTTTTTTACGGAGCACGCAAAAAATATGACCTTCTTATGTTCAAGGAAATCGAGGCGTGCGCACATGAACTGGTTGTGAGCACAGACGACGGATCGGCTGGCAGGAAGGGAACGGTTGCTGAAGCCGTAGAAGCGTTTCTTCGTTCCCATGCTTCCTTGATCGCTTCTTGCGCCATCTACGCCTGTGGTCCGTACCCGTTGCTGAAAACACTTGCACAGATGACGCAAGAATACCGGATACGAACTTATGTCTCCATGGAAGAGCACATGGCGTGCGGCATTGGCGCCTGCCTCGGCTGCGTGGTCAAAACACGGGATGGTTATAAACGGGTCTGCAAGGAAGGCCCTGTCATGAGCGCTACGGAGATCCTTTGGTGAGCATCGATATTTCTGTACGGATAGGAGATCTGGAACTTAAGAATCCGGTAATGACAGCATCGGGTACATTCGGATATGGAGAAGAGTATGCGGAGTTCCTCGATCTGAGCAGACTCGGTGCTATCGTGGTAAAAGGCCTTTCGCTCAACCCCAAGGAGGGGAATCCGCCGCCGCGCATTGTCGAGACGGCCTCGGGCATGCTGAACGCCATCGGCCTCCAAAACATCGGCATCGAGCGTTTTATCCGGGAAAAGGTCCCTTTTTTGAAGACCTATGATACAAAGATTATTGTCAATTTCTTCGGTGACTCTGTCAATGAGTATGTGGCAGCAGCAGAAAGACTGAGTTCAGTTCATGGTATTCATGCACTTGAGATGAATGTATCCTGCCCGAACAAGCAAGCAGGGTGGTCCATATTCGGCACTGATCCCCTCGTGATGTCCCAGGTGGTCGGCGCCGTGAGAAAAGCTTCTGGACTTCCGCTCATCGTGAAGCTTTCGCCGAATGTCACGGACATAGCGCATATGGCGAAAGTCGCGGCTGATGCTGGTGCTGATGCCCTGTCAGTGATCAATACGCTTACGGGAATGGCCATTGATATCAGGACAAGGAGACCCAAACTTGCCAATCGTACCGGTGGTCTTTCCGGCCCTGCCATCAAGCCGGTGGCTGTTCGCATGGTCTATGACGTGTACAAAGCGGTCAAAATCCCGATCATTGGTGTGGGAGGGATCATGAATACGGAAGATGCGCTTGAGTTCATCCTTGCTGGGGCATCAGCGGTTGCGGTGGGTACCGCAAATTTCATTCGCCCGACTGTCTCAGTTGAGATTATTGACGGGATAGCTGCTTTTCTGGCGCAGGAGCATATCTCATCGTTTCATTCCTTGAGGGGAACCGCTCACGAAAGCTAGTCCTCTTATAACATTGACTTCGGATTTTGGCCTCAATGATGCCTTTGTCGGCGTAATGAAGGGGGTCATCATGAGCCTCCATGATCGGGCTAACATTCTTGATCTGACCCATGGCATTGCATCTCACAATATTCAGGAAGCTGCATTTACTATAGGAATAAATTATGGGTATTTTCCTGCGGGTACCATTCATGTGGTCATTGTGGATCCTGGAGTAGGATCTAGCAGAAGAAATATTCTTGTTGTCACGGACCGTTATTGTTTTATTGGTCCTGATAATGGAGTTTTTTCTGTCATTTATGAAAGGGAAAAGGCATCACTTCAGGTGATCCATATCACTGCAGACCAATACTTCCTTAGGGCGAAAAGTCCAACGTTTCAGGGAAGGGATGTCTTCGCTCCTGTTGCAGCGCATCTTGCAGGGGGAATTGATTTTAGGAAATTCGGGGAACGGATATTTGATTTTAAGACCCTTGACCTCCCATTGCCGAATTATAAAGAGAAGCTCCTTAAAGGTGAGATCATCCACATCGATAAGTTCGGCAATGCCATGTCCAATATCAGTGGAACAGATATCGCTAACGTGTCTAGGTACGGCTCTCGGGGAATGATGAAGATTTTCCTCTCGGGAAGAGAGATCCCGATGAAGGAATATTACAATCAAGCAGCGGACAAAATGTTATATGCGGTCATCAACAGTTCAGATTATCTTGAGTTCTTTATAAACTGCGGAAACGCAGCAGAGGACTATAAAGTCTCTATAGGAGATTTTGTTGAAGTTAAACTTATGTAGATTATGTGCGTTTTACATATCATTAGATAGTTACTGAATATACACGTATTGATCTTTGAAATGAACCCACTCCTCGAATTAAAGGTCGGGGAGTGGGTTCATTCTATAAAATATTCTCTTTTCGTTGCGGTTTAAAAATAGAAAAAGGAATGGAAGATTTCCGTCTTCTTGACCGGCGTGTTGTGGACATTGTTCTCCATGTTCGCGAGGAGCGTCTTTTTCTGCGGGGACTTTTTCAGTAAGTTGGCTTCCCCAGTTAGAAAATTCTTTATCAGTGGCCGGATCGATTCAGCGACAAGCGTAAATATAGTCTGATGAAAATAATAAAATTTGCATTTGCCGGAATAGCCCCCTTTTTGTGGTACCTCTCCGACTCTCAATCTTTGTCGGCATTGTGGTGAGTTCTCTTCCCTTCGCGAAAATGATTTACACCCTTATTGTCAGAATATTTACCGATACAGCCGTGCCGGGGTTGACATCTCTCATAGCCTTTTTTGCTTTCCTTTTTGGGATACTCTCTATTTTGCTCGGCATTATTGTCTTGTATAAAGGGCAAGCCTTGATAGGACTGAAACAGCGTGCCGTTTTGTAATCCGTGAATGCCTAGAATTTCAAAGTGCTGTAAGGGATGACTCGCCGTTCGGAAACCCGCTGAGAAACGAAGCGCTAGGATGTAAAGGCTGTCAGTCCAAGCGTCGTCATCTCATGATGTGATTCAATTTGCAAGTTTCTCATTGCTGGATGCTCTAACGTTATGATCAGTTTCATCGTATCCTACCTGTGCTATCACAAATGCTCTGTTTTCTGTCGACTGGTGAATCGCATGGGAGGGTTTGGAAAGGTAATTATTCATTCCTGGTCCCTATGGGTATCGAATAGCTTGAGGGAGGTTTTGCAAGCATTATCGGTTATTCTGCCGGTATCATAAACACTTTTTATTAGCAGGGCTTGCTACAAAAGAGACATTGGCCATAATATGCATAGCCGCTGATGCCCAATCTTTCCATCTCGGCGTGCTGGCATAAAACAGGCGCTGTATCACAATCGCCTCTGATTATTGGATATGTGATGTAACCGCCTAAAAAGAAGGACTTCTGTCTGTTGAACAGACCCTGCTGAGCTGACTATTGATGCATGATGAAGCCGTCCTGCTATGTAAGATAATGACCTTATAAATACTTGACAGAAACAGTCGGTTATTATATGGTAAATCATGCTGAAATTATCTACCAAAGGCCAGTACGGAGTCAGGGCGATGTACGAGATCGCAAAGGGTTTTGGTTCGGGCCCGGTCACCATTAAACGGATTTCAGAGGAACAGCATGTTTCCATTGCCTATCTTGAGCAGATACTGAACAAACTGCGCAGAGCCGGCATCATCAAGAGTGTCAAGGGTCCTGGTGGCGGTTATATTCTCTCGAGAGATCCGAAACAAATAACCATCGGAGAGATCCTCAATGAGCTTGAAGGACCTGTTGCCATCACTTCCTGTCTCGACCCGAAAGAGGGGTGTGTACGTGTTGACAGCTGTGTTACCCATCTTCTCTGGAAGGCGCTTGGTGATAACATCAAGCGTTTTCTGGATGGGATGAAACTGCAGGATCTGCTGCAGGGCGATCAGCGTGTTGCAGCGGCATCAAAGAATGGAAGTGCCGGTAAAAGAGGAGTGGCAGGACAACGGGAAGGGCGATGAAGTTCGTTGATAATGTCAAGCCCGATGTCACAACGGATATTGTATATATGATGTGTCCCATGCATTTGCTCAAACTGGAGGAGCAGATGAAAGAACTCGATCCTGGTCAGATTCTTGAGATTATGACGGATTATGACGGTGCATTCGAAGATATTCCCGCTTGGTGCAGCAAAACAGGGAATGAATTTCTCGGCGTCCAGGAATCACCGGATTTTTTCAAATTCTATATAAAAAAGGGTACGAGGTGATCATGAAAAAGTGTTATTTTGACCATGTTGCTACCAACCCGCTCCTTCCGGAGGTGCTGGATTCCATGATGCCCTATTTCAAAGAAGAGTTTGGCAATCCCCTGAGCGTTTACGAATACGGCATGAATGCAAAGAATGCGATTGAAACTGCGCGCACGCAGGTGGCCGCCCTCGTAAATGCCAAGCCTGCGGAGATTATTTATACTGCATCGGGTGCGGAAGCAAATAATTTTGCCCTTCGCGGCATTGCCCTGGCGCGGCAAAATGAAGGCAAACATATTCTCGTCTCGAGGATGGAACACCACTCTATTCTGAATGCTGCGCGCTTTTTGGAAAAGAGCGGATTCACCGTCACCTATCTTCCCGTGGATAAGAGCGGTTTTGTCGATCCGGATACTGTAAAAAAAATGATCATTAAGGAGACGACCCTCATCTCCGTTACGCATGCGAGCAGTGAAGTAGGGACGATTGAGCCGATACAAGAGATTGTGAAGGTGGCAAAGGAACACAATATTGTCGTACATACCGATGCTGTTGCAACGACGGGCAATATTCCCGTGGATGTACAAGACCTCGGCGTCGACCTCCTCAGTATGGCTGCTCATCAGTTCTATGGGCCAAAGGGAGCCGGTGCCCTCTACGTAAAGCAGGGAACGCGCATCGTTCCTCTCATTTACGGCGGTATTCAGGAGTCGGGGAGACGGGCAGGCACGGAAAATGTCCCGGCAATCGTCGGTATGGGCAAGGCTGCTGAGTTGGCTAAAGCAGAGCTGCAGAAGAGAATGGAATACATTAGGCCGCTCCGTGAGAAGATTATTGACACCATGGCGGATGTGGAGCGTGTATATTTGACGGGAGACAGGAATAGGCGCCTCCCCGGGCACGCGAGTTTTTGCGTCGAGTATATCGAGGGTGAGGCTATGCTCCTCCTGCTGGCTGCCAAGGGCATCTTCTCCGCAAGTGGATCAGCATGCTCGTCCAAGGCGCTGAAGGCATCGCCGGTTCTGCTCTCCATGGGCATTCCATCGGGACTTGCTCAGGGTTCCATTGTTTTCAGCCTCGGCATGGACAACACCCCTGAGGATGTCGAGTATCTTACCATTGAGTTTCCGGCAGTCATCAAGAGATTGAGAGAAATCTCCCCCTATGCCCAGGGATGGGGGGACAAAGAGGAAGGTGGATCATGTACAGTGAAAAAGTGATGGATCATTTTACCAATCCCCGGAATGTGGGGGATATGGAAGATGCCGACGGCATAGGAACTGAAGGTAATCCGACATGTGGTGACGCCATGAAGATCTATATAAAGGTCAAGGATGACCGCATTGTCGATGCCAAGTTCAAGACTTTTGGATGCGGCGCTGCAATTGCCGTGAGCAGTATGGTCACCGAAATGGTTAAGGGTAAGACGCTGGACGAAGCGCTCGCCATCTCCAAGGAAGCTGTGGCCAATGAGTTGGGAGGCCTCCCTCCGCAAAAAATGCACTGTTCGAACCTCGGTGCTGACGCCTTGAAAAAAGCGATAGAGGATTACCGGGCGAAAAAGAAGCGGTAATGCGCGGCTGCAGTTGCGCCTGGAATTTTTTCGATGCTGCGGGGATTGCTTTTTGGTGGTTACAGATGCCTTCGGCTTCCTTTACAAAGAAGAAACCGAGCTGTTAGAATACGCTGCTTTGGAGAGGTGGCCGAGTGGTCGAAGGCAGCCGCCTGCTAAGCGGTTGTGGGGGTAATACCCCACCCAGGGTTCGAATCCCTGCCTCTCCGCCACGGTACCGTGACGATAACGTAGTCAATAAAAGGAGGATAAGATGAAACAGCAGATGTTGGTAGCAGTATGTGGTATCGCTCTCGTTTTGGCCTTTGGTGCATGCAAGAAGAAAGAGGAAAAACCGGCTATGCCGCAGACTGGGGCACCGGGGCAGGGGCAGCAACTTCCTTCCGGACATCCGGAGGGACCTCAGGTGGCGATGCCGAAAGGGCAGACTTCGATTACAGTTCCCGACAGCGTTAAAGGCAAGTGGAAAGCCGTTACGCTTGTCGTTGAAGATAAAGGAGCTAAAAAGAAGAATGAATACACGATTAATCTGAACAGTGATTTCAAGGTCCCGGGCTCAGACCTGAAGATAACGGTCGGCGAGTATCTTCCTGATTTCAAAATGGACGGCCTGAATATTACCTCGTCTTCCAATGAACCGAACAATCCTGCGGTTAACGTGAAAATATTTGAAAATGATAAAGAAGTGTTTAAGGGCTGGCTCTATTCGAAGTTCCCTGCGATCCATCCCTTCGAACATCCGAAATATTCACTCACGCTGAAGGACGGTGTTAAGAAGTAGCCGGTTATTGACAGGATTTGCGCCCTTAGCTCAGCTGGATAGAGCGTCAGACTACGAATCTGCAGGCCGGGGGTTCGAATCCCTCAGGGCGCGCCACTTGGGAAGTACTCATCACAAAGGAGAGGAAACGGCATGTTTCCTCTCCTTGCATCTCGCCGTGTGAGGTTGTCATAACGGCATCGACGGACGCAGCTTTTATGGACATTGCCCTGCAAGAGGCAGTCTTTGCCTTTCAGGAGGGTGAAGTCCCTGTGGGTGCCGTAATTGTCAGAGATGGCGTAATCGTCGGAAAAGCGCATAACCTTCGCGAGACGACCAAAGATCCCTCTGCGCATGCCGAGCTGCTTGCCCTGCGCGCGGCATCGTCATCCTCGGACTCGTGGCGCATGTATGGCAGCACGCTCTACGTGACGAAAGAACCGTGCATTATGTGCTGCGGTGCTATCATCAACGCGCGGATTTCCCGTGTCGTCTACGGATGTCATGATATCAAAGCCGGGGGGGCGGTAAGTCTTTACCAGATACTTTCTGATAGCCGTCTCAACCACCGGGTAGCGGTGGTTTCAGGGGTGCGCGGAGAGGAGTGCGCAGCGCTGCTCCAGAGGTTTTTCAAGGAACGCAGATAGTTTTCCTCGTCTCGTCTGCTCATGATATAATCCCAGCAAGCCATGGCAGAGCTGGGAATAAATGAGCTAGACATTATCTTTGACTCGACCTATGACGGCATGGTCGCCGTTAACAACGACGGCATTGTGACGCTCTTCAATAAGGCTGCAGAGCGGATAACGGGACTCCGAGTTCGGGAAGTACTGAGACAACCCGCAGTCCGCTTCATTCCGAACATCCGTCTCCATATTGTGCTGGCAGAAGGGGCTGCCGAGATCGGCCAAGAACAGCATTTGGAAAATACCGTCGTTATTACTAATCGTGTGCCGATACGTGATGTACAGAGCGAAGTGCGAGGTGCTTTTGCGATTTTTCGCGGTATTACCGAAATGAACCCACTCCCCAGGACTAAAGTACAGGGAGAGGGTTCTTTCAATGAAAATAGGTAGTTGAATCAACTAATATAATATTTTACTTTAAATTTAAATGATTGGCATGACCCGTGCTGAATCGCAAGGAAAAACACTGGTCGGATATGAAAATCGGCATTTAGTCTGCGCTGCCATTATGCAGAACATATTTGTGGCGTTTGCACCGCCTCTTGTCTTTCACTACAGGATTCGCTCTTTTAGAAAATTCCGCAATACTGACGAGCCTTCATATCAGTCTTCAACAATCCGGTAGGTGAATCGAATCTGTGCTGAATGTTCAAGGGTAGCCTTCACAGAACAATATTTGTCCATCGAAAGCTGGACTGACCGTTTCACTGCTTCGTCCGAAATATTTCTACCCCGGATGATATATTCAATAGAGATTTCGGTATACCTATGCGGATAGTCATCCGCCATAGTGCCGCTTACGCGAGCTTCAAAACCGGTAACATCCTGTTTCTTTTTCTTGAGGATCGATATAATATCCATGCCTGAGCAGCCTCCTATGCCCATGAGGAGCAGTTCCATAGGACGAGAACCGGTATTGCTTCCGCCGGCATCTGGTCCTGCATCCATGACAACGGCATGTCCTGAGTCAGACGATGCAACAAACTGCATCCCTGTCACGTACGTTACTTTAGCCTCGGGCATGTATCACCTCTTTCCTTCGGATATTAGAACCCAACCGGGAATATAAGTGCAGTCACGAGCTGCGGTTCTCACTCTGGTATGATCTTCACGAAAATAAGTGTCAGTTTACTCCGTACCGACGAAATACATTTTCCAATAAAGCAGTACTATGCTATAGATAGCGATACCGGCAACAAGACCGATGATGAACCAGACCAGCCATTGACGATCCTTCTGTTTGTCCATGAGTACCTCCTATGGTCTCGTGCGACCATTATACTATATGCATGAAAACATGTTAATAAAAATAATGGCACAGCTTATACGGGAATTGCACGCAAGTGTGAGCATGTAATTTACAATTATATTGCTGAAAGATAAGGCAAAAAGAGGGAAATCAGGTTGCAAAATAATAATTGCCTTTTCTTTTTGTTAATAGTATATTGATAACCATATTTTAATTATTTATAAGTAAATATTATAGGTTCCACGAGCATAGAGGACGACGTATTTTGCATATTAACGGGAAGGACGTAATCTTTTACTGAGCCGTACTTTTTTTCGCTGTCTCAAAATATTCAGATGTCTGATCGCAACTAAATATCGAATACGCTGAAAGGGGAAAAGTATGAGAATCGATCAGGAAAGCATCGAACATGACAACATCGCCGGTCTTTCTCGACGAGACTTCGTGAAGTTCTGTAGCACACTCGCCGTTGGCATGGGCCTTCCCGTGGGCATGGGAGCCCAGATTGCCGAAGCGGTAACTGTCCAGAAGCGTCCTCCCGTACTTTGGCTTTCTGCGCAGGAATGCACGGGCTGTACAGAAACCCTTTTGAGAACGAGCCATCCTACTTTGGAAAAGCTTATCCTCGAGCTGATTTCTCTTGAATATCATGAGACACTTCTTGTGGGCGCGGGAAGACAGGCTGAGGATTGGCGTGAAAAGTCGATGAAGGAGAATAAGGGAAAGTACATATTGGTTGTTGACGGTTCTATCCCGACGAAGGATAATGGAATTTACTGTAAGATCGGAGGCAAAACGGCACTGGCTTTGTTGGGTGAGATGGCCGCAGATGCTGCCGCGGTCATCGCAATCGGATCGTGTGCGTCCTGGGGCGGCGTACCCTCTGCTGATCCTAATCCCACGGGTGCAACTCCTGCACACGAAGTCCTGAAGAGCAGGGGTATCAAGACCCCGGTGGTAAATATTCCCGGTTGCCCCCCTAATCCTTATAATTTTCTTTCGACCGTACTTTATTTCGTGACCTTTAAGAAGCTTCCCGAACTTGATGATCAGAGTCGTCCCAAATTTGCCTATGGCAGGTTGATCCACGAAAATTGCGAGCGCAGACCTCATTTTGATGCCGGCAGGTTCGCAATCCAGTTCGGCGACGAGGGTCATAGAAAAGGGTATTGCCTCTATAAATTAGGCTGCAAAGGTCCGGAGACGTTCGCTAACTGTCCCATTCAGCTTTTTAATGATGTCGGTTCAGGAGCATGGCCGGTCGGTACGGGTCATCCCTGTTTCGGATGCTCGGAAAAGGGAGTCGGCTTTACCCTGCCGCTTCACTCGCCGGCGCGCCCGAAGTACGTTACTCCGCCGAGCATCTTCCCCGGTATCGAAGCTCACAAATCGGGTGGTGCAAGCATAGCTGCAGCTGCCGTAGTTGCAGGTCTTGCCGGCGCTGCACTCGGGGCCGGAGCCGTGACGGTCAAGAAGCTGGGTGAAAAGGAAGAGGGCCGGAAAGGCACAGAGGAGTAAGCCATGAATATCAAAAGAAGAGACTTTCTGAAAGTTGTCGCCGGCAGTAGTCTCTTGCTTGCTTCCGGTGATGTTGCTTTTGCACGAACTGCCAAGAAACTGCCGCCAAGTGCGGTAGGCATTCTTTATGATGCTACCGTCTGTATAGGATGCAAGGCCTGTCAAAATGCCTGCAAGCAGTACAATGAAATGCCCGCAGAACATACTGCTCCTGAGCAGATCTGGGACGATCCGGTCGATCTTTCGGGAAAGACGCTGAATATCATAAAGGCATACAAGAACGGCACCGGAGCTACAAAGGATGCCGAGATAAACGGCTACTCCTTCGTGAAACGCCATTGCATGCACTGCATCGATCCCTCCTGCGTTTCTGCCTGCCCCGTCACAGCGCTTGACAAGAAATCAGACAACGGTGTCGTAACCTACAACAAAAATGCTTGTATAGGCTGCAGATACTGCCAAATTGCCTGCCCTTACAACATTCCGAGGTTCGAATGGGACGATCCTTTCCCGCAGATACGAAAATGCCAGCTTTGCGATCATCGTTATAAGGAAGGCAAGTTTTCAGCATGCTGCGAGTTTTGTCCCACGGGCGCTTCAATTTTCGGCAAAGTGATTGATCTTCTGGCAGAGGCCAAGAAGCGATTGACACTAAAGCCGGGAGACTATTATCACTACCCGGTTGCTCATGTTACATCCAGGGAGACATCCTATCGTCCTGTCTCCATTTACCTTAACCATGTTTACGGAGAGAAGGAGGGGGGAGGTACGCAATATCTGCTGCTGTCTGGGGTACCCTTTGCAAAACTCGGCCTTCCTGTCCTTTCCGAAGACTCTGCCGCGAATCGGTCAGAGACGCTTCAGCATACTCTTTATTACGGGCTGATTGCCCCGATCACTTTTCTGGGCGGCCTGATGTATGCCGTATATCGCAACACCAGAAAGGAACACGAGGATAAAGGAGACAAGTTATGACAGCAGAACAAAAGCCTATCGGCGGGAAAATAGTTACCAAGACATTCCTCATCTGCCTTTTCTTTGTTGTCATTGCCGGTATTCTGCTGGTGAAGAGGTTCATATACGGCATCGGCGCAGTGAGCAACATGAGCGACGGTTATCCTTGGGGCATCTGGATCGCGTACGACGTAGTTGTGGGCACAGCCTTTGCGTGCGGTGGATATGCCGTGGCGATGCTGGTCTACGTTTTCAATAAAGGTGAATATCATCCTCTCGTTCGGCCGGCACTTCTTGCCAGTGTATTCGGCTATACCCTTGCAGGCGTCTCGATTTTCTTTGACATTGGAAGGTATTGGCAGGCTTACAACCTGATCGTACCAAAATACTCACAGCTCAACTCAGTGATGTTCGAAGTAGCTCTCTGCGTGTCCACGTACATCATTGTATTGTGGATTGAATTCATGCCCTCCTTCTTTGATTGGCTTAACAAGCCGCAGCTGCTCCGAACCTTGCATAAGGTTCTCTTTGCGTTTATTGCGTTTGGTGTTCTGCTGCCAACCATGCACCAGTCGTCGCTCGGACTCCTTGTCTATATTGCAGGAGAAAAAATATCGCCCTTGTGGCAGACGCCTTTTCTGCCCTTGCTCTTTCTTATTACTGCCATCACGATGGGATATTCTGTTGTCATCTTCGAGTCAGTCACCTCGTCACTCGCATTCAAAAGGGATATGGAGATACCGCTTCTTGCCAAACTTTCGGGCTTCATTCCTCCGATGCTGGGCGTCTACCTCGCCGTTCGATTCTGGGATCTGGTCGGACGGAACAGTCTGGGCCTGGCGTTTACAGGAACACTTCAGGGGAACCTGTTCCTTATAGAAAATATTTTGTATCTGATCCCGACGATTGCTCTATTATCGCCGATCAAAAGGACAAACCCTCGTTGGCTCTTCATTTCAGCGGTATCCATGTTGTTGGCGGGGGGAATATACCGTTTTAACACTTTTTTGGTCGGATTCGATCCCGGTCCGGGATGGCATTATTTCCCATCTTTCTCGGAGCTCATGATCACCTTTGGTATGATCGCGATCGAGATCATGGGGTATACCATATTGGTGAAGAAATTACCGGTATTGCCTGACATCAAGCATGCATAAATACAGTAGGAGGATAACTCTATGGCAAAGAGAATCACAATTGATCCTATAACCAGGATCGAAGGCCACCTGAGGATAGACTGCGAAATCGACGGCGGCCATGTCACGAAGGCCTGGTCTTCTGGCCAGATGTGGAGGGGCATCGAAACAATCCTCAGGGGGCGCGATCCCCGCGATGCATGGATATTTACCCAACGTTTCTGTGGCGTTTGAACGACTGTTCACGCACTGGCTTCAGTGCGTTCGGTCGAAAATGCTCTTCAGCTTGAAGTCCCGCTCAATGCACAGTTTATCCGGAACCTGATGATGGGGGCCCATGCCACGCATGACCATATCGTCCATTTCTATCATCTCGGCGCGCTCGATTGGGTGGACATTGTATCGGCTCTCAAGGCCGATGCGCGGGCGACAGCGAACCTCGGGCAGAAGCTTTCCCCCTGGACCGGCAATAGCTATGATGCGGTAAAGGCTTCACAGGGCAGGCTTAAAACCTTCGTAGGCTCCGGGCAATTGGGGATTTATGGCAGTGGCTATTGGGGCCATCCTGCCATGAAGCTTTCCCCTGAGGTCAATATGCTTGCAGCTCATCACTACCTCCAGGCGCTGGAGTATCAGCGGGAGATCAATAAGGTGGTAGCTATACTCGGCTCAAAAACTCCCCATATTCAGAATGTGGCGGTTGGTGGTGTTGCCAACCCTATCAATCTCGACAGTCAGTCGACCCTGAACATGGAGAGGTTGTATTACATTAAGACGCTCATCGACAAGGTCGGCGATTTTGTAGAGAATGTCCTGCTCGTTGACACGGCAGCGGTAGCGGCATTTTATGCCGATTGGACGCAGATCGGCAAAGGCGTTACGAACTACCTTTCTGCTCCGGATATGCCCATGGATACCAAAGGAACAACCTTTGCGCTTCCGGGCGGCTATATACCGGATGGTGATGTCGCCAAATTCCGGCCGATTAAGAGCTATACTGACCCGTTCTTCGGGGAAAATGTCAAGGAGAGCATTAAACATTCCTGGTATGACGGCGACTGGGATAAGCATCCCTGGGATGAAGATACTATCCCGAAATACACGGATTTCCAGGAGAACAAGAAATATTCATGGGTAAAGTCCCCCACCTTTAAGGGCAGACCTGCTCAAGTCGGTCCGCTTGCGAATGTCCTCTGCATGTTTGCAGCAGGGCATGAGCCGACGAAAAAGTATGTTACAAAGTTGCTTGAAACCGTCAGTACACTTGCCGGCACCAAGGTGGGCCTTGGCGCCCTCCATTCGACGATCGGGCGTATAGGAGCGCGGTCCGTCCGCTGCGCAGTTCTGTATGACACACTGAAATCGCAATGGAATGCGCTCATCGAGAACATTGCAAAGGGTGATACCACGACCTTCAATCCACCTACTTTTAAATCGGGAGTTCAAAAGGGATACGGCTTCCATGAGGCACCGCGCGGCATTTTGTCACACTGGATCGTTATCGAGGACGGCAAGATCAAGAATTATCAGGCGGTTGTTCCTTCGACGTGGAATGCCGGACCCCGGAACAGCCAGGAAGCTCCCGGTCCTTATGAGGCTTCATTGGTAGGCAATCCGGTGCAGGACCCCGAAAGGCCTCTCGAGGTCTTGCGCACGGTGCATTCCTTTGATCCTTGTCTTGCATGTGCGATACATGTGTTTGATAAAAACCAGAACGAGATCGTTAAGGTCAAGGCCGTATAGTGAGTGCTTGCCCCTTAACCGTAACAAAAAGGCTGAATGTGCTCGTTATGGGTGTCGGCAGCATACTGATGATGGACGAGGGTATCGGCATCAGGGCGGTAGAAGAACTGAAGAGGAGATACCGTTTCCCGGACAATGTTGAACTGCTTGATGGTGGTACTTCGGGCATCGAACTCCTCTCTTATATTTCTGGCAGGGATTATCTTATCATTGTCGATGCGATCAAAAGCGGGAATAAACCAGGAACGGTGCTGAGAGTGGAGGGAGAAGATGTCCCGGCGCGCTTCAGCAGCAGAATCTCTCCGCATCAGATCGGCATCTCCGATCTTCTTGCCGTCGCCGCGCTGACCGATGAGCTGCCGAAACGGCTTGTTCTTTTTGGCATTGAGCCCAAAGAGATTGTCTTGGGAATCGGTCTCTCCCAGGAAGTCAGAGGCGGACTGGACCACTTGCTGGAAGTAATCGTGGAAGATCTGCGGAGGATTGGCTGCATCGTGAAAAAACTCGAAGAACATGAGATCTCTCAGGAAGAAAGCATCTGGGGAAGGGTTTAAATCGACGGCATGTGCCTGGCAATACCATCGAAGATTGTTGAAAAGGATCTGTTCAGAGCCATTGTAGACGTGTACGGCGCCCGCAGGGAGATAAACCTCATGCTGATGCCGGAGGAAGTCGAGATTGGCGAGTATGTGCTCGTCCATGCCGGTTTTGCCATCCAAAAGGTAGATGAAACAGCAGCAGAGGAAGCCTTGAAAGTCATAACAGCAATCATCGAAGAGTTAGCGCAAGAAGGGGATCAGGCAGAATCGGACAGCCCGCAATCCTAGGGATAGCTGATTTGTATCCGCTGTATTGCTTCCGCCTTTCCTGTCTCAGTACTGATATCTACCACAACTGCAGACAGGATTCCCCTGCCCTGAGCTGTTTCAAACCTTTCCGGCATCCCCGAAAGAAATCTCTGTATGATCTGATCCACCTCAATTCCTATTACGGAGTAGGCAGGACCGGTCATGCCTACATCGGTGATGTAGGCTGTACCCTGTTGGAGGATCTTTTCATCAGCTGTCTGAACATGGGTATGCGTACCGATGACGGCGCTGGCCTTGCCGTCCATAAAATATCCGAAGGCGATCTTTTCGGAGGTTGCCTCAGCATGAAAGTCTATGATAATGATATTGGTCTCACACGCCAATGCTTCAATCTCGGACAGGGCTTTACGGAAAGGACAGTCAGCGAGGGACATGAAGACCCTCCCCGAGAGATTCAGAACGGCGACCTTGGTGCCCTCAGGAAGCCGGTAAATAATGCTTCCATAGCCGGGAACTCCCGGTGCGAAGTTCGCCGGTCTGAGAACGCGGTTATCTTTCGAGATATAACTTGCAAAATCCTTTTTGTCCCAAACATGGTTACCGGTTGTTATGATATGGACACCCATGGCATAGAGGTCCTGGACCAAACTCCCGGTTAGACCAAACCCGCCGGCAATATTCTCTGCGTTGGCGATTACCAAGTCAATCCCATATTTCTCTACGATACCGGGAAGACATGCCCGAACCACATTCCTGCCGACCTTGCCCACGATGTCGCCGACAAAGAGCAACTTCATCAGCGGTCTATTTTGCATATTCGACATGACGTGATTCCCGGATCACCGTGACCTTGATCTGGCCGGGATAGGACATTTCTGCCTCGATTTTTTTCGAAAGATCGCGAGCGATCATCGCAGAGAGCTCATCATTTACTTCTTCAGGTTTTACGATAATCCTAATTTCCCGTCCTGCCTGTATGGCGTAGCATTTTTCAACTCCCCTAAATGACAAGGCGAGTTTCTCAAGCTCTTCCAGACGCTTCAGATAGTGCTCTATGCTTTCCCGTCTGACACCGGGTCGTGCCGCAGAAAGAGCGTCAGCAGCTGCCACGAGAGCCGCCTCAACGGTCAGAGGATCTGCATCACCATGGTGGGAATATATGGCGTTCACAACCTTATAGTTTTCTCCGAATTTTTTCGCAAGATTCGAGCCAATCTCCTGGTGAGATCCTTCCGTCTCATGATCAATGGCCTTGCCGAGATCGTGCAGAAGCCCCGCGCGCTTAGCAAGCTTGGTATCAACACCGATCTCTCCGGCCATCATACCTGCAAGATAGGCGACCTCACGGGAATGTTGGAGCATATTCTGCCCATATGATGTCCGATATTTTAACCTGCCGAGTGTTTTGACAAGTTCCGGATGTATTCCCGAGAGACCCAGATCGAAAATAGCCTTTTCTCCCTCTTCACGGATGTTAGCGTCAACCTCCTTTCTTACCTTTTCGACAACTTCCTCGATCCGCGTAGGATGGATACGGCCGTCAGCAATGAGACGCTCGAGGGAGAGCTTGGCAATTTCACGACGCACCGGATCGAACCCTGAAAGTGTCACCATCTCTGGCGTATCGTCAACAATAAGATCTATACCAGTCGCAGCCTCAAGAGCCCTGATGTTTCTTCCCTCTCTCCCGATGATCCTTCCCTTCATCTCGTCACTGGGAAGATTTACCGCACTTACCGTTGCATCAGCTACATAGTCGCTTGCATAACGCTGAATAGCAAAGCCGATAATCTCCTTAGACTTCTTTTCAGCATTCTCTTTGGCTTCATCTTCGATTTTCTTGATGAGTTTCGCAATTTCAAGGCGGGAATCTTCTTCGGTCCTTCTCAGGATCTCTTGCTTTGCTTCTTCGACAGATATCCCGGAAATCTTTTCAAGCGCTTCTGTTTGTTCTTTGACGAGCTGTATATATCTCGTTTCTTTTTCTTGAAGAACTCGTTCACGTGCACCATATTCCCGCTCGCGCTTGTTCATTTCATGCTCGCGTTTTTCTATCTGGTCGAATTTGCGGTCAAGAGACTCTTCTTTTTGGCGAAGACGTTTCTCAAGCTGATTTACGTCTGAGCGCCGCTCACGCAGTTCCTTTTCAGCTTCGGTCTTGGCCTGATAGACAATATCTTTAGCTTCCAGCATTGCCTCTTTCTTGATAGTCTCAGCATCTTTACCTGCGTCCTCAATAATCTTGTTTCTTTCTGCTTCAATGGATCTCTTCTGTCCTTTCAGCGCGCTCTTATAGAGGAAACTCATCAGAAGACCAACGGTAATTCCAAAAAATGCCGCAATGGCAATATATGCAATATTATTCATTCTGCACATCCCTCCTTTTCTGCAATCTTTTTTGTATTATTTTTTCAAAGCCCTCGTCAGATGGGATATAGAAAAATCTTGATTCCCTCATATATATCTGTTTTGCAATGTGGTGAGCAAAATCATGAGGATATAGATAACCGATCCCTGCTCCCAGTTTTTTTGCGCCTGCATAGCTTGCATCCTTAAGGTGATCAGGCACCTCTTGGAGAGGTTCATTTCTTATAGCAGCAATAGCCTTGTCAATCGCGAGATATGCAGCGTTACTTTTGGGAGCCGTCGCAATATAGAGAGCAGCCATAGCGAGAGGAATCCGTCCCTCCGGCATGCCTATCTTTTCCAGTGCTTGAAGTGCGGAGACTGCTGTTGTCAGGGCATGAGGATCAGCATTCCCGACGTCCTCTCCAGCACATATAACGATTCTCCGGGCAATGAACAGGGGATCTTCTCCCGCTTCCAACATTTTTGCCAACCAGTAAACAGTTGCATCAGGATCAGAGCCCCGCATGCTCTTGATGAATGCAGACACGGTGTCGTAATGATTGTTCTCATCGTAGTAGATAGACTTGTCCTGCATGACTTCCTTCACCTTTTCAAGCGTAATGTCAACGCTCTCAGCGCCTTCCGGGAACAGGGAGAGGAAGGAGAGCTCAAGACAGTTCAAGGCCCTTCGGGCATCCCCCTCACTGATTGCAGCGATATATTCGGCAGCTTCAGGATGCAGGATGATATTGTACGAACCGAGTCCTCTCTTGTCACTCAAGGCCCGGAACAGAAGCGTTCTGAGTTCCGGCGCTGCAATCGGCTTGAATAAAAAAATGAGAGAACGGGAGGAGAGAGCCGGGACGAGAGAGAAATAAGGATTCTGTGTCGATGCTCCCACCAGAATGATCTCTCCCTGCTCAACATGGGGAAGAAGCGCATCCTGCTGTGTCTTGTTGAATCGATGAATTTCGTCGACAAAAAGAATCGCGCGCTCACCCCGGGACGAATCAACCGCCTCCCGAATGTCCTTGATTCCCGCGGTGACTGCATTAATAGCAATGAATCGGGCTTTTGTTTTTTTGGCTATGATATGAGCAAGAGCGGTCTTTCCCGTTCCGGGAGGGCCATAAAATATTACCGAAACGATCTTGTCTTCTTCTATGAGCCGTCTCAGCGGTCTCTGCTGCTCCAGCAGATGCGGCTGGCCGAGGATGTCATCAAGAGCCTCGGGTTGCATCCTCCACGCAAGCGGTGCAGTAGTCATTTCGTACCTAAACAGATCCAATTTCCCAGCTTTCAGCTGGACTATGGGCTTGATGGGTCTTTTGGCAAAGAGAGAAGGGGAAGGCAGTGATAAATATTCAGAGATGAATGTATGAAAATGCCTGTCTGCGCAGGTAAATATCCCTTGTTTTCTCTATGAGACCTCTCTATCGTCTTTTCCAAAAGCGCCCCGACCATAGACAACAGCTTTGTAATAAGAATAAATAGAAACCCGCCCTGCCGTGTACGTGAAGAATCAGATCCGCCTAAAATATAGGTGGGTGCCTTAAATGCACCTTCAGGCTTTTGGCACATGGCCAACATGCACACCAGAGCATTACACAGGCTCCCGTAAGATCTAATTTGCCGGATCAATTTTTTCACATATCACCTACAGGGCAGGTATATCATGCCCTTGTGTTCTATTTAAACAAATCTTGACAGTTTGAGCAAGAAATAATTCTTTGCGGAGGAAGAGTTTTTTCCTTGTATTGAAAGGAATTTTTTAATAAACTATCAAAATATATCTTTATGGATGCGATAATACTTGCCGGAGGAGAAAATCGTCGTTTTCGGGCTCACAAGGCCCTTGCCGAAATTCAGGGCAGGAGAATTATTGAGACTTCGGCTGAGCTGCTTGTTCGGCATTTCACGACCGTATATATAAGCACAAATACACCTGAGCTTTTTTTCTACCTTGGGTTGCCGCTTATCGGAGATATTGTGGAGGAGCGGGGACCTATCAGCGGGATATATTCTTCTTTTGTCAGTACCGGCGCATCGGAACTTTTTATCATGGCATGTGATATGCCATTTATCAAATCGGAAGTCATAGACCTGATCGTGAACAAGTTTGATGCACAAGATGCTGTTATACCCATGCATAAGGGCTTGCTCCAGCCGCTTCTTGGTATCTATTCCCGTTGTCTTGTGCCTCGATTAGCGGCAAGGATACGACAGCATAATAAGGCCATGTGGGACCTCGTGAAGGGAATGAAGGTGCAGGTTGTCCCCGAAGAGGAGATATTACGCGTCGACCCCGAGGGACGATCCTTTGTAAATATCAACACGCATGAAGAATATAGAAATCTTATCGTGCATATCTGAGAAAAGCAACCTATGGTTGCAGATAGGGCTGTAAAAGGAGGTTATGTATGTTCGGACTGGGAATGCAGGAATTAGTCATCATTCTTATCATCATTCTGGTGCTTTTCGGAGCCAAGAGGTTGCCTGAATTGGCAAGCGGGATGGGAAAAGCGATAAAGAACTTCAAGAAAGCTTCTACTGAGCCTGATGAGATTGATGTGACGCCCAAGAAAGTAGCTGAATCGGGCACGGATAAGGCAGAGGAAGAAAAAGGAAAAGGTGCATAGGGGAGCTGTTGCAGAGATAGATCGATCTGCTCTTCTGCATAATTTTCGTACGCTGCAGGCGAAGATCGGGCATAAGCCCGTGATAGCTGTCGTTAAAGCTGATGCTTACGGCCATGGCTCGCTTGAGATTGCGCGAACGCTTGTCAGAAATGGTGCTGACTTCTTGGCTGTTGCTTTTGTAGAAGAGGCTAAGGTGTTGAGAAGTGCCGGTATCGGGGGGAAGGTCATTGTTCTTTTTGACCAGACAGACATCTCTGCTTTTTTTGATCTCAACCTGACTCCTGTCATTCATGACAAGAGGGCTGCAGCAGCTTTCAGCAGCGAAGCGAGAAAGAGAAATAGGACGCTGCCGGTACATATCAAAGTTGATACCGGCATGGGTAGGTTGGGTTTCAGGGAAGACTCTGCGGTATCTAGTGCCGTCGAGATTATGAACCTAGATGGTCTTGTCCTTGAAGGATTGCTCAGTCATTTTTCTGAGGCTGACCTCGCAGATCGGTCTTTTGCCGTGCATCAACTCAATCTTTTCAAAGACATAGGGGCGAGGATCATAAAGAAGACGACCGGAAGAGTTCTTTGTCACATGGCGAATAGCGCTGCCGTATTTTGCTTGCCTGATGCATTGCTCGATGCCGTGCGGCCGGGAATCGCGCTGTATGGATATGCGACGTGCGGTGATAATTTTGGTCTTCGGCCGGTCATGAGAGTCAAAGCACGTGTCCTGGCAGTCAGGAACGTTCCAGCAGGGATGCCGGTAAGTTACGGAAGAACCTTTGTAACGAAGCGGGAAAGCAGGATTGCCGTGGTTTCACTCGGTTACGCCGACGGTTACAATAGGCTTTTTTCGAATAATGCGGAGATGCTCATAAACGGCTGCAGAGTTCCTGTTGTCGGCAGGGTTTGTATGGATCTGACGATGCTTGACATTACTGACGCTGGAAGTGTTTCGGAGGGGGATGAGGTAGTAATTCTCGGCACGCAGCATGATCAGGCGATCACCGCGGATGAATTGTCCCGCAGGAGTAATACTATTCCTTATGACGTGTTGACGGCGCTGGGAAGCAGGTCACGGAGGGAATACCTGCCGTGATTGCGTTCATAGATAGTTCGTGGCGTGAGACTCAACGAGGTTACGCAAGGGATATGCTGAGAGCGGAGGAAATTTGGCGGTCCACTGCGCTGATTTTTATTGTATTGCTGCTCATATTATTGATGCGCTCTGCTGTTTTTGCGGAGAGGGAAAAATTTCGGCTGACCTTTGGCAAGGTTGTGGAGATAACGAGGCTAATGATTATCCCTTCATAAAAGACTTTCGAGATAATATTATATTCATCAACCTGCTTCTGTGCGCTGGCAGGGTTATGTTGTTAACGGTATCGCCGCTGAAGATATTTCTACGAGGGGGTCGGAGGTTTGCGTATGACGACATCATGTATCACATCGGCATTGTGCCGAGGGATTAACGAGTTGAGCCATGCATAAGAGGATCGGAGAGATACTTCTGGAATCAGGCGTGATTACGGAAGAGCAAATACAACGTGTCGTTGAGATACAGGTCAACGAGGGAAAATCGCGTCGTTTTGGTGAAATTCTTATGGAACA
>DKBH01000061.1 GCA_002451165.1 Nitrospiraceae bacterium UBA6905
TCGACGACGAGGATGACATCCTTGCCCAGGGGGGCTTTCATGGTTATCGTATGGGATTTTGTGCCGAAGGACATACCAAGGGCCTTCTGGACGGCGGCATAACCGAACGCAGCCGATGAATCCATGTTCCCTGATCCAATGACGCTGCTCATGAACTTCCTGAGCATGTAATTGTCCTCATTGGTACAGCGATGAGATCCGATCGCTCCGACAGCATCCCTGCCATGCGCCGCAATGACATGCGTGAGACTGTCGCTGGCAAACTTGAGTGCCTCGTCCCATGTTGCAGGAACAAGCTCGCCGTCTCTTCTCATGAGAGGGGTCTTCAGCCGGTTCTCACTGTAAATGTAATCGATGCCGAACCGTCCTCTTCCGCAAAGGTTCCCTTCGCTCCGCCCGTTATCTTCTTTTGCGCGGGACCGGAGGATCTTACCCTCACGTGTCCCGATGGTGAGGGTGCAGCCGCATCCACAGAAAGGACAGATTGAGTCTTTTTCTTCGAGGAACCATGCACGTGCCTGGAATTTCATGGGTTTGCTGAGCAGTGCTCCTGTGGGGCAGATATCAATGCACTGCCCGCAGTAGTCGCACTCAAGTATCTCTCCGAACGCCGGCTGCACGACCGTAGGGAATCCTCTTCCGATAAAACCGAGGGCGCCGCGGCCCTGATGTTCTGCGCAGATGCGAACGCATTTGCCGCAGAGGATACAGCGGTTTGCCGTGAGTTCGACAAGCGGCCCCCGTACGTCCGGCGGCATCTCCTTGCGGTGTCTGATAAACCTTCCCTCAGGCTTTCCGTATTCATAGGCGATGTCCTGCAGGTCGCATTCACCTGCCTTGTCGCATATCGGACAGTCCAGCGGATGATGGATCAGCAGGAGTTCCAGGACCGTCTGTCGCACCTTCCGCAGCTTTGGGGTGTCGGTCTTGATTACCATCCCGGGAGCAACCGGTGTGGAACAGGACGCAAGGAGTCTCGGATTCCCCTCCTGCTCAACAACGCAGAGTCTGCATCCTCCATACGGCCTGAGCCTCTTGTCATAACACATGTTCGGTATGTTAATGCCGATCTTTTTCGCGGCAGCAAGAATGGTCGCACCTTCCTCGACCGCGACTTGTTTGTCGTCTATGATAAGTTCGACCATCTATTTTTCCTCCTTTGCCCCAACCGCAGTCTTTGAAAGGAACTCATGGGGATCTCCCTCAAACCCTGCAGGGAGGATCCGGATCGAGTTGAACTTGCAGGTGTCGTAACAGGTCCTGCAGTGGACGCAGAGTTCCTGGATGATCTTATGGGGGACCTTCTTTTCTCCGACAACCGCCTTTGCCGGGCAGGCCCTGAGGCACGCGCCACAGGCCTTGCAGAGTTTCTCATCGATCCAGAATGTGGTAAGGTTCCGGCACACACCTGCCTGGCACCATTTCTGGTGTATATGCGATTCATATTCATGCTTGAAATACCTCAACGTTGAAAGGACTGGATTGGGTGCCGTCTGCCCAAGGCCGCAGAGCGATGTGGTGATGATATCCCTGCTCAGGTCTTCGAGGGTGGCGATGTCGCCTTCCTTCCCCTTCCCCTCCGCGATATCCGTGAGCATGTCGAGAAGGATCTTCGTGCCTACGCGGCAGGGCGTGCATTTCCCACAGGACTCGTCGGCCGTGAACTCAAGGAAGAACTTTGCCGTACCCACCATGCAGGTATTATCATCCATGACGACCATGCCCCCGGAACCTACGATTGCTCCGGTTGCCACGATATCTTCATAGGTTACCGGTATATCAAGCAGATGCTCGGGAATACAGCCCCCCGACGGGCCGCCCAGCTGAACAGACTTGAATTTTTTCCCTTTCTTAATGCCCCCGCCGATATCGTAGATAATGGTTCTCAAAGGTATACCCATAGGGACCTCGACAAGACCTACGTTATTGACAGCGCCGGTCAGCGCGAATACCTTGGTACCCGCCGATTTTTCCGTACCGAGACTGCGGTACCATGCCGATCCATTCAGAATAATGGGGGCTATCTGTGCGAGGGTCTCGACATTGTTCAGCACCGAGGGCTTGTCCCAGAGGCCTTTCACTGCTGGGAAAGGAGGTCGCGGCCGGGGCATGCCGCGTTTCCCCTCTATGGACCTCATGAGGGCTGTTTCTTCGCCGCAGACGAATGCTCCGGCACCGAGATATATGTCAAGTTCAAAATCAAATCCGGAGCCGAGGATATTTTTGCCGAGAAGTCCTGCCTCAGTCGCCTGGTCTATGGCCATCCTGAGGCGCTTGACCGCGAGCGGGTATTCAGCCCTCACATAGATATAGCCCTGATGGGCGCCGATAGCCTTGGCACCGATGATCATTCCTTCAATCACCGAGTGCGGGTCTGCCTCCATGACCGAACGGTCCATGAATGCGCCGGGGTCTCCTTCGTCACCGTTACAGAGCATAAACTTGACGTCTGATGTTACTTTTGAGGCGAATTCCCACTTCAAGCCCGTTGAGAATCCTGCACCGCCCCTTCCTCTCAGGCCGGAGTCCTTGACGGTCTTGATGATCTCCTCGGGGGTCATTTCCGTGAGCGCTTTAGCCGCTGCCTGATATCCGTCTCGCGCAATATACTCTTCGATTTTTTCGGGGTCGATGAGCCCCTTGTTCCTGAGTACCCTGAGCACCTGGTGTTTGAAGAAGGGGATATCTTTCATGCCCGGGATTGCAGCCTTTTTTTCCGGTTCCCTGAACATGAGCTTCTGGTACGGCCTCCCTTTGAGGAAGTGTTCCTCAACCAGTGCCGGAACTTCTTCGACCGTTACCTTCTGATAAAAGATTTCTTCAGGGTACACTGCCATGACCGGGCCTTCGGCGCAGTAGCCGTTGCAACCGGTAAGCACGATCTTGATCTCCTCAGTGAGGCCTTTCTTCGCAAGCTCTTGCTCGAGAGCTGCCTTGACCTTTGTCGTACCGCTGGCAACACAACCGGTGCCTGCACATAACATGAGATGCGAGCGAACCTTTTCCATCTATATCCTCCTGAATCTTCCTATGCTCGAGTGATGTTCCCTGTGTCAATACGTAGTCTCGCAGCCGGAAACGAGGGCATACTTCTCCACCGGCTTTCCGCCGAGCACATGCTCGCGGAAGATCTCACGGATCTTCTCGTCGGTAAGGTCACAGTAGCGCACCGGAGGCTGGTTTGCGAGCTCTATCGTTGCGAGGGGCTCTTTAGCGCAAAGGCCGGCGCATCCTGACGTCGTTACGATGATGTCATTCCGGTTTACCTTGGCGATCTCTTCCATGACCGCGGTCATGATGTTGCGCGCACCGGCCGCAATGCCGCAGGTGCCCATGTGAACGATGATCTTTACGGTATAGCCGCCTTCCCTGAGCGTGAAGTCAGCCTTGTATTTTTCCTTTATCTTCTGGAGATCTGCTATGGTGAGTTTCGGCATCTTATCCCTCCTGTCCCGCAACTGCTGCGGTTTCTTCATCCGGGGACTGGCTGCTTACCGGCCCTCCGTACTCTCCGATGACCTTCAGCGCCTTTGACGGCGTCAGTGCGCCGTATGTTTCCTGGTCTATCATCATAACCGGAGCAAGGCCGCATGCCCCGAGGCATCTGACCCCTTCAATAGAGAACTTCTTGTCCTCGGTCGTTTCTCCGATGTCAATCTTGAGCTGTTCCTTGATCTTATCGAGCACTCCCTCAATCCCCTTCACATAGCATGCTGTCCCGAGACATACCCTGACATTATGGTCCCCCCTTGGCTTCATGGTGAAAAAGGAATAGAAGGAGACGACGCTGTGCACCTCAGCCTCGGGCATATTAAGACCCTTCGCTATTCTCTTTTGCACAACCGGAGGAAGAAATCCCACGATTTCCTGTGCTCTCTGAAGCACCGGAATAAGAGAGCCGGGACGGTGGCGGTACTCCCTGATCACTCTATCCAGTTCTTTTGCCATGGCAGGGGGAAATTCCTCGGGCGCTTTCTCCTCTGCAGGTTTCCTGCCTTCTGCCCATTCGACAGCCCTCTTGGTCACATCGAGCAATACCGAAGGCGTGAACGGTTTCGGCACATAATCGATGATGCCTAGTTCAAGGGCCTCCTTCATGGTCTCCTGCGAAGGGTAGCCCGTGATGATGACAATGCCGATATTGGGCCTCGACTTCTTAATCCATCTGATCAGCGTAATGCCGTCTACTTCCGGCATCTTCAGATCAGTAAAGACGAGATCATAGGTCCCCTGCTCCATCTTCAGGATCGCCTCGCGGCCTCCGAGTGCTCCCTCTATCTGATAGCCCTCGCTTTTCAGGACCCGTTCGGCGCTCCTGATGACGACGAGTTCATCATCAACGACCAGGATTTTGGGTTCATCTGACATAAATCCTCCTCGTATGGTTCAGTTAAATCGTGATCAGCTCAATGCGCGCAAGCCAGAGAAGCCATCCTTCGCTCAGATTATCCCTGACGAGTGCGCTCATCGCGGTATTTGCATGCTGGTTTACCTCGATCACCCTTCCGGTCATGGGGGCGATTAGGTCATCGGCCTGTCCGCTGCTCGTGAGGATCTTGCCGAAGCTCTCTCCTGCCATAATAGTCCTCAGATGAGGAGATACCTCAATGGAGGCGAGCTGTCCGGCAAGAAGCCAGTACCGTGCATCGCAGCCGACTTCCCAGATGTTATTCTTGAGCGGTCTTGCCCAGGTTCCTTCCTTATAGAAGAGGACAGGATTCTGGGTGTCCCGCAGATTGACAATATCGTTTCTGAACTCATCGATAAAAGCCTTTCTCAGAATCCACCCGCGGTTGTCAAACACCTTGCGGGCAACGTTCATCATAAACTCGGGCGTGAAGGGCTTTTCAATAAATTCGAAGGCGCCGAGCCTCACAGATTCCTTGGCATCCTCAAGAGTGGGATAACCCGTGATGATGACGACATCGAGCTTCGGCTGAACGTTCTTTGATTCGCGAAGAACCGTGATACCATTCATGTCGGGCAACCTGACATCGGAGATCAGCAGATCGAACTCTTCGGTCGACACCTTTTTGATGGCATCTTCGCCCTTGTCGACGGTAATGATGTTAAATCCCTCGGCGCCGAGAATCCTCTTGCAGCTCAGCGTGACGACGGGATCATCATCAAGAACCAATATCTTACCCTTACTTTCCATGGCTGCCCTCCTTATGAGCGCTGCTTGTCCGGTTTCATCCGTGGCCTGCAGCCCTTACTTGTTTCGTGTCTTAAACACATTCGATACCGTGGCAATGAGCATATCGGGCGTAAAAGGCTTTTCAATGTAGTCGAAGGCTCCGAGCTTGATCGCCTTTACCGCGGTCTCGACGGTCTGATAGCCGGTTACGATGACAACGTCCGTCGTCGGCCATTTTCCTTTGATGTTCGCGAGCACTTCTATGCCGTCCATATTCGGCATCTTGAGGTCGGTGAGGACGAGGTCAAAGGACTCCTCCTCCAGCAGTTTCATCCCCTCAGCACCGTTCTTTGCCATCTTGAGCTCATATCCTTCAGGCACGAGCGTCCGGCTGCAGCTCAACCGAACGATGTCTTCATCGTCGATGATGAGTATTTTCCCCTTGCTCATGATGTCTCCTTCAGTGCCGGGAGTTTGATAAAGAAGCTGGTCCCCTCGCCGACCTTGGTGTTGATAGTAATCTTGCCACCATGCTCCTGGATAATGCCATGAGTTACGGCAAGGCCGAGTCCTGTGCCCTTGCCGACGGGCTTGGTAGTAAAAAAGGGCTCGAAGATCTTTTCGAGGTCTTCGTCCTTAATGCCGTATCCCGTATCTCTGAACTCCACTTCCACGAGGTCATGGTCATTTTCCTTGACGTTCTTGGTCGTTATGGTAATCGTTCCCTTGCCTTCGCAGGCGTCTGCAGCGTTGACGATCATGTTGAGGAATACCTGCTGCAACTGCGGAGCATCTGCCTTGACCCGCGCAAGCGAGGGATCGAAGTCCGTAACGAGGGAAATATTGAAGAAGTCAGCCTTGTTTCTGACGATATTGAGAGAACTTCCTAGTACATCGTTGATGTTCGTAGGAGCCTTGTCAGCGGCATTGGCCCGCGCGAACCCCAGAAGACCCTTGATGATATTGGAGCAGCGGTTTGCCTGGTCGATGATGACCTCTACATCTTCGTATTCCTCGGAGCCTTTTGGAAATTTTTTCAGAAGCAGATGTCCGAATGTCACGATGCCGGTAAGAGGACTGTTGATCTCATGAGCAACACCCGCGGCCATCCTGCCGAGAGACGCCAGCTTTTCTGAGTGGACGAGCTGCTGCTGCGCTCGATGGATGGCGTCGGTCTTTTCCTGGACCTTTTTTTCCAGGGTGCTGCCCCAATGCATCAGTTCGTTTTTTGCTTTTTTGAGCTCTGCATTCATGGTATTGAATGTTTCTGCTAGCTCACCGATCTCGTCTTTCCGGTGGATTTCGATGTGATGGTCCAGGTCGCCGGATGCCACTTTTCTCATACCCTGTGATAGAAGGGTCAGGGGGGTGGAAACGAGGTTCCAGAGAATGATGCAGAGCGTTCCCGATATTACGACAGAGAACGCAAGCACATATGCCGTTATGGCGATGCCCTGCTGCATGATACTTTTGTCGAGGAGCTCAAGGGAGAGGTCGGCCTGGACGAGCCCGAGCATACGTTTGCCCTTCGGGTGGACATGACATGCAGCAGTTGAGCAGGAAAATTCATTGTAGATGGGCTGAACGATGCTGAGGGTCCGGTAATGTTCCCCTTTTGTCACTTTCCAGCTGGGGGTAACCTTTGCCGGGCCCGAAGATTCGTGGCACTTCACGCAGACCGGAGCGTTTTTGTCAATGACCGTGCCGACCATTTTCTTGTCCGATGAGTATGCGATCTTTCCCGTACAATTGAAGATCTTGACATTCTGCACACCTTCAGCAACGCCGACAGCCTCTACGGTCTGTTGGATAAGCAGATCCTGATTGGTAAGCATGCCGTACCGTGTGCTGTTCCGTATATAATCAACAAAGGAATATCCATATTTCACTGAACTCTCCAGGAGCTCCTTTTCCTGATGTTTGAAGAGGAAAAACCAGAACAGCAGACTGCCGACGACCATGAGGGTACCGATAGTCAGAATGAGCTTTCCCGTGAGAGAGTGAAATGATTTTTTTACCCGCATTGATAAAAAATTTAAATCATTTACAACAATTAAAGCAAGAAAAAACCTAAAGCTGTAGATTCAATTTTTTTGCTTGACATATTCGTTTGCATATCCTATAAAATTATACCGTCATGCCCGGAACATTTATGCCTTCTGAATATTTGCCCGTACTCATTTTTCTGATGGTCGCTACGGCCTTCAGCGTAGGCGCTTTGGTTCTCGGCGAGTTTTTCCGCATCAGAAGGCCCTATGCCGAGAAGCTTATGCCCTATGAATCCGGCAATATCCCTGTCGGTGAGCCCCACATGAGATTCTCTGTCAAGTTCTATATCATCGCCATGCTGTTTGTTGTGTTCGACGTGGAAGCCGTGTTCCTCTATCCCTGGGCAGTGGTGTTTGACAAGATCGGCCTCTACGCCTTTGTCGAAATGGTGATCTTTATCGTGATCCTCTTCGTCGGATACATCTACGCATGGAGAAAGGAGGCCTTTGTATGGGACTGATTACCACGCTTAGCACGCCTTCCCAGCAGCTGGTTGAGGTCGAAGAAGGAACGAAGATCCTTTCCCCGAATATCATCATCTCGTCGCTGGACAAGCTGATCAACTGGGGAANNGGCTGCCCGCCGCGGCCCGAGGCCTTTATTGACGGGATTATCAGGCTGCAGGAGAAGATACGGAGCGAGCAGTTCCGGTGGAGCCGATGGAGATAAGCGAAGGTTATGTTCCCCGTTTGTCAGTGAGATGAAGCGAAGGGTTGCGGACGGAGGGTAACAAGAGAATTCATGGAACCACTTCAGATAGCAGACAGGCTGAAGGAGCTTTTTCCCGAAGAAGTCCTTGATGTTAAGGAGTTCAGGGGACAGGTATCGGTCACGGTGAAAAAGGGGAGAATTCTTGAGATAGGCAGGTTTCTCCATGACGACCCAGATCTTTACCTCGATTACCTCATAGACCTATGCGGAGTTGATTATCTCGGCAAGAAAGAAAACAGATTCGAGGTTGTCTATCATCTGTATTCCATACGACATCGTCATGCGCTCCGTCTGAAGGCTGAAGTCCCCGAAACGGATCCGAGAATCGATTCGGTTATGCCGATCTGGATAGGCGTCAACTGGCATGAGCGCGAATGTTACGACCTTTTCGGCATCATCTTTGCCGGACATCCTGACCTGAGAAGAGTGCTCCTTCCCGAGGATTGGGAAGGGTATCCGCTCCGGAAGGACTATCCGCTCAAGGGTCCTGAGAAGGAATGGAGCGGGTTCACCGACGTTCTGGACCGTTCGAAGAAGTACCGGCAGTTTGATTGGTACCAATGAGATGGAAGACATAGAAAAGCCATTTGAGACAAAAGAACTGACAATCAGTATGGGGCCCCAGCATCCTGCAACCCATGGTGTCCTGCGGCTTGTGCTGCAACTTAACGGCGAGAACGTAGTCAAGTGTACTCCCTACGTAGGGTACCTCCACCGGGGCGTTGAGAAGCTCGGAGAAAACAGGACCTACTTCGCCGCTCTGCCGCTCACGGACCGGCTTGACTACATATCGTCCATGAACAATAACGTGGGATATGTCAATGCCGTTGAGAAGTTATTCGGTATCGAAGCTCCCGAACGGGCGAAATATATCAGGACCATAGTTGCCGAAATGGGCAGGCTGTCGAGCCACATCATCTGGCTCGGCACGCATGTGCTGGATATCGGGGCTACGACCCCCTTCCTCCTTGCTATGGCCGCCAGGGAAAAGATACTCGACCTTTTCGAAATGATCTGTGGCGCACGTCTCACCGTAAGTTACCCGAGGGTCGGGGGGGTACGCAATGATATCAGCCAGGAGTTTCTCGATGAGCTGTATGAGTTTGTGCTTGACTTTCCGTCGCGGATGGACGACTACGAGACCTTAGTAACCGAAAACAGGATCTGGAAGGAGAGGACCGTTGACATCGGCATCATTTCTGCGGAAGAGGCCGTCAACTGGGGCCTCACCGGCGGTACGCTGCGTGGATCTGGGGTCGATTATGACGTGCGCAAATATTTCCCCTACGATGCGTACGGCAAAGTAGAGTTCGATATTCCGGTCGGCAAAAAGGGTGATTGTTACGATCGGTACTTGGTGCGGGTGGGCGAGATGCGGCAGGCCAACCGGATTATTAAACAGTGCGTCGAGAATCTTCCGGCAGGCCCGGTCATGGCGGATGCGCCGAAATTCACGCTCCCGCCGAAAGACATGGTTCTGAAGGATATGGAGCACCTCATCCATCAGTTCATTCTCATCACAAAAGGACCTACCGTACCGGAAGGCGAGATCTATGTCGGATCCGAGGTGCCGAAAGGGGAACTGGGCTTCTATTTCGTCAGTGACGGAACCGGAAAGCCATACCGGATGAGGGTTCGCTCCCCGTCCTATATCCACGCGTCGGTGCTCCCGAGGCTCTGCGAGGGAGGCCTTATTGCAGATGTTATCGCTAATATCGGAACGATTGATATCGTTCTCGGTGAGTGCGACCGGTAACGACCGAGGGAAGGGAAAGACAAGGGAAATAATGTTCAGCAGTGCAACGATACAGGAGATCGAAGAAATCAGGACCAAATACCCGAACGCCCGGGCAGCGCTCCTTCCTGCCATCTATGTTGCCCAGAGGGAGTTCGGATGGCTTTCGTCCGAGGCGTTTGAAGCCGTCGCTGACCTGCTGAATGTTCCGAAGGCTACTGTGCGCGGAGTCGCAACGTTCTATGCCATGTATAAACAGAAGCCTATGGGCAGGCACCTTATTCAGCTCTGCACCAATGTTTCCTGCATGATCCTTGGTTCAGAACGGCTTGTAGATCTTCTGAGGACGAAATATGGGCTGGAGCCCGGTGGCATATCATCCGATGGTCGTTTTTCTCTGGTTATCATGGAGTGTATCGGCGCATGCGGCACGGCTCCGGCAATGCTCGTCAATGATGATTTCTACGAGAACCTTACGGAGAAGAATCTTCGGGATATCCTGGAGAAATACACGTAGAATATTATGGAACGAATACTGTTAAGGAACATAGAGAGTCCCAATTCTGCCGACATCGCAGAGTATAAGAAGAATGGCGGCTACGGGAGCCTTGAGAAGGCGCTCGGGCTGGAGCCCCAGCAGATCATTGACGAGGTAAAGAAGTCCGGACTCCGCGGCCGCGGCGGCGCAGGGTTCCCTGTCGCCATGAAATGGACCTTTGCTTCTGCCGATCCGAAGTTCCCGAAATACCTCCTCTGCAATGCAGATGAGGGAGAACCCGGCACATTTAAGGACCGCCCGATACTCGAAAAGAACCCCCACCTGCTTATCGAGGGCATGATCATATCAGGACATGCGCTGAAGGCAGAGTACGGGTACATCTACCTGAGGGGTGAGTATCCTGCGGCGAAACATATCCTCAACGCTGCGATACAACAGGCCTACGACCATAACCTGCTCGGTCAAAATATCCTTGGCAAGGGGATAACCTTTCACCTTGCGGTGCACCAGGGAGCGGGCGCTTACATTTGCGGCGAAGAGACAGCGCTTATTGAGTCACTTGAAGGAGACAAGGGACAGCCGAGGATCAAGCCGCCGTTTCCGGTGAACGTCGGCGTATTTTCAAAGCCAACCGTTGTCAATAACGTCGAAACGTTGTCGAACCTTCCGTATATCATAGAGGCGGGCGGTGAGACCTACGCCAAGATCGGTACTCCGGACTGTCCGGGACCGAAGATTTTCTGTATCAGCGGGCATGTTGAAAAGCCCGGCGTATACGAGCTGCCGATGGGCACGAAGCTGAAGGACATCATTTATACGCATTGCGGCGGCATCAAGGGAGGCAGGAAGCTGAAGGCGGTCATTCCCGGCGGCATATCGACACCCGTGCTCCCTCCCGATAAGATTGACTGCTCCATGGACTTCGTCAATATGCCGAAGAACGGTAGCATGCTCGGTTCCGGTGCAGTCATTGTTATGGATGAGACCGTCTGTCTGGTAAAGGTATGCCACAGGGCGCTCAAGTTCTTCGAGCATGAATCCTGCGGCAAATGTACTCCCTGTCGGGAAGGTACGGGCTGGCTCAGGGCAATCCTCGGTCGCATCGAAAACGGCGAGGGCATGGAGGGCGACATAGAGACGATGCTTGCCGTAGCAGCAAATATGCTCGGCAAGACCTTCTGCCCGCTCGGCGACGGGGCTGCCTCTGTGGTGCAAAACTTCATCAAGCATTTCCGTTCTGAGTTTGAAGAGCATATCAGCGCGAAGAAATGCGTAGTTAACGGATAACACTATGATCACCGTAACGATAAATGACCGAGAGATAAAACTGGAGAAGCCGATGACCGTGTTAGAGGCTGCACGGTCTTCCGGCATCAAGATACCGACACTCTGCTATCACGAACAGCTGGAGCGGTATGGCGGCTGCCGCCTGTGCCTTGTCGAGGTGGAAAAGATGCCGCGGCTGCAGACGGCATGCACGCTGATGGCTGCAGACGGCATGGTTGTGAGGACTGAGACGGAACAGATTGCTGACGTCAGGCGTGGGATCCTTGAGTTCCTCCTGATAAACCATCCGCTTGACTGTCCCTACTGCGATAAGGCAGGGGAATGCGACCTTCAGGATCTTGTGGAAAAGTATGGTCCCGGCAAAGGAAGGTTCAAGGAAAAGAAGCGGAAGGTCCCCGAGAGCCTTCAGGATCCGGTAATCGTAAGGAACATGGAGCGTTGCGTTATGTGTACGCGCTGCGTTCGGATGTGCGAAGGGCTCCAGGGAGCTTCGGCCATTGCAGTCATTAACCGAGGCGGTCACTCCCACATCGAACCGTTTTCAGGCGGAAGATTTGATTGCGAATACTGCGGAAACTGCGTTTCCGTCTGTCCTGTCGGGGCCATTATGTCCAGGCTCCACCGGCACAGTTACCGTCCGTGGCAGGTAAAGGAACAGCACGAAACGGTCTGCCCTTATTGCGGCGTTGGCTGTGCAGTCATTACGCAGGTCCGTGACGATGTTATAAAGAGGGTGATACCGAAGCTCGGCTCCACGGTGAACAATGGCATGCTCTGCTCCCGTGGAAGGTTCGGCTATGAGTTTGTGGGGAGTAAGGACAGACTCCACGCACCGCTTATCAGGAAGAATGGCACACTTGTCGAGGCCACCTGGGAAGAGGCCATTACCCTTGTTGCGAAAAAGCTTAGTGAAATCAAGTCAGCTTACGGCAGTGACGCGATTGCCGGCATAGCCTCGCCGCGCTGCACGAATGAGGATAATTATATCTTCCAAAAATTTCTGCGCGTAGCTATCGGCACGAATAATGTCGATACGACTGCTCGGACCGGATTTGCAGGTGCACAGAGCTTCATTGAGAACATATTCGGGCAGGGTGCCACGGCGAATATTATCTCCGGTCTTGCCAATTCCGATACGGTCATGGTGATAGGCGGAGATCCCACTATGGTTAACCCCATTCTTGGACTCCAGATTAGGGCATGCGCAAGGAGGGGAGGGCAGGTCATAACCGTCGGCGAGTTCGAGGGGCTGAAGATCTTCAGTCCGACAAAGCTCGTGCCGCAGCAGCTCACCGAGACGATTCTTCTTGAAGGGATCGTTACCGCCCTCAGGGAAAAGAAGGGACTGTCAGGCGCGAACGCCCCGCTGGAGGAAAAGATAAAGGGCATCTCGGTATCTGCGGCAGATGTTGCTGCCAGGACAGGTGTGACGGAAAAACTACTTGGGGCGTGTGTGGACTTCCTTGCAGCCGCCACGACGTTCAGCATTGTTATCGGCAAGGAGACGGTGCAGAGTACCGGCGGAAGCTACAAGCTTCTCCTGCTTGCTGCTATTAATTATCTTGCAAACGGAAGGGTATATTTATTGTCTGAGAAGGCGAACGAACAGGGTGCGCTCGACATGGGCTGTGCACCGGACGTGCTGCCGGGATATCGTCCCGTTGCCTACCCCGAATTCACCAAGAAGTATGGAGCGATCTGGCATGCAGAGCTGTCCGAAAAACCCGGGCTTAATCTCTTCGAGATGATCGAAGCTGCCGAACGGGGCAGGCTGAAGGCGTTGTATGTTATGGGCGAAAATCCCGTATGCAATATCCCCAATTCCGGAAGGGTGGAAAAGGCTTTTTCGAAGCTGGACTTTCTTGTGGTTCAGGATATCTTTCTCACGGAAACAGCGAAGCGTGCCGATGTCGTACTTCCTGCGCTCAGCTGGGCAGAGAAGGACGGCACGTATACCAACATGGAACGCAGGGTCCAGCGCGTGAAGAAGTGCATACAGCGCGAGGGTATGGAAGACTGGAAGATCATAGCGGAAATAGCGAAAAACATGGGATGCATTATGTATTACGAGAAGGCCGAAGAGGTCTTCCATGAGATTGCCAAGGTATCGCCCCTCTACCGGGACCTTACTTACGAGGATGTCGAAAAAGGCGAAAATATCTATCCCTATAAGGGCGAGCCCCTGCGGGATGTAAAGGAAGACATCCAGGTCGACACTGCGGCCGTTTCAGCTGCCGCCGGGAAGCTTTATCTGAGGGTCGAACGGCCGCTGTTCCATTCGGGGACCTTGAGCACGCATGCCGCCTCGCTCATGAACATTTATCCCCATGCCGCGGCACGGATCAGCGTGGGGACGGCAAAGAAGCTTTCTCTTACGGAAGGCGACGTGGTAAATGTCAGGTCAAAAGTCGGGACGCTTTCCCTTTTTGTTGCCATTGAAAAAAATGGGGACGACTCGTCTATCACGATAAGCAATAACTTCGAAAACAAAGGTGCATTCAGACTTGCTGACTACACGCTTGACCGCGTGACCAAGGCCCCCTGCATAGATGCTGTTGAGATATCCATAGACAAGGTGACTGCATGATAAGCTCTGTGACCAGCTTTCTTGCTTCCATTGTCGGCGAGCCGATGGCCGACATGATTCTGAACATCGTCATCATTCTGATCAAGGTTGCTGTGGTAATCGGCGGAACCCTGCTGCATGTTGCCTATGCAACCTATTGGGAGCGCAAAGTCATCGCCCATATGCAGCTGAGGTTGGGCCCCCGCGAGGTCGGTCCCTATGGCCTTTTCCAGCCCTTTGCGGACGGCATAAAGCTCTTCTTCAAGGAAGATATCATCCCGGCTGATGCGGACAAACCGATATTCTATCTTGCGCCGGTGATTTTCTTTTCTTCCGCGCTTACCGCGCTTTCGGTCCTGCCTTTTTTCGATGGCTTTGTGGTAGCAAATATCAATGTCGGTCTGCTTTTTCTTCTGGCCATGTCGTCGCTCGGTGCGTACGGTATCGTCATGTCAGGGTGGTCAGCCGGTTCCAAATACTCGTTCCTCGGTGGTCTGCGCTCAGCTTCCCAGGTAATCAGTTACGAGATCGCGATGGGGTTGAGCCTTGTGGGCGTCATGATCATGGCCGGGTCGCTGAACCTTACCGATATCGTGCATGCACAATATAACTATCCGACAGGGTTCTATGCCATTCCCCAGATACTCGGGTTTTTTGTTTTTTTCGTCGCTATGTTTGCTGAGACGAACAGACTGCCCTTTGATCTCCCCGAGGCGGAAAGCGAACTCGTTGCCGGCTATTTTACGGAATACAGCGGATTCAGGTTCGCCATGTTCTTTCTCGGAGAGTACACCGGAATGCTCATTATGTCGTCTATCGGCACACTCTGCTTCCTGGGCGGCTGGACGCTGCCGAAGTTCATTATGGACCTCCTGCCGTTCCTGTCGGAGCTCCCAAGCTTTGTCTGGATCGTGGTATTTCTGGCGAAGGTATATATATTTATGTTTATCTTTTACTGGGTACGGGCAACGCTGCCGAGGTACCGGTACGACCAGCTGATGAACATCGGATGGAAACTGCTTATCCCGCTTGCCCTCGTAAACGTTGTGCTTTCCGGGACTCTGAAAATCATGGGATGGTTTTAATGAAGAATCCATTCATCAAGACGGTTCTTTTTACCGAGATCCTCAAGGGCATGGCCCTTACCTTCAGGACTCTTTTCAAGCATCCGGTGACCCGACGGTATCCACTGGTAAAAGTGCCGGCACAGCCCGGGTTCCGCGGGCTGCACGCGCTGGCCAAAGATAATACGGGAAGGATGAAGTGCGTGGGGTGCGGCCTCTGCGGAGCATATTGTCCGTCCCAGTGCATCCATATCTATACAACAGAGGGTGACGACCATAATAAGGTAGTCGAACGGTATGAAGTGGATATTCTCAGGTGTATATTCTGCGGCTTCTGTGTTGAAGCATGTCCTTTCGGGGCCATTACCCTGAGCGAGCATTATGAATATGCGAACTATACGAGGGAAGATTTCTACATGACCAAGGAAAAGCTCCTGGAGAACTGGGACAAGTACTTTGAGGGCGAAAAGGGGAAGCGTTATTTCAAGTTATTCTGGAGACCCATGACTGATGATTTTAAGGGAAGCCCTGAGCAGGCAATGTTCAGCAAGATAAAGAGGAAGGAAAGAACATAGGATGCTGCAACAACTCTTTTTTGGCTATTATGCATTTGCAATCATCATCCTGTCGTTGCTCGTGGTAACCAGGAGCAATCCCGTGCACAGCGTCATGTGGATGCTGTTGCTCTTTTTCCATATCGCCGGGCTGTACCTTTTCCTGAACGCCGAATTCATCGCTGCGATCCAGGTCATCGTCTATGCCGGTGCGATCCTCGTCCTGTTCCTCTTCGTGGTCCTGCTGCTGAACCTGAGAGAAGAGCTTTCTCTCCGTCAGGTCGCCGGATCCTGGCCTTCTGCATTTTTCATCGTTGCCGGTCTGTTCGTTGTGGTAACGGCTGCGCTCGGCTCGTATGTCCCGGGGCCGGTCGGCGCCTATTCGATAGCTGCCGTCAGAAGTGAAACGCATGTGAAGGCACTTGGCAAGCTTTTGTATACGGAATACCTGTTCCCCTTTGAGATAGCGTCTCTCGTCCTGCTGGTGGCTGTCGTGGGCGCGGTAGTCCTTGCAAAAAGGAAGCTGAGGAGTTAATGATGGTCCCCTTACACTGGTACCTGACCTTGAGTGCGGCGGTCTTTATGATCGGCATGTTCGGGTTTCTGACACGAAGAAATATCATTATCATGTTCATGTCCGTTGAACTCATGCTGAATGCGGTGAATATCAGCCTCGTCTCCTTCAGTCATTACCTGCAGGACTTACGGGGACATGTCCTCGTCTTTTTTGTCATCACGGTTGCAGCTGCTGAGGCAGCGATAGGCCTTGCAATAATCATCTCCCTCTTCAGGAATAAACAGACGGCACATGTCGACGAAATGAACGAGATGAAGGGATAGACCATGAACAGTTATGCATTGATTCCGTTCCTGCCGCTTGCAGCGTTTGTCATCAATATCCTGTTCGGTAGAAAATATCTGAAAGAGAATGCCCACTGGGTTTCGATTCTTGCGGTTGCCGGGTCCTGGGTGCTTGCAGTCATGGCGCTCATGGACGTCCTGAACGGCAATAAGATCAACTTCGATCTCTACACCTGGATGCTGTCCGGAGGATTCAAGGTCTCCGTCGGCTTTCTCATAGACCAGCTCACGGTGGTGATGCTTATTGTGGTCACGACCTGCAGTACCCTTATCCATATCTATTCAGTGGGGTACATGCATGGAGACACCGGCTACTACCGGTTCTTCTCGTACCTCAGCCTCTTTACCTTCTCGATGCTGATGCTCGTTATGGCAAACAATTTCCTCCAACTGTATTTCGGTTGGGAAGGTGTGGGTCTCTGCTCCTATTTCCTTATCGGCTATTATTTTGACAAGAAATCCGCTTCAGACGCGGGCAAGAAGGCTTTCATCGTGAACCGCTTCGGCGATTTCGGCTTCGGTCTCGGTATATTTGTGGTCTTCCTCACGTTTGGTACAGTGTATTACGAGCCGGTATTCAGTCAGGCGAGCAGTCTTGCAGAGGCGACCTACAACTTCCTCGGCTATGATGTGCATCTCATGACGCTGATCGCGCTGCTCCTCTTTTGCGGCTCCATAGGGAAATCTGCTCAGATACCGCTTCATGTGTGGTTGCCCGATGCCATGGAGGGGCCGACACCGGTGAGCGCTCTTATCCATGCGGCGACTATGGTGACCGCCGGTGTCTTTCTGGTTGCACGGTGCAGCCCGATATTCAGTCTTTCAGAAACGGCGCTTATGGTCGTCGCGCTGACAGGAGCCATAACATCGCTCTTTGCTGCGACGATCGGCCTTGTCCAGAACGACTTGAAGAGGATCATTGCCTACTCGACGGTCAGCCAGCTCGGCTATATGTTCCTTGCGTGCGGCGTAGGGGCCTATACGGCGGGTATCTTTCACCTCTATACCCACGCATTTTTCAAGGCTCTCCTCTTCCTCTGTGCAGGCAGCGTCATGCATGCCATGGGCGGAGAGCTTGATATTCAGAAGATGGGCAATCTGAAGAAATATATGCCGATAACATATGCGACGATGCTTATTGCATCGTTCAGCATCTCTGGCATCCCGGGACTGGCCGGATTTTTCAGCAAGGACGAGATTCTCTGGATGGCCTATGCAGGAGAGAGTCCTGTCGGAAAGTTCGTTTGGGCAATCGGAACCCTGGTCGCCTTTCTTACGGCCTTTTACTCGTTCCGGCTCATCTTTCTCACCTTCCACGGGAAGTTCCGCGGAACACATGAGCAGGAGCACCACCTGCATGAATCTCCCAAGTCCATGACCATCCCGCTTGTCTTGCTCTGCGTAGGCGCCGTGGCTGCCGGATGGGTCGGCATACCGGCCCTCATCGGAGAAAATATCGGCGTGCACAATTATATTGCTGAGTTCATGAAGCCGGTCCTTGGCCATCCCGAAGGGCATGGAACGCATGGTGAAGAGATGGTGGTGATGCTTATCTCTATCGCGGTCGGACTGGCCGGTATCGGTCTTGCCTACTTCATGTATATCATACGGCCTGAGTTGCCTGACCGTCTGGCGCAGCAGTTCCAGGCGGTGTATCGGATTCTATTTAATAAGTACTACGTCGATGAGCTCTACAGCTTTATCATTGTGAGACCGGCTATCTGGACTGCCAAAAATGTGCTGATCGGCATAACGGACGGCCATATCATTGAAGCGGTCGTGAACGGCGTACCGAGCGCAATAGCAGCCCTGAGCTCCGGCCTCAGAAAAATTCAGACAGGCCTTATGCAGCATTATGCGACCATTATGGCAACCGGCATCCTGATTATTGTGGCCATAATGCTGCTGAGGTAGATGATGGGACAGACCATGAACAATACCCTGGGATTTCCGATATTGAGTATGCTCATCTTCCTGCCCCTGGTGGGATCAGCCGTTATCCTCCTGATGAAGCGGGAGAATGAAAAGGCTGTCAAGATGGTCAGCCTGCTGGTGAGCATAGCGACATTTGCTCTTTCCCTCCTGCTGTTTTCGAACTTCGACAAGTCAACGCATCTCATGCAGTTTGTCGAGCGGCAGGAGTGGATACCGTCACTGAACATCAACTACTATCTCGGCCTTGACGGCATCAGTGTGCTGTTCGTGCTCCTTGCGACACTGGTCACGATACTCTGCGTGCTCATTTCCTGGGAGTCTATCAAGACGAAGACCAAGGAGTTCTTCATCTCTCTTTTGGTTATGGAAGGAGCTATGATCGGGGTATTCTGCTCCCTCGACTTTATGCTGTTCTACATTTTCTGGGAGGCCATGCTCATACCCATGTACCTGCTCATCGGCGTGTGGGGAGGGCCCAACAGGGTGTATGCTGCAGTAAAGTTCTTCCTCTACACGCTGGTCGGCAGCGTGCTGATGCTTGTCGGCATTATTGTTCTGTACTTTTTTGCAGGAAGGACCTTCGATATCCTTGAGCTTATGACCAAGACATACCCGTATAATATGCAGCTCGTGCTCTTCTGGGCGTTCTTCGCTGCGTTTGCGGTTAAGGTGCCCATGTTTCCGGTGCATACGTGGTTGCCTGATGCCCACACGGAGGCTCCCACCGCGGGCAGCGTCATCCTTGCCGCCGTGCTGATCAAGATGGGGGCATATGGCTTCCTCAGGTTCTCGATGCCACTCCTGCCGGATGCATCCCGCGCTATGACACCGGTTATGCTTACCTTGTCGGTCATCGCGATCATCTATGGGGGGATCATCTGCCTTGCGCAGACGGATCTGAAGAGGCTGATCGCCTACAGCTCGGTCAGCCATATGGGGTTTGTTACCCTAGGTATATTTGCGCTAAATACGCAGGGTGTAGAGGGTGGCATCCTGCAGATGCTGAACCATGGTGTTGTCACGGGCGCTCTCTTTCTCAGCGTCGGTATCATTTATGACAGGACCCACACGCGGGTCATTGCAGATTATGGCGGTGTCGCATCCGTGATGCCCCTCTACGCGTCACTTTTCATGGTGTTGACCTTCGCATCCATAGGGTTGCCTGCAACGAACGGGTTCATTGGGGAGTTTCTCATCCTGCTGGGAGGTTTTGCCGCAAACCAGTGGGCCGGGGTGCTCGCCGCTTCCGGCATCATCATCGGCGCAGCCTATATGCTCTGGCTCTATCAGCGGGTATTCTTCATGGCGACGAACCCGAAGGTCGCAGGGCTTCAGGACGTGAATATGAGAGAAGTGATAACACTCCTGCCGATGATCGTGCTGATATTCTGGATCGGCATCTATCCCAATGTGTTCCTGAGCTTTATGCATCCCTCAGTCCAGCATCTTCTTGAGAGGGTGAACGGGAGAGGCGCAACCGCAGTGGCTGAGAACGTTATGATGCAGATTTTGAAATGAGACCGGAGGACTAGCGATGCCCATAGCGATGCCGAACCTTACGCCTGTGATGCCTGAGCTCGTGATGACCTGTGCCGCAATTATCATGCTCATGGCCGAACTGGTGATCAAGAGGAAGGAGACGCTCGGTTTTCTCTCTATTGTATCTGCCGCCCTTATAAGCTATCTTCTTCTTGGTTCCGCCGGTACGACCTTCGGCGGCATGTTCGTGTCTGACGGGTACAGCTCATTCTTCAAGCTTATATTCATGGCTAATCTCGTTCTTACGGTCCTGATATCCCCCCAATATCTTCATACCATGCGGATCAATTTCGGGGAGTATTACGCCCTTATTCTATTTGCCACGCTGGGTATGATGCTTATGGCGTCCGCAGCGGATATCATTGTCCTGTATCTCGGCCTCGAACTCATGGCGCTGAGCACCTATGTGCTTGCCGGTTTCATTCGCTATGATATGAAATCAAACGAAGCAGCTATGAAATACCTGCTGCTCGGCGCCTTTGCGTCTGCGATACTCCTGTATGGCACCTCGCTGATTTATGGTCTCACCGGAACAACAAACCTGAAGGATATCGCAGAGTATATTACCAACAATGGACTTGCAGAGAACCCCCTGCTGATGGTGTCCATGATTTTTTTCGCTGTTGCCTTCTCGTTCAAGATCGCTGCCGCGCCGTTCCACATGTGGGCGCCTGACGCCTACGAAGGTGCACCAACACCGATTACTGCCTTCATGTCTGTCGGTCCCAAGGCTGCAGGATTCGCGGTGCTTGGCAGGGTTTTTCTCGTGGCGTTTGGTTCCGTCAGGGCAGACTGGTCACTGGTCCTCGTACCTATCGCAATTCTTACCATGGCTGTCGGCAACATCCTTGCGCTTTCACAGACGAATATCAAGAGAATGCTTGCCTATTCCTCTATCGCCCATGCAGGGTATATGCTGCTCGGCATCATCGCCGGAACGCCGGCAGGTATCTCGAGCGTGCTGAATTATATGTTTATCTATGCATTCATGAACATTGGTGCCTTTGCGATTGTAATCATGCTCAGGACAGAAGGATTTGCCGGCGAAGAGATCGGTGACTATGCAGGGCTTGCAAAAACACACCCTGCAGCAGCTGCGCTCATGCTGGTCTTTATGTTCTCACTCACCGGCATACCGCCCATGGCAGGGTTCATGGGCAAGTTCTACCTCTTTATGGCGGCGGTCAACGCCGGTTACACCTGGCTCGTGATCATTGCGGTGCTTTTCAGTGCCATATCTGCATACTTCTATCTCAGGATCGTCATGCTCATGTATATGAAGGAACCGGCAGGGGCTACGCTGTTGAATACCTCTCCGGGAATCGGCCTTGCATTGGCAATCACGGTTTCCGCGGTTATCTTTATCGGCATTCTTCCTGCGAAAATCCTGGGCCTGGCCCAAATTGCGGTAAGTTCTTTCTAAAAAGCGGATTTTCATTATTTCGGAATACGGCGCTGCCAATTCTCCCCTCCCGTGTTTCAACAGGGAACGGTCAATCTCCTTCAGCCAAGGCGGAAATCATAACGACATAATATCGAGGATCTTTTGCCATGTTATTGCATGTACATTCCGAGAGCAACGTTATGAGATGTGGCACGCGTTATGAGCAATGCAGTACCTGAGGAGGGGAGCAGCTCTGCAGCTGGGCAGGAAGCCTTGCCACAACGATGCATCTATGAAGCTACGCAGGGCGATCGACAAGTCGGCTGAATACGCGTACGGCGCTATTTTTTTCGCCATCCTGCCCAGACAGGATAGCCCTTCTCGTCCCTGAGCTTTAAGGTCTCATTGCCCTTCCTCAAATCAGCAGCGATGATCGCAGGTTTTTCGTCGAAGGTCACGCGTGATCCCTTGATCTCCAGGGTGTCATGCGGTTCGAGTTTTACATCCTGATTTTCGATGTACCACGAAGGCCCAAGGTGGACCGATATTGTCTCCTTTGCTGTTTTGAGCGTAAGGTGAATGCCGTAATGCATCCCTTTCATCGGTGCCATTCTATCTATGCTTACTACCTCACCGCTTAGTGTCTCGATAGTTTTCGGGTTATACATCCGGCCATACTGAGACTCGGGGCCCCAACCTCTGCTGCCCTTCCATTTCAAGCCTTGCTGTGCAGAAGAATCAGCACCTAGGAGAAGTCCGACAAAGAGTATTATTAACGTAGCAGTAGAAACCTTCTTCATACTATCCTCCTTTGTTAGCTCCACATTTTGTTGAATTCAGCCGACTGATCTACGCTCGCTGTCCTAAAATTACCCATATCACATGCCGTGATCAAAGTCAATTCGCTGTTTGCCAAGCAAGCTGCAGTGTCACGCAGTTTGTTTTTCGGGGCGATCCAGACTTCTCCGATTCTCCTGGCCTGATTCATGGCCGAATGATACAACAGAACAGCCCCGCTCTGCTGCTGAGAGCTATTTGCGCTCTAAATAAGTGCATAAATATTTTCATTGCGAAATTAGATGGGGCAATCCAGTATAATAGAATCGCTTCAGGCGGTCATCACCTGCATCTCGTTCTTCGGGGGAAATAAAGCGATGTCAAAACAGAAGACAGCTCTCGTAACCGGCATAACCGGTCAGGACGGTGCGTATCTTGCCGAGTTTCTGATCAAGAAGGGCTATATGGTGCACGGCATCAAGCGCCGCTCTTCTCTCTTTAATACCCAGAGGATAGATCACCTCTACCACGATCCGCACGAAAAGGGTGTCACCTTCAAGCTCCATTACGGCGATCTCACTGATGCGACGAACCTCATCCGGATCATCCAGGAGACCCAGCCGAAGGAGATCTATAATCTCGCAGCGCAGTCGCATGTGCAGGTCTCCTTTGAGACACCGGAATATACAGCCAACGCCGATGCTCTTGGCACCCTGCGGCTTCTTGAAGCCATACGCATTTTGGGCATGACGAAAAAGGTAAAATTCTATCAGGCTTCCACGAGCGAACTCTACGGCAAGGTGCAGGAGACGCCACAGAGGGAGACTACCCCTTTCTATCCCCGGAGCCCTTACGCCGCGGCAAAGCTCTACTCATACTGGATCACGGTGAACTATCGCGAAGCTTACGGCATCCACGCAAGCAACGGTATCCTCTTTAACCACGAATCTCCGATTCGCGGCGAGACCTTCGTCACCCGGAAGGTAACTCGCGCGGTTGCTCGAATCTGCCTCGGCCTTCAGAAAAAGCTTTTTCTCGGCAACCTCGATGCAAAACGCGATTGGGGTCATGCAAAGGATTATGTTAAGGCCATGTGGCTTATGCTCCAACAGAAAGAGCCGGACGACTACGTGATCGCCTCCGAGCACCAATACTCGGTGCGGGAATTTGTCGAACGTGCCTTCAGGGAACTGGGAATCGGGATTGCTTGGACCGGAAAGGGCATGAAGGAAAAAGGGATCGTGTCCTCGATGACTTCTGCGTCCTCCTGCCCGCTCAAGAGGGGTGAGACCGTTGTTGAAGTTGACCCGCGCTATTTCAGGCCAACCGAAGTGGAGACGCTTTTGGGAGATGCGACGAAGGCGCGCACGAAGCTCGGCTGGAAACCGGAGATATCCTTCAAGGAGCTCGTTGCCGAGATGGTGAGCGAGGACTTGAAAGAGGCGGAGAAGGACCGACTCTGCAAGCAAGAAGGATTCAGGGTGATGCGATACCATGAATAAAGGACTCCCTATGAATGTGGAATCAAAGATATTTGTGGCCGGCGGCACTGGCATGGTCGGTTCGGCCGTGATAGAAAAGCTTCTTGCAAGTGGCTACGCGAATATCGTCACGAACTATTATAGCAGGAGGCCGAGCGAAACGGCGGCTTCTCGTGTACGTTCCCAGCGGCTCGACCTGACACGTCAGGCGGATGTCGAGGCATTCTTCGGGCAGGAACGGCCCGAATATGTTTTCCTCGCGGCGGCTAAGGTTGGCGGCATCCTTGCCAATAGCACGTACAAGGCGGAGTTTATCTACCGCAATATCATGATCGCGACAAATGTAATCCATGCGGCATACGTAAACGGTACGAAGAAACTCCTCAACCTCGGGTCTTCTTGCATCTATCCGAAGCTCGCGCCGTATCCAATGAAGGAAGAGCACCTGCTGTCCGGCCCGCTAGAGCCGACGAATGAAGCGTATGCAATCGCGAAGATCGCCGCTATCAAGCTCTGCCGATACTATAACGAACAGTACGGCACCGACTTCATGTCGGCCATGCCATCAAACCTCTACGGACCGCATGACAACTTCGACCTCGAAACTTCTCACGTACTCCCTGCCTTGATCCGCAAATTCCACGAAGCAAAGGAGGCCATGGAAAAGGGCGGCAGCAGCGTCACGGTCACACTCTGGGGCTCAGGCGCTCCCTTTCGCGAATTCCTCTACACCGATGATCTTGCCGAGGCATGCGTTTTTTTGATGGAGAAGCACAACGCGCAGGATGTCGGCGAGTTTATCAATATAGGCACGGGACGGGATCTCACCATTCGGGAACTCGCGGAGGCGGTGAAGAATGTCGTCGGTTTCAGGGGTGAAATTGTCTGGGACGCGACGAAGCCTGATGGGTCACCGCGGAAGCTCCTCGACATCTCAAGGGTAACGGCCCTTGGCTGGAAGGCAAAGACCGGACTCGAAGAAGGCATCAGGAAGGTATATGCCTGGTACCGGGAGAATGCCGGTACTGCCGGTATGACCGCCAAAACAGAAGGGACAGGAACGTCGTAATATATCTCGCCTCTCCTCCCAGGAGCTCCTGCAGGAAGCTTTTGCTGCTGATCCGCATTAGTTCTCGTGGTTGCGCAACGATTTAACATAATAGCCCGTCGCATGTATTATATATATAGTAGGGGCACAGGTAATCATAGACTACCGGAACAAGACGAACATATCGGAACAAAGGGGAGAGTGATTGCGCGGGCGAGTACATACGATCGGACTCAGGGAGCTGATATTCAATCTGCAGGATTTTTATCTGCTGTCATACAGAGCATCTCTCGGGATTATCAGAAGACCCTTTTACATCAAAGATACCATCGAGCAGATGGACTATGCCGGTGCGGGGTCTTTTTTCATAGTGGTACTGATATCCTTGTTCGTCGGCATGGCGCTTTCGCTTCAGATATCCGCAGAGCTTTCGACCCTGGGGCTGAAGATGTACACCGGCAAGATCGTCGGTATATCGATCATCCGTGAGCTCGGTCCGGTTGTCGTCGCGGTCGTCTATGCCGGACGGGTCGGATCAGGTATCGCCTCTGAACTGGGCTCCATGGTGCTTGGACACCAGGTGGACACGCTGCGCGTCTTCGGCGTAGACCCTACGAGGAAACTGGTCACGCCGCGCATTGTCAGCGCACTTCTCATGCTGCCCGTGCTTACCATCATCGGGGATGCGGTGTCGCTCCTGGGCGGCTATTACATTGCGGTCAATGTCGCACATCAGAGCGGTACCTTCTACTGGAGTTCCATCCGTGAAGTCCTTGACTTTGAGAACGTTTTTTCCGGTATTCTCAAGCCTTTCGTGTTTGGCTATCTGATTGCAAATATCTGCTGCTTCATGGGCCTTTCGACACAGGGGGGCGCCGTAGGGATGCGCCGTTCGACCACGCGCGCTGTTGTGTATTCTATGATCGTCATCGTTATCACGGATTTCGTCCTCACACGGGCTTTGCTGTATATCCTGGGGTTCAGCGTATGATCGAATTTGACCATGTATCGTTCGCCTACGGAGCGAACCACGTTCTTCAGGACCTGAGTTTATCCATCGGCTTCGGCGAGCGCGTTGCGGTCCTCGGAGGCAGCGGAGACGGCAAGACGACGATCCTGAAGGTTATTCTCGGACTGATCAAGCCCGATGCGGGGAGGGTGCTTATCGACGGAGAAGATATCACTACCCGTGACGAAGAAGGCCTGCGGGAGATTCGGATGAAATTCAGCATGGTCTTCCAGGAAGGCGCGCTCTTCGATTCCCTTACGGTTAAGGAAAATGTTGCCTTTTGTCTGCGGGAGTATACGCATCTTTCCGAAGAGGATATCGACAGAAAGGTCCGGGACATCCTCAGCATGGTAGGAGTCGAGGCTGCCATGCACCTCATGCCGGAAGAGCTGAGCGGGGGAATGCACCGGAGAGTAGCGCTCGCGCGGTCCCTTGCGGCGTTCGATCCGAAGATGTTCCTGTACGACGAACCGACGACCGGTCTTGATCCGATAAACGCGGACAATATCTGCAGACTGATCCTCGACCTGGCGCACAACGGCAAGGGCTATATCGTCGTAACACATAAGGTCGTAGATGCACTGAAACTCGCCGAGCGTTTCCTGTTCCTGAAAAGCGGCGTGATATTTTTTGACGGCGGCAGGGAAGAGCTTATGACGACTGCGGATCCCGACATCAGGCGTTTTATCAGCGAGTTGAACTACGGAACGGATACGCATGGAGAGGATTTCCCATCTTAAGGAGGCAGGGATGTATGAAGTAAAAAAACAGCTGGCATGGTCCACCCTGAAAGTAGGAACGGTGATAAGCATAGCGCTGGTGACATTGCTGGTAACCGTTTTCTTTGCCGGCAATATCGAGCATTTCCTGTCGCCGAAGGAGATCATTACCATCGATATTTCGGATGTCGGCGGCCTGAGGCGCGGGTCGCCGGTCTGGTTTGCAGGACTCGAGGTGGGCTCTGTGAAGAGCATAGATCTCGATCCGCAGCATGGCACGGTGGTCACTATTCTCATCGATCGGAATGCCCTAAAGTACATCAAAAAGGACACGCATGCCACGATTCAAACGATGGGTCTCCTCGGCGACAAATATGTCGAACTCAGCCCCGGGACCCCCGGCGCGCATCAGCTTAGCCCCGGCGATATGATACCAGGCGCCGTGGAGACGAGCATGCAACAGGTCATGGCAACCGGGGCGACATCGCTCCAAAAACTGAACGAGGTGATCGAACAGCTCGGCAGCCTTGCGCAGAAGATCGAAAAAGGGGAGGGGACCCTTGCCCTGCTGCTGTCCGACCCGGCGCTCTACAACAATCTCAAGGATGCGTCTGCGAACATCGCAAGCCTGGCAGCGGATGTACGGAAGGGGAAAGGCACACTGGGGAATCTCATCGAAGATGACGCGCTTTACCGCAAGCTACTTGCCTCTGCGGACTCCTTCGAGAGTTTCAGCCTCAGGCTCAAAGACGGTAAGGGTACGCTGAACCGGCTTATCGAGGACAGATCCCTCTATGATCGGCTGCTCGGCGCCGCCTCTTCCGTAGAGGAATTCGGCCTGAAGCTGAACAATGGCAAGGGCACACTGAACAGCCTTGTCGAAGACACTCGGCTCTACGAGAATCTTGCGCTTGCATCCGGCCGTCTCGCTTCAATTCTCCAGAGCATCGACAATGGTAAAGGCACCGCAGGAACTCTGGTGAGGGACGAGGAGCTTGCCCGGGAGCTTGCTGATACCATCCGAGATTTGAGAGAATTGATCGCTGATGTCAGGAAGCATCCAAGGAATTATTTCAAGTTCAGCCTCTTTTGAGGGTAGACTGAGCCTTGGTGCAGCCGGCGCTCCGCAGAGCCGACGCAATTTTTACCTGCTTGATTTCGGCACGGGGATAAACTATTATTTTCCAGCAATGAAGCGATACATTACTGCCATGCTCATATCGTGTGTAGTTGGAAAGTCAATTGTGATATCGGTTCCTTTTTCGGGGATCGTCAAGGTACCCTCAGCTAGCACATCTGCTCGTCTTGTTGGCGATGTGATCCGACACACGGTCAGGAGCAGAGAAAGGATTTGATGATGATAACGCCGGTTATACTTTCCGGTGGCTCCGGCACGAGGCTCTGGCCGCTGTCCCGTGAGCTCTATCCGAAACAGCTTCTGCCTCTTGCCGGTATCCATACCATGTTGCAGGAGACGATCCTTCGCCTGAATGGCATCAGTGTAGTTGACGCTCCGCTTATCGTGGCCAACGACAGCCACCGCTTCATGATTGCTGAGCAGATGCGCCTGATCGGCATAAAACCCTCCGCGATCATCCTCGAGCCTGTGGGCAGAAACACGGCGCCGGCCGTGGCGGTCTCTGCTATCCATGCTGCGGTGAAAGGCGATGATCCTGTCCTCTTGGTGCTTCCTGCTGACCATGTGATACGGGATATGGCACCCTTCCATGCCGCAGTTGCTGTGGGAGAAAGACTCGCGCTCAAGGGCCGGCTCGTGACATTTGGGATTGTGCCCGGCGGCCCGGAAACAGGATATGGCTATATAAAGAAGGGCAAAGGCATTCCTGAAAAAACGCATTCGCGTAGACGCTCAGCCGAAGGCCATTTCCCCGCATTTGCCGTGGAGCGCTTTGTGGAAAAGCCCGACCTTGTCACGGCAAAAAAATATGTTGCCTCGGGTGAATACCTCTGGAATAGCGGCATGTTCATGTTCAGGGCATCCGTTTACCTCAGGGAACTGAAGCGGTTTGCGCCGGCAATGCTCGCAGCGTGCCGAAAGGCGTATAAGGGGGCGAAGAAGGACCTCGACTTCCTGAGGCTTGGAGCAGAAGCCTTTGCCGCAAGCCCGGCTGATTCCATAGACTATGCGGTGATGGAAAATACGGCATCTGCGACGGTCATACCCCTTGCTGCGGGGTGGAGCGATGTCGGTTCCTGGTCATCGCTGTGGGAGGTGCATCGGCGCGACAAGTCCGGAAACGCTCTTGCTGGTGATGTGATCGTCAGAGACACGAAGAATTCTCTCATCCATGCAGGCAGCCGGCTTGTGGCGGCGATCGGTTTAAAGGACCTCGTCATTGTCGAGACTGCTGATGCCGTGCTGGTTGCACACAAAGATCACTGCCAGAAGGTGAAGCAGGTCGTCGACCATCTTCGGGAGGCAAAGCGAGATGAAGCGCTCCTGCACCGGCGTGTCAACAGACCGTGGGGCGCGTACGAATGCATCGACAGCGAAGACCGTTTCCAGGTCAAGCGCATCACGGTCAACCCTGGTGCAAGCCTCTCGCTCCAGAAACATATGCACAGGGCAGAGCATTGGGTGGTGGTCAAAGGCACAGCGCGCATCACGAAGGGTGATACGGTGGTGACCTTGAGCGAGAACGAATCGACGTACATACCACTTGGCATCCGGCACCGCCTCGAAAATCCGGGGAAGATCCCTCTTGAGCTGATCGAGGTGCAGTCCGGGAGTTATCTCGGCGAGGACGACATTGAGCGATTTGAGGACAGGTATGGCAGAAATGCATAAGTTTACAGCTTGGTATATGATGTATTCTATTGGCTATGTTTACAAATCGAGCATTGACAACCGGGAATCTTCAGGCGATGGATTGTTTCAAGGCCTATGACATTCGGGGCAGGGTCCCGGACGAACTGAATGTGGACATTGCCTATCGGATCGGCAGGGCATACGCAGAAGCGATCAATCCCGAAGACGTGGTGGTCGGACGCGATGTCAGGCATTCGGGCAGAGAGCTTACCATAGCACTGGTGAGGGGGCTTGTGGACGCTGGGGTAGTGGTAAGCGACATTGGGTTGTGCGGCACCGAAGAGGTCTACTTTGCCACGTTCAGCAGACAGATGGGAGGTGGCATCATGGTCACTGCCAGCCATAATCCTGCTGACTATAACGGCATGAAGATGGTCAGAAGGAAATCGACGCCAATCAGCGGCGACAGCGGACTTGGCAGGATCAGGGAACTGGCAGAGAAGGATACCTTTGTGCGGGCTGCGTCAAAAGGTAAGGTGCTCGGGCTCAGCTGCCGCGACGATTACGTGAGACATATGTTGGGCTACATCGATGCAGCAAAGCTTGGGCCGCTCAGGATCGTCGTTAATGCAGGCAACGGCACTGCAGGGCCGGTGCTTGACATGCTCGAGGAACACCTGCCCTTCACCTTCATCAAGATCAATCACGAGCCGGATGGCGATTTTCCGAGCGGAATTCCCAACCCACTTCTGCCGGAGAACCGATCCGCGACTGCCGAAGCCGTGAAGAATCAGAGCGCCGATCTCGGCATAGCATGGGACGGTGATTTTGACCGCTGTTTCTTTTTTGACGAGCAGGGAAGGTTCATCGAAGGTTACTACATCGTTGGGCTGCTTGCAAAAGCGGTCCTGGCCAAGACCCCGGGGGCACGCATTATCCATGATCCACGTCTCATCTGGAACACCATCGACATCGTGAAGAAGTCGGGCGGCATCCCGGTGCAGTCAAAGACCGGCCACGCCTTTATCAAGGAACGGATGAGGGCCGAGGACGCTGCCTATGGCGGTGAGATGTCGGCCCATCATTACTTCAGGGATTTTGCCTATTGCGACAGCGGCATGATACCCTGGCTGCTCGTCACGGAGATCATGTCCGTGCTCGGCAAGCCGCTTTCGGAGCTCGTCAACGAGCGCGTGGAGATGTTTCCCGCGAGCGGCGAGATCAATCGAAGGCTGCAGGATCCAACTGTGGCAATTGCAAGGGTTGGGGATGTATTTATCCCCGATGCTCTGATGGTTGATTATACCGACGGCCTGAGCGTGGAGCATCAGTCGTGGCGATTCAACCTGAGGCCCTCGAACACCGAGCCGGTGGTACGGCTGAACGTAGAGTCCCGCTTTGATGAAGCGCTCATGCGCGCTAAGACCGCGGATATCCTTTCCATCCTTGATTCCTTTTCCTGAAGGGCAGCGAGGTCGCTGCGGCGGAAAGGTCTCTAGTATGCGACGGCAGGCACCGTTCATCATCGGAAGGTCTTCCGTTGTTCTGGCCGCCGGACGTCTTTTGACGAAAAGCCCCCTGGAAAAGGCGATGCAGAAGAGCAATATGCACAGCATCCTGATGCCCGGCCGCAGCTTGCCCGTCAATGCTTGATTTAATACGGTGATACGATTACAGTAAGATAATGACGCCGGGAGCAAAGATGCCTGAACTCTTGAAGGCGGTCCTATCATTCGCCGTTCCCCTCTGTATCACCCTGTTCGTTCTCCCGAAATTCGCCCATATCGCCTCAGCGCTCGGCCTTGTTGACCAGCCGGGAAGGCGCAAGGTACACACCAGCCCGCGGCCGCTCGTGGGCGGCCTTGCCATGTCGCTTGGTGTTGCCGTAGGCTGCCTCCTCTTCATGCCCCTGACCTTGATAAAGGGCCATGCGGGAGGCAGTATGCGCGGTTTCTATGCGGGTCTGGTAATCCTTGTTCTCATCGGGTTTTTCGACGATTTCCAGGAGGTGAATCATCGTCTGAAGTTCTTGGTGCAGATCGTCGCCGCGGTGATGGTAGTATACTTCAGCCGCATCTCGCTGACCACGTTCGGCGATCTCCTGCATCTGGGATCGATCGATTTTCCGTCTCTCGGCCTGCCCATGACCGTGCTCGGCATGGTAGGGGTCATCAACGCGCTGAACATGATCGACGGCGTTGACGGCCTCGCAGGAGGCGTATCGCTTGTGGCATTTGCCACGTTCGCTCTTCTCTCTTTTGTTGACGGCCACACGACCATCCTGCTTCTGTGCCTTGCCGTCAGCGGCGCTCTTGTCGCATTCCTCACCTATAACTGGCACCCGTCCCGCCTCTTCATGGGAGATGCAGGCAGCCTTTTCCTCGGCTTTTCAGTCAGCTTCGTAGCGATCGTCATAACGCAGGATGCGGGAAGCCAGGTGAAACCTGTTGCGCCGTTGCTTGTTCTTGCCGTGCCTATCACCGACACCCTCACCGTGATGACCAAGAGAGTGATGAAGGGCAGAAGCCCGTTTTACGCTGATAAGACCCACCTGCACCATATCCTGCTGAAGTTCGGATTCACCAAGCGGCAGACAGCCGTGATCATAATAGCAATGACTGCTGCCTTTTCTCTGTTGGCCATTGTCGGGACCTTGCTCGACGTTCCTGAATACGATCTGTTCCTGGTTTTTCTTATCTATTTTTTTTCGTATTTCTCCGCATCCTTCTTTGTGAAGAGAATCTTCAGCTACCGCAGGACAAAAGAAAACCGCGTAGCAGTCTAGGCAGGCAACGATCCGCAGACATGCAGGATTTGACAGGAAGAAGCAACTCTCTCCAGAGGGCGCCGCACGTTGCAAACAGACTCTATGCGGCGGGAGGCATGAGCGGTTTATCCCCCGAATTTTTTTAATGCTTCTTTCGCAGCATGTGCCACGATCCTGTCAGGGTCGGAAGCGGCGTGTTCAAGCGCCTTTCTTGCCGCATCGCCTCCTATTTGGCCAAGGCTCCTGGCAACGTTCTTTCTCACCATATAGGAAGAGTCACCAAGAGCACTGATGAGGTCTTCTACCGCACTGCCAGCGCGCAACAGGCCGAGCGATTTGGCAGCGCTCTTCCGCACCCATTCCTCGGGGTCTCTCAGAAGGGGTATAATGGCCGGCACTGCCTCTGACGCACCAAGTTCTGCAAGAGCAAAGGCCGCATTATTACGGACCGCTGAGCTCTCGTCTCTCAGAGCGGTCATTAGTGGCAGTATGGCGCGCCCGTCTTTCAGCTTCCCCAGGTCCTGGGCTGATTGAGCCCTTTGTATCCCGGAGCCACTCTTCAGCATGGCTGCCAATCTCTCAAAACTCATTCGTTTCCTCCCTTCGCGTCAGGACAGGCGTTACTTCATTTTCGATATTCTCTGCACCATCGCCATAAAATTATAGCATGCCGCCCCAAGGGGAAGGAAATCCGCCCATGTCACCACTACCATAACCGGCACCATTATACCTGCAGTGCCGGAACCATCAAGAAAAATAGTACTTTCTCCTTGTAAGTCTCTGCAATTTAGTATAAAATTCCGGCAATTGCCATTTCCTCCAGGTGCCGTCGGCATGTCTTGGCAGGGACCGCAAGATCTTATAAAGGAGGGGTTAGATGAAGAAGATATTGTTCCTGCTCAGTGTTCTCTCTGCTCTGTTCCTCTTTACCCACGTACCATCGGTATCGACCGATACGGGGTATGCGGGTGCGGAGTCGTGCAAGGGATGCCATGAAACGTATTATGACAGCTATTTGCAGACGCCGCATGCTAAGAAAGCTATTGCAGGGTCTCCTGCAGCGCAGTTCGGATGCGAGTCATGCCACGGTTCAGGCTCTGAGCATGTGTCAAAGGGGGGAGGCAAGGGAGTCGCCATCTTCAGCTTCGACAAAGAGATCGACGCCAAGGAACGATCAGCAAAATGCTTAACCTGTCATGAAGATGCTCAGCACTTGATTTTCTGGAACATGTCAAAACACAAGTCAAACGGCATTGCCTGCACGGACTGCCACTCTCTGCATGCCGGCATCGGCAAAAGCCTGAAGCTTGGCCAACCGGACCTCTGCTTCGACTGTCACAAGGACATCCGCATGCAGACGAACAAGCAGTCCCATCATCCTGTCCGGGAAGGCAAGATCAAATGCACGGACTGCCATGACACCCATGGGACCTTCGGTGCCAAGATGCTCAGGGCTGATACGGTCAACGAGCTGTGCTACATGTGCCATGCGGAAAAGCGCGGTCCCTTCCGCTTCGAACACCCGCCGGTTGAGGCGAACTGCCTGAACTGCCACGCGGTGCACGGGTCGAACCATAACAGCCTTCTGGTGCGTAAGACCCCCCAGCTCTGCCAGAGCTGCCACGAAGGCATCTCGTTCTCCTTTCACTCAAGCTCTCCGTTTACCAGGGCTGACAGCTTCGCCTCAAACCAGCCGAGCAACAAGATGATAGCCCGGGCCTGCCTGAACTGCCATACAAACATTCACGGCAGTAATGGTCCTTCAGAAAACGGCCAGAGATTCATTCGATAGGAGGGATGACGATGATACAGAACATCAAGTTGCTCATACCTGCAGTGATCCTGGGGCTGGCACTCATCTCCCCTGCCTTTGCTGCCGAGGAAAAGAATCTTGAGGGTGAGGTCTCGGTTACGGGCGTGCTTGCCGACATCGACGGCAGCGAGGCGAAATTCAATGAATATCGCGATGTCAACGACATGCTCTCGACCTCCTTTGGCCTGCGATATGACAATAACAGGTATTTCCTTAAGCTCGATGGCACGGTTGCCCGGGAAAAGGACTTCGGTCTTGCCGGCGGCCTCTNNCCCCACAACATAACCTTCGGCGCACGGACCTATTTCCTCCGCGGCGTCGGAGACTCAAACCTTTCGGATATTGCCGACCTGAACGACGTGACCACGTGGAAGGGGTTCGACTACTCGACAGAGAGGAAGCGGTACAGCGCCGGCTTCAAGCTCGACGTCCTGAAACCCTTCTTCATCAATGCGTCCTATTCCCGCGAGGACAAAACCGGCGTTAAACCAGCAGGGGCCAATGGCGGCTTCTTCGACTTCTTCAACACGTCGGAGATCCCCGAGCCGGTGAACTACAAGACCGACTCGTTCACAGTGCAAGCCGGATATGCCAAGAAACCTTTTTTCGCATCCTTGAGCTACTTTTACAGCACCTTCGACAATGACAGCCGCGTCCTGAATTTTACGAATGCCTTCAGCGGTCAGCCGGATGCGCTCACGCTTCCGCCTGACAATGATTACTACAAGATCGCCTTCAAGGCATCGCTCTTCCTCCCCTTTCAGAGCAGGCTGAGCCTGAATCTCGGGTCCGCACGAACTAAATCCGGGCCTTCTCGGTTGCTGGACGTGTTTACGTCGGAACCCACGGACGAGAGTTTCAACGGCAGGATCGAGACCACGAACTACGACCTTTCGTTCACCACCAATCCTGTGCCGTGGTTCGATGCAAAGGTTTTTGCCAGCTACTACGACAAGGATAACGAGTCTGATGTCATGGATGACGGGGTAATTAACGAGTTGTTCGACTACACTAAGAGGTATGAAGGCTTTGATCTCGGGTTCAAGCTTCCGCTGCACTTTTATCTGAGCGGCGGATACAAGAACTACAATATCCATTTCAATAACCGCATAGACGTCAAGGAGACGAACGACGATATCTATGCGGTCAATCTCAGATGGTCCGGATTCGATTTTCTGACGCTCAGGACAGGGTATGAACGGGCGAACCGCCAGATGGACAGGGCTATACCTGACGAACCCGACGAGGCCGACGTAGAGGCATACGTGAGGCGCTTCGATGTGGCCCCCATGCATCGGGATTCGTTCAAGGTCTCCGCCGATATATCGCCGATGGACAGTCTCAACTTCTCGCTCGGCTATGTCTATAAGAAGACGGACTATTACGACACCGTACTCGGCCTTCAGGAGGACAAACGGGACGAGTTTACCGTTGATGCCGATTACAGCATCGGCAGGATTGCGAAGCTCTATGGCTATTTCGACTATGAGAAGGTTCGCGCAGAACAGTACCAGCGGAGGTTCAGTTCCTCTGCTACGATTAATCCTGACGGCCCGGTGCAGGACGCGAGCAATTTCAACTGGGAGCTGACCCAGAAGGAAAGGACGTATGACTACGGTGTGGGAACTGACATCTATCTCATTCCCAAGAAGCTCACGCTGAAGCTGCAGTATGACTATGTCATGTCAAACGGCAACGCCGACTTCTCCTATCTTCTCGATGCGGCGCTGCCCCCGGGGCAAACGAACAGCTCCATTGACGCATCTAACTGGGATGATTACCGCAGGAGGTCCTTCAAGGTCAAGGCGGTCTACGACATCATGAAGGCGTTGACGCTCACGGCAGGGTATGCCTACGAGAAATATACCTATGACGATATCCAGACCGAAGGCTATGAGCATGTGGTACGTTCGTCAGGCGTTGCGAACACCTACCTGACGGGAGCATATAAGGAACCGGACTATAAAGCAAATGTCTATTTCCTCGGAGTCACGTACCGCTTCTGATATTCAGGTTAACTCGTGCAAGGCCTGGGACAGATGTGCCCGGGCTTTTTTGTCCTCTGCAATACAGACGGAGAAGTGCCGAAGAATATAAATAGGGTAGCTGCATTATATCGCGGAATTTTCAGTAGCTTACGAAAAATCGCATCCCACGAAAAAATCATTGCGTTCGAGCACGTTTTATGATAAGTACAGTACTACAGGGAATCATAGGCCATATTTTCTTAATGACCCAAAGTGGTAATATCACCAAAAGGAGGGTAATGGCATGAAAACGGAGAAGGGGAAGTTCTGGTGTATAGCAGCAGTACTGATTTGTAGTATCGTCGTATTATTACTGTCGCAGGGGGCTGAGGCAGCAGTATTCAAGGTCAACAGCTTTGAAGACATTGTGGATGCTGCTCCGGGTGATGGGGTCTGCATGACGGCAACAGGGGTATGCACGCTGAGGGCTGCGGTCCAACAGGCAAACGCACTTCCGGGGGCTGATGTGATCAAATTGCAGGCAGGGGTCTACCGGCTTACGCTCACCGGCGTAGGCGAAGACCTTGCAGCGACGGGCGACCTGGACATCACGGACAGTGTGACGATCAAGGGCAAAGGGGCAGCATTGACGGTCGTCGACGGCCACCACAGCGACAGGGTATTTGATGTTTATGGGCCGATTACAAATATCGTGAACTTCATCGGGCTGAAGATCCAGAATGGAGTCACTCTCGAAGATGCAGGGGGAATACGTAATAGACCTGTTATTGTCAGCCTTTCAGCTGCAACGGTAACCGTATCCGGATGCACAGTCACGAACAATATCTGTCTCGGAACTGGCGGCGGGATAGCAAGTGCACTCGGCAACCTCAAAATCGTTTCGAGCCGCGTGATACAGAATGAGGCATATAATCTGAACGGAGCTGCAATTGGCGGAGGTATCGCAAGTCTCTCGGACTTATCTCTTAAGATTATCAATACAAAGGTCGCAGACAACTTTGTCTCCAATCTCGCAGAAACAGCAAGCAGTGATTTGGCTCTCGGCGGCGGCATTGCCATTATTACCACAGCTTCGGTAAAGATAAAGTCATGCAAGATCCTGGGCAATGTTGCAGACTCAGAGACGAATACGGACATCCCTGGCTCGGCCGGGGCAGGTATCTTTATGCTCCAAGTCCCTTCTGCGAAGATCATCAATACCAAGATCGCCAATAATACTACCACTGGCTGGGGCAGTTTTGGCGGCGGGGTCTACGCCCAAGCATCAAATGCCATCTTCAGCGGCTGCACTATCACCGAGAACTCTGCTCTCGGTGCTGTAGGCGGCGGAGGGGGAGGGATATGTCTGGCGAAGGGGAGTGACCCCATGACCATAACGATCACGAACCTCAGCAGCATCACTTACAACTATGCCTCTGCGACCCTTGGCGGCGGAATATTACGAATCGGGGACGTGACGTTAAACATATCGGAGGATTCCGTAGTCGCCAGCAACCTGCAGAGTGATATAGATAATTTATAACCTGAGAACTTTGTTATGCGCTAACCGGGGCAGATCCGCATGATCTGCCCCTTTTTATTGTTTCCCTGGAAAGAGACTGAAGGGTTTCTGGGGAAGAGGAGTCGCGTTCTTTATGTTGTATACTTTGAGAGAACTTAGTGCATTATCAGAGCCCCTATGCCTAAACCGCCCACCCACTTGATAAGCTCCGGCACATCCTCTGCCACGTCAATCCTGACGGTCCGATGCAGGATGCGAGCAATTTCAACTGGGAGCTGACCCAGAAGGAAAAGACGTATAACTACGGTGTGGGAACTGACATCTGATGATGTCCAGACCGAAGGCTATGAGTATGTGGTACGTTCATCAGGCGTTGCGAACACCTACCTGATGGGGGCATACAAGGAACCGGACTACAAAGCCAATGTCTATTTTCTCGGAGTCACGTACCGCTTCTGATATGCAGGTTGACCGATGCAAGGCCCGGGACAGGTGTGCCCGGGCTTTTTTTGCCCTCTGCCATAGGGATTGAGAAGAGTCATTATATGTAGAGGGCAGCGGCGTTATATTTTGGCATTTCCAGCGGCTTACGAAAGCCTCACATCCCCAAAAAAATCACCCCCAGAAAAAATCATTGCGTTAGGGCACGTTTTATGATAAGTACAGTACTACAGGGAATCATAGGCCATATTTTTTTAATGACCCAAAGTGGGCATAGCACGAAAAGGAGGGTAATGGCATGAAGACGGAGAAGGGGAAGTTCTGGTGTATAGCAGCAGTACTGATTTGTAGTATCGTCGTATTATTACTGTCGCAAGGGGCTGAGGCAGCCGTATTCAAGGTCAACAGCTTTGAAGACGTTGTGGATGCTGCTCCGGGTGATGGGGTCTGCATGACGGCAACAGGGGTATGCACGCTGAGGGCTGCGGTCCAACAGGCAAACGCACTTCCGGGGGCTGATGTGATCAAATTGCAGGCAGGGGTCTACCGGCTTACGCTCACCGGCGCAGGGGAAGACCTCGCAGCAACAGGCGACCTGGACATCACGGACAGTGTGACGATCAAGGGCAAAGGGGCAGCATTGACCGTTGTCGACGGCCACCACAGCGACAGGGTATTCCACGTCTTCGGGCCGAGTACAAATATTGTGAACTTCATCGGGCTGAAGATCCAGAATGGTGTTGTTATTGGTAGTTCTTTTGCTGGTGGTGGCATAATGAATGAGCCGGTCAGCCTCCCGCTAGGTGGTGCAACAGTCACGGTGTCAGGATGTATTGTCACAAACAACATTGTCGCTGCTCCATTAGGCGGAGGGATAGCCAGTGCGCTAGGCAATCTCAAAGTCATTGCGAGCCGCGTGATCCAGAATGAGATTTATAGTTTTGGATCACCGGCAGTGGGAGGAGGTATTCTCAGTTATCTAGATGCATCCGTGAAAATAATCGGGACGAAGGTCGCTGACAATCTTGCCTCCAACATCGGAGACTCGGGAGGCACAAGTGATGTAGCGCTCGGCGGAGGTATTGCCCTTCTTGGCACCTCTACGGTGAAGATAAAGTCAAGCAAGATTCTGGGCAATGTTGCAGACTCATGGGATACGGACGTGCCAGGCTCAGCCGGGGCAGGGATCTATATGCTCTTAGTCTCTTCCGCGAAGATCAGTAATACCAAGATCGCCAATAATACCGCGACAGGCATTGGCAGCCTTGGCGGCGGAGTCCACGCCGAAGCTTCCAATGCCACCTTCAGCGGATGCACTATCACGGAGAACTCTGCTCTCGGTGGTGTAGGCGGCGGCGGAGGAGGCCTGTATCTGCAGAAGGGGAGTGACCCCATGACCATAACGATCACGAACCTCAGCAGCATCATCTACAACTATGCCTCTGCTGCCCTTGGCGGCGGAATATTGCAAGTCGGGGACGTGACGCTGAGCATATCAGAGGACTCCGTTGTCGCCAATAACTTGCAGGATGATATAAATATATATTAATCCGAGAATTCTGCAGTGCGCTTACAGGGGCGGATCGTGCATGATCTGCCCCGTTTTTTTATTTTTCCGGGAAGATGCGGAAGTGTTTCCGGGGAAAAGGAATCGCGTTCTTTACGTTGTATACTTTGAGAGAATTTAGTGTATTATCAGAGCCCTATGCCTAAACCGCCCACTTGATGAGCCCCGGCAGATAGGGACTGAGGAGCAGTTCATTCTTCGGCAGCACCCTGACGGAGAAGCCCTGCATGCCGCTCAGGGTGCAGTTGATGCAACCCGTAAACTCATACCGCGCGTCGGCTATCTTTTTGATTTCCTTCAGGCTGTCTGCAACGCCTTCTACGATCATGCCGGTGCTGTCCAGCAGCCCGTGGTAGACCTGAACATCCACATGATCAGGGTCGATGTTCCCCAGGTTGACCGTCACCCCTACATTAAGGCAGTTGCCGATCAAGATCCGCTCTTCAGCATCAGAGCGAATATCCTCTATGGTTATCTTTGCCCAGCCGGCTGACAAGCCTTCCTTGAAGGCTGCAAGGGCCTTTGCTCCGGCATTGCCGGTGCCGGTCAGCAGCTTGAACCGGCTTTCAGCTTTGTCATAACAGCGTTCCGTATATTCGATCGCCATCCTATGGGTATTGAAAACGGGCCAGAGCGTCCTGATCGACTCTTTCATGCTCCGGATCCATCCGCGCGGGAGTTTGTCTGATCCTCTCGTATAGAAGAGCGGGATGACCTCCTTTTCGAGCAGGTCGTAGATCGCATTCGCCTCGATATCATACTGGTAGTTGATGTCGGCATATTCGTCGACCTTGCCGATGGCCCATCCGATCCCGGGTCTGAATGCCTCGTCCCACCATCCATCAAGGATGCTCATATTCAGGACCCCGTTCGCTGCAGCCTTCATGCCGCTGGTGCCGGACGCCTCATACAGCCTGCGCGGCGTGTTGAGCCAGATATCAACGCCTTGCACCAGGTACCGGGCGATCACCATGTCGTAGTCTTCAAGGAAGACGATACGCTTTCTAAACTCCTCTTTTTGAGCGATATGCACCAGTTCGCGAAGGAGCTCTTTGCCAGGGGAGTCCTTGGGATGAGCTTTTCCGGAGAAGATGATCTGCACCGGCATATGCTCGTTGTTCAGGATGCGGGCAAGCCTGTCCGGATGCCTCAGGATGAGATCTGCCCGTTTATAGGTGGCAAAACGGCGAGCAAAGCCTATGGTGAGGATCTCGGGATCAAGCACCTCCTCGGCAGTCCGGGCCTCTGTTCCCGGCGCTCCGCGAGAAATCAGCTGTTTCTTCAGCCGCTTTCGTGCGAAGGCTACAAGACGCTCCCTTCTCCGTTCGTGTGTCCTCCAGAGTTCTTCGTCCGGTATCTCATCGACATGCTCCTTCTTGTCCATGACTTGGGGTTCGTTGAGCCACTTGTCGCCCATATACCGGTAATAAAGGGACTCCATGTCATGGGATATCCAGGAGCGGTGATGTATGCCGTTCGTGATGGAGATGATCGGAACCTCTTCCTGCGGCAGGCTCGGCCAGACATGCTGGAAAATATTCCTCGAGACATAACCATGGAGTCTGCTCACGCCATTGGCACGTTCGGAGAGATGGAATGCAAGCACTGCCATGGAAAAGCCGCTGCTCAGGGTGCCAGCGGTTTCCGAACCGAGGCTGAGGAACTGCTCCCACGAGATGCCAAGGTCCCGTGACATATCAAAGAAGTATCTTCGCATAAGGTCAGGAGAAAAGACATCGATGCCAGCAGGCACCGGCGTATGGGTGGTAAAGACATTCCCTGCCCTGACTATTTCGACGGCCTCGTTGAAAGAGAGTTTCTGATCCTGCATCAAGAGCCTGATTCGCTCGATGCCGAGAAAAGCGGAATGCCCCTCGTTCATGTGGCATACTGAAGGCGAGATGCCGAGCTGCCTCAGCAGGCGTATGCCGCCGATGCCGAGCACTATTTCCTGCTGTATCCTCTTTTCATTGTCCCCGCCGTAGAGCTCATCGGTGATGTCATGGTCAGGACCTGTATTCATGGGAAAGTTCGTGTCCAACAGATAGAGCCTAATGCGGCCGACGTGTGCAACCCACGCCTTAGCATGAACCTCTCGCCCGGGGAATCCTACAGAAATGGTGACAGGCTTCCCGCTGCTGTCTTTTACCTCCTCGACAGCAATATTGTAGAAATCATTGACTGGATAGCTTTCCGCCTGCCAACCGTCATAGTTCAGGCGCTGCCGGAAATATCCGTTCTGGTATAGGAGGCCTACGCCGACCAGCGGGATGCCGAGGTCAGAAGCCGACTTGAGATGGTCTCCGGCGAGAATACCCAGGCCGCCAGAGTAAATGGGAAGAGATTCAGTGATGCCGAACTCTGCAGAAAAGTAGGCAAAACAGGCTTCCTTTTTGACGAACTTCTTCTCATACCATTTCTGCTCCATCATATAGTGCTCATATTTTTCCATCACCCGGCGGTAGTGGGCCAGGAACCCATCATCCTGAGAAAGTTCATCAAGGAGCCGCTGGTCTATGGCGCCGAGCATGCGCACGGGGTTATGATCAAGTTCCTCCCAGAGGTCGTGGTCCATCCTCCGGAAAAGAGACACAGCCTCATAATCCCAGCACCAATAAAGATTATAGGCAAGGTCACGCAGCCGTTCGATATTCTCAGGAAGCTTTGGGATGACTCTGAAGGTCTTGACCGGTTTCATACCTCTCCTTTATACAGGGAAACATCGCATATCGGGAAAAATTCGCATATGCCCGAAAGACTCAGATTCCGCGAAGACGCGCCGGGGCATTTTGTCTTCTAAGTTATATTTTCCCTATATTTCCAGTAAATTCAATACTTTTTTTCCTCTTTTCCCATCCGTTCAAGCTTTCTTTCCATGCTCCTGGCTGTGCCGGCTTCTCATCTTGACATGATATTAAGTTTCGAATAAACTTAACCTAAATTTGTAACTTTAGATTGGAGGTTAGTTATGGTTAGTAGAAGATTGTCAGCTCTCATAGCAGTGGTCGTACTGTCTATGGTACTCATCACCTCAGCAGGACCGTCGTTTGCCGAAAAACCGACAGTCCTGAAACCGTGCGTCCAGTGCCACCAGCCGGAGAAGGATGTTGTTCGCGGCACGCTTGTGTCAGTGACAGAGAAGTTCAAGACCATCAATGTACAGGTCGGCCAGAAACTCGTATGGATTATCGCCTATGGCGATGACCTGAAGATCTCCGGCGCGGACAAGCTCTCGACGATCCCGCGGGACAAGGAGATCGGCGTCAGATTTACGGGGGATGAAAAGAAACCTTATGCAGTCAGCCTCACGGTAAAGCCGCCGGCAAAAGTCGCACCGGAAAAACTCGTTTCGCTTGAAGATATGGTGAAGTTTGCTGCAGAGGGACCTGAGAAAGGAAACTATCTGCTCGTGGACTCTCGCCCAAAAGCACGGTACCTGGAAGGTCACATTCCCGGTGCTGTTTCCCAGCCGAATGATAAGTTCGATGAGCTGAAGGACGCGGTGCTGCCGTCAGAGAAGGATAAACTTGTTATTTTCTACTGTGGCGGCGTTACCTGAAGGTTGAGTCCTGATTCTGCCCTTCGGGCAGAAGCCGCAGGCTACACCAAGGTTAAAATTTTTCACGATGGTCTTCCTGCATGGAAGAAAGCAGGCAATCTCATGGTATCTGAACAAGCGGCCTTGCAGGATTTCATGGAAAAGGACATTGCCCATGTTCTCGTTGATCTGCGGGATAGCGCTGCGGTACAGAAAGGTTTTATTCCCGGCGCTGTTGCCATTCCAGCGCAAGAACTCCCCGCTGCAAAAGACCGCTTTCCTGCTGATAAGTCTGCACCAATCGTGCTCTACAGCGATGGTCTTGATAGCGAAGCTTTCAAGATTGTGCGGAACTGGGGCTACAAAGACACGTCTGTTCTGAACGGCGGGGTGAACGCCTGGACAAAGGCGGGTGGTAAGCTGCAAACGGGCACGCCCGGCACGGTCATATCGTATGTTCCAAAGCCGAGGCCGGGAGAAATATCCATTGAAGAGTTCAAAACCATAGCTGAAAAAGCATCCCCCAGCACAGTCATTTTGGATGTCCGAGACACGGATGAAGCGATGAACGGCATGCTTGCGGGAGCTGTCAATATGCCGGCAGGTGACATTACAAAGAGGCTCAAGGAACTTCCGAAAGATAAGGAGATTATCACCTACTGCAATACCGGTCTCAGGGCGGAAAGCGCCTATGAAGACCTCAAGCAGGCGGGGTATAAGGTCCGGTTTCTGAATGCAGTAATCCAGATCGACAAGGACGGGAAGTATGAAATAACCAAGAAATAAGCAAAAATTTAAGATGCCGGGAAAAGGCAGCTCCAGAGAAACTGCCTTTTTCCGGTATGCACGCAGATGTCTTCAAGGCGGTTTTTTTATGCTATATTTTGTCAACATCCAGCCAGATTGATGTAAGGGCCCTGCAGATTCTTTATTTCGTGTCGTAAAAATCTATCGCAATCAGGTATCATGTCTATGCCTCGCTATTTGCGCATACTAAAGTATGAACGATAAACACAAAACAAAAGACCAGCTTGTCGATGAACTGCGCGAACTCCGTCTGAAAGTCGAAGAGATGAATGATCTTAGGGTCAAATTCGACCGCACAAAAAGGATGATGCGTGATGCGATCGTCCGTGCCCACAACGAGCGGGAGAAGAACGAGGCCATAATCGGTTCACTGGGCGACGGTATCAGCATTCAGGATCTGCATTTCAAGGTGCTCTACCAGAACAACCGGCATAAGCAATTAGTCGGCGGTGATTACAGGGGCAAGTATTGCTATATCGCATATCAACGGCAAGAGCGGGTATGCGATGGCTGCCATCTTGTCCTATCCTTTCAGGATGGCAAGGTTCATAGGAAAGAGCGGCAGAGGGTAACGGACAGCGGGACCTTTTATTATGAGATTATTTCATCCCCGCTCAGGAATGCAAGGGGCGAGATTATTGCAGGTATCGAAGCGGTTAGGGATATCACGGACCGCAAACGCATGGAACAGGCTCTTGCCGAAAGTGAACAGCGCTATCGTGCGATCTTTGAGACGGCAGGAGATGCCATCTTTATTCTCGATGCCGAGGGCGAAAACGCCGGGAAGATCATAGCGGCGAACAGGGCTGCAAGCGACATGCACGGGTACACGCGGGAAGAGCTCCTGTCCATGAATATCCAGGACCTGAACACCCCTGAGACCGCAAAACTGGCCCCCTCGATGATGAGCCGTATTGCTGCGGGCGAGACCATGAAGACCGAGCTCATGCACCGGAGAAAGAACGGTACCGTATTTCCGCTGGAAGTAACTGCTGTTCTCATGGAGGTCGAAGGCCACAAGTATATTCTGGGATTCGATCGTGATATCACCAAACGCAGGGCCGCTGAGGAGGAAAACGCGGTGCTTATTTCGCAATTGAGATCAGCACTGGAAGGACTCAAGAGACTGAGAGGACTGCTCCCTATTTGTGCATGGTGCAAAAAAGTGCGCGACGATCAGGGCTATTGGAAGCAGGTCGAAAAATATATAGAAGATCATTCTGAAGCATCTTTTACTCATGGCATCTGTCCTGAGTGCCTGGATAAAGTCAAAGAAGAGGAGTCCCTGCAGTAATGTCCGAACGCATCACAGGTGCTGCTGCACGTTGAAGCGTCAGTATTCTATGGTGTGACACCCGCTCCGTCTGAATTGGCAGTACGTGACAGGAGTATATGTGCTCCCTGTTCATCGTTTCCCTGCAACTGCCCTTCGAAATGAAGGTTAATACGTTGGCTCCGCGGCATCTATACATTTCCGCCGATATGGTGCAATCGTGATTAAAGGTCGTTGAGGGGTGCTTGACAAGAAAAGCCGCAGATAGAGAAAATAATAAGATTTCATGGTAGTGCGTAAAGCGCTGACGTGCTCAGCAGTACCTTCGTATGCCGAATGCGAGAAGCTATGGTCAAAGGGAAAAACATAAAGTGGCATAAAGCCAAAGTCACGAAGAAGGACCGTTGGATGCAGAATGCGCATCGGTCAGCGCTTATCTGGATAACCGGACTTTCAGCATCCGGCAAGTCGACTGTAGCGACTGAACTCGAACACACGCTTTTCTGCAGGAAGATCAACACCTTTGTGCTGGACGGAGACAACGTACGTCACGGTCTCTGCAAGGACCTGGGCTTCAGTGCGGAATGCAGAAAAGAGAACCTGAGACGCGTGGGAGAGGTTGCAAAACTCTTGGTAGATGCCGGTGTGTTGACCATTGCGGCATTTATCTCCCCTTATGCAGCCGACCGGAACAACATCAGGGCACTTTTCAATAGTGATGACGAGGAATTTATCGAGGTCTATCTCAAGTGCGACATCTCGATCTGCGAGCAGCGTGATCCCAAGGGACTCTATAAGAAGGCCCGCGCAGGGGAAATTCCGCAGTTTACCGGCATTTCTGACCCTTACGAGGAACCCCTGGCGCCGGAGATCATCATCGAGACAGACAGGCTTACGGTCCAGGAGAGCGTTGATATGATCATTGACCATCTCAGGGGCAGAAAGATCATCTGAGTTGGGATGCCGGAGCTATCCCATGATAAATTGCGTGCGCTCATCCCCCTCTTGCTGACTACATCACAGAATGCCGGAATTGCTATTCTCGAGGTCTATCATGCAGATTTTGCTGTGGAGCATAAGGACGACAAGAGCCCGCTGACGCTTGCTGACCGGCGTTCACATGAGATCATTGTCAAGGGCCTGACGGGATGTGAAGGCATGAATATTCCTATCCTGAGCGAGGAAGGCAAAAGCACGCCCTTTAAAGAACGCAGGGGATGGGAGCTTTTTTGGCTCGTAGATCCCCTTGACGGCACCAAGGAGTTTATCAAGCGGAACGGCGAGTTCACGGTAAATATCGCGCTGATTCAGAGCGGCCGACCCGTCCTGGGCGTAATTTACCTGCCGGTTAGAAATGTCTTCTACTTTGGGGCAGAAGGCATCGGGTCTTTCCGACTAGCCGCGTCACTGCATGATGACACGTCATCCTTCGACGCTGTTGTTGCTCAGGCGAAAGAACTTCCTTATAATGAGCCTACAGCATGGATTACCGTTGCCGGAAGTAGGTCGCATATGTCACCGGAGACCGAATCCTATATCGCAGAACTGAGAAGGCAGCATGGCAATGTTGAGTTCATTTCTGCCGGAAGCTCGCTCAAGTTCTGCCTCGTTGCAGAAGGCAGGGCCCAGGTCTATCCCCGCTTCGCTCCTACCATGGAGTGGGACACCGCGGCCGGTCAGGCAATTGTTGAAGGAGCGGGCGGAACTGTTCTCGAATATGGAAGGGATATCTCACTCGGTTACAACAAAAGGGAACTCCTGAATCCATGGTTTATATGTGTGCACTCGAGATATAAGAATTACATCAGTTGCGCTTGACTATTTACTTCGCGGCTGCTTTCGATCGGCCTGATCTGTCAACCACCCGAATCGAAACGATAAATTACATTTATGCAGAAGATATTCAATCCAGTTTCTTGTCGCCAAGTTATTTCCCCAGGGAGAACGTGGATGAAACATGTTTGTCGAGCGTCCACAAATGCATACGCCATTTTCGCTTCCAAGAACGCCATGCGCAGAATCAGATGGAAAAAAGAGGATTTTTTTCTTTATACTTTTTATCTTTAGTGCAGGAATAAAGCTTAAAAAGTCTTTCGACGATAGTGTCGAATACCGGAGGAGATGCATTTGCTCGTCAGCAACAAAAAGGTGATCAAGACCAGCGTCGCTTACTGGCGCGGGGTTATTTGATTGTAAAGGACCGTGAACCTTCCTGTAATACTTTGTACGTCTGTTGTGCGCAGCTCTCACCAGGGTGAAAGCCATGGAGGAGCCTATCGGATCGATCTCGAGTCTGAAGTTTTCGAGAAGGTCCTTGACTGGAACGAGAGTACAATCGACTGGGAGGGCAGGGGGGGTGACCGCGGGCTCAGAGGCGTAATCAAACTTGATGACCGGATCTACCTGGCCGCCAGCAATGAAATTTTTATGTTCGATAAAGACTTTAATCTGATTAAATCCTACCGAAATCGGTATCTTAAATACTGTCATGAAATCTGTCAGTATAAGGGATTTCTCTATATAACTTCTACCCGCTTTGATTCAGTCCTGGTCTTTGACATCGACCATGAGAAGTTCATTAAGGGATATTGTGTACGAGCAAGAGGTGGCCTCTTGGCCAGCATTGTGAGAAAGACATTGGGGCATCGTCCAGTCTTTTTTGATGAATTTGATCCCGAAAGCACCAAGGGCCCCGTCATGGCAGATACGGTGCATATCAATAATGTTTATGTCGATGATCGTGGTATTTTCGTCTCGGGGAGGGGCCTTCCTTATCTCTATCTTATACGCAAGGGCAAGCTGACTCGGTACGGGAGGGTTCCTTTGAAGACTCATAACGCCCGCCCGTACGCCGAGGGGATAATTTTCAACGATACGGAGGACAACCGCGTAGTAATTGCCGATCGTAAGGGCCGTATCATCGAATCCTTTTCCATTCCTTTCTTTGACGAGGACAAACTGATTATGAAAGGTCTGCCGAATGACCATGCAAGACAATGTTTTGGGAGGGGGCTGGAGTTGAGTAAAGAGGGTCTCCTTATCGGCGGGTCGTCACCATCAACGATATCTGTCTATGAACGGGGAATAAGCACTCCCATGAAAACGATCACTTTAACGCTCGATGTTCGCCATGCCATACATGGGATTGAGATTTTGGAGCCTTAACATGTGGATCGAGGCATACTGAGTATTATGCGTTTCTACCAATGCGCTTGCCGCGCAGTTTGAAAATGATGAATTCGTTGCGGGAAGTCTTCAGGAGAGATGACTTCAAACAGCGNNAGCGGTGCATATTCTGCGTGAACTCGGGTCGGGCCGGATCGAGGTATCTTGCCGAGATACTGAATACGGCAAAAGGAGTCAGGGCTTTTCATGAGCCTGCCCCGACGATGACAGGGTGCTACCTAAAGATGATCAACCTGTCAGAATATAGGGAAACCCGTACAGAAAGAAAGATAAAATGGGCTGCGATCAGGAAAACGTTAGGGCAGATGAGGCGAGACGAGGTCTATTGCGAAACGAGCCACATGTTCGTCAAGACTTTCTTCGACGTGGTGGTCGAAGAACTGAGCAACGTGGAGGTGATTATTCTCCGTAGGGACCTCAGCTCCGTTCTTAAGAGCTTTATCGAAATGGGGTACTTTTCGAAGTTAAATCGGGTATGGCCGGACTGGATGTCAAGTCCGAATGCTGTGACGCGCGCAGTCGAATGCATAGACCAAGACCGGAATTTGGACCAGTATGATCTCTGCATCGCTTATCTAATCGATATCGAGGCGCGGGCGCAGCGGTTCATGAGAACCTATCCCGAGGTGCCGGTTTACGAAGTCCGGCTGGAACAGCTCAATTCTTCTAACGATGTTTACCGTTTCTTCAGGGAACTGTGTATTGCACCGACTCACAAAACCGAGGAATTGATCGGCAGACCGAAGAACCGTCGTGATGAAAGAAAGCGGCGTTTGAATAGGGCAACATCGCTTGACCTCTGTAGAGAGCGAATTGAGGCATATGTAAGGAAAGCAGAGATCAAAGGAATTAGTCTGCCAGAGCTGCATCTGGACTGGGCCAGTCACGGCCCAGGGGGAACCAACGCATGAAACTTGCCCACATTATCAATCCGGTCATTGTCCCGGAATCTTCTGACCTCTACGTGGCCGAGCCTGTCACATTCGAGTCTATGAGAATCGCAAGGGACCTGGCGCGCGGGAAAGTTGAGGTTGAACTTTTTTCTACCTGCTACCCCGAGGACCGCCCCCTGGCTCCGGAAGGCTTCTCGCATCTGCGAGATCTGGACCGCTCGGTGCTGGATGTTGCCCAGTTTGCTAAGCCGAGAAGGCTACCCCTGCTTAAAGATATCCTCGACCGTCTCTACGAGGCCACTCCCCACGCGGACTTCCTTATTTACACTAACGTTGACATTGCACTTATGCCGTATTTCTATTCTGCGGTGCAGAAATTGCTCGAACTATCTTATGATGCACTAGTTATTAACAGGAGGACCATATCAGACAAGTATCAGCGAATTGATCAGCTTCCGCTCATGTTTTCCGAACTTGGCAGGAAGCATAGCGGGTACGACTGCTTTATCTTCAAACGGTCCGCTTACTCCCGTTATCGTCTCGGAGATGCATGTGTCGGTGCAGGCGGCATCGGGAAAGTGCTGGTATCAAACATGGTTTGCCACTCTTCGAAGTTCATGCTTCTGAAGGAGGAACATTTGACCTTTCATATAGGTGACACCCGCGTATGGAGAAACAACGATCAGTCAGATTATACTGCCCATAACTGGGCTGTCCTTCGCCGGATCCTCAAAGACCTCGAAAAAGAAAAAGGGTCCTTTGAGAATAATTCGCTTCCTGCGTCATTCCTGCGCAACCTGGAACCCGCTCCTCACAGCTCTTTGAAGGGGAAACTGAAGGAGCTTGTGCGGTTGTTCAGGCGATGATTCAAGACGATCTTCTTTCAGCGTTTCGCGTGATCAAAGATTACACGTGGATTGTTGGTAGTGACCCGCGGACGGGGTGAGGATGAGTTTCAGCAGGAGTGAAACTCTCAAATATGACTGTTGCCATACCGGAGATCGCATATCGGTTGAAAAAGGCTAAGGTCTGCTGATAAAATACGCAAAGAAAAATCGTTGTAGAGCGAATACATTCAACTGTGATCGTAGGGTCGTTTACCGGCATGCGGGATAAATCCTGAATATATCCAGATCAAGACTGAGCTTTTTCCCTGAAGGAAGTGTCGCGGGATTGCCGAGTACCTTCGCGGTGTCTTTCTATTTGGAATGGCAAGATAATAGATAATGGGTCATACGAAAAAGAGTCTCACGGTTTATCGACCAAACCAGCGTCACGATATCGGCTATATTCGTACCTGGGCGGTGATGGCGAGGAATATCATCAGCGCGAAGGACCTCATTTGGCAACTCTTTAAGAGGGATTATTTTGCAGCATACAAGAAGTCCTTCATTGGTTTTTCATGGATTGTCCTTGCGCCGATGATCGGCATATTGTCATGGATTTTCCTGAAGCAGACCGGCATGCTGAGGCCTGGTGATGTAGCTATTTCCTACCCAGCGTATGTCCTCATCGGATCCTCCATGTGGGGGCTTTTTATGGGTATATTCACATCTGTGGCCCAGACCTTTGAGGCCGGGCAGGTCATCATCGTGCAGGTGAACTTTCCGCGCGAGGCCCTTGTCCTTAAGCAGGCTGCGATAAACGTTGCGAATTTCTTCATCTCACTGATCGTTAATCTGGCGGTACTGGCAAGCTTCGGCATAACCCCGAGCTACTGGACAGCCCTGCTGCCATTGATAATACTGCCCCTCTTCTTTCTTGCCACAGCAGCAGGCCTGATCGTCTCCATGTTCTCGGTAGTGGCTTTCGACATCAACAAGTTTGTCACTTCATTGGTAGGCCTGCTGCTCTATACGGTGCCGGTGATTTACTCCGATAAGATCGAAAACCCTGTCGTGCGATCGGTCATAAAATGGAACCCGCTCACATATCTGGTCTGCTCTGCACGGGACCTTGTCATATATGGAAGGCTGTATGACACGCAGGGATATCTCATATCTTCTGTTCTCTCTGCCATTCTGTTCATTGTGGCTCTCCGCCTCTTCTTTGTATCCGAAGACAAGATAATCGAAAGGATGCTCTGATCCAGTCGATGATGCTCAAAACCCTGTCGCAGGTACAATCAGTACACCCGGAGGAGGGGGAGGTCGTTCTTTCGGTAAGGAATGTCTCGAAGAAGTTCGCGAAGAACCTGAAAATGAACATGTTCTACGGCATCGTCGACCTTGCGAGAAACATGGTAGGGTTAAGATCCGACTCTTCATCCCTGAGAAAGAGCGAATTCTGGGCCGTCAACGACGTCAGTTTCGATCTCAAAAGAGGTCAGATGCTCGGCCTTCTCGGCAGGAACGGTAGCGGTAAAACCACTCTGCTGAGGCTTATCTCCGGTATTTTTCCGCCGGACAAGGGCGAGATAACCTTGAAGGGCAGGATTGCTACTTTGATTTCGCTGGGTGCAGGCTTCCATCCTCATATGACCGGTCGCGAAAATATTTACCTTAACGGCGCTATCCTGGGGATGACGACAGATGAAATAGATTCGAGTATGGATGCGATCATCGAGTTCTCAGAACTGTGTGACTTCATAGATTCACCCGTATCGACGTACTCTTCAGGGATGAGGGTCAGGCTCGGATTCTCGATTGCTATCGCGATCAAACCTGATATCCTCCTCCTTGATGAGGTTCTTGCTGTGGGTGACCGGAGGTTCAAGGCTAAATGCTACGCACAGTTAGACAAGATTATCAAGGATACCGCCGTAATATTCGTATCGCATTCGATACCGAATATCTCCAGGGTCTGCACGGACGCCCTTGTGCTCAACGAGGGGAAAATGGCATATGGTATCGGGAGTGTTTCAGAGGCTATCGATTGCTATTTCTCCCTGTTCCCGGCAGACGAAGGGAGTCTCATCAGCACGGGACAGACCAGGCTTCTCGATTTTGCACTATACTCGGATGTGGAGGCGCCAGCGGGAAACGGACGGCCCGGAATAGGGTACATGGGGTTGTTGATTGTGGAGATGAAACTGTCTATTGACCCATCCGTGAGCAACATAATCGTTGACGTATCTTTCTATGACAAGGAGTTCAATAATGTATCGGTCTGCGAGTCGGACCTCTGCGGCTTCCCTGTAAGGAATGACTCTCCAGAGATCAGACTGCGAGTAAAATTCTTAGACATTCAATTGAGTCCGGGCACGTATTCGGTCACCGTGACAATAAAGGACGAAAGGAAGAAACTGGTTCTGTTAAAGCATCATAATATATCCGAATTCCAGATTACGGGAGGATTCGTGGTGCTTGCTCCTTTCCACCTGAAAGCTGAGTGGAGCCATGTACAAGAGTAGATTGACAAATAATCGTTCAAGGGAAAAGAGTTGCTTCCGTCAGCGGCCGAAGAAGTGCGATCCCGGCTGGTATCATTTTCTGACGAGCGGGCTAAGATGCCTTCCTGATTTTATCATCATCGGTGCAATGAGGAGCGGCACAACATCCTTGTTCCATAATCTAAGCGGGCATCCTATGGTAATCCCGTCGAGACGAAAGGAAGTTCACTTCTTCGACTTTCAGTACGACAGGGGACTCGACTGGTATAAGGGTTATTTTCCCTTATCATGGAAGAGACCACGTCGGAATATGAGCACCCGTAATTTTCTGACGGGCGAGGCGTCACCCTCATATCTATTCCATCCCCATGCCCCGGCAAGGATGCTCAACATCATTCCGAAGGCCAAATGCATACTGCTGCTGAGAAATCCAGTTGAGCGGGCGTTCTCTCATTATCGTCATGCGGTCTGGAATGGTGTCGAGACGTTGCCTTTTTCAGAAGTGATCAGGAAGGAGGATTCCTGGATAGGCGAGGAATATGCCCGGATGTGCAGGGATGAAAATTATTACAACTTTGATTGTCACGAGCGGAGTTATCTGGCCCGCGGCGTATACATAACCCAGTTGAAGAGATGGCTGACATATTTTCCGAAGGAACAGATCATGATCATTAGAAGTGAAGATTTCTTTGCCCGTCCGCATGAGATACTGCAGTCTGTCTGGGAATTCTTGGAACTCCCATCTTTTTATGGGAATGGCTTCGAAATTCATAACAAGGGCGGTGCCTCTGAGATTAATGAAGAGGACAGAATGTGGTTGCGCCAGTATTTCCGAAAACATAATGAATTGCTGTACGAGTTAATCGGGAAAGATTTGAAGTGGGAGAACATTTAGAACAGGGAATCTACACAGGAAAAGATAGGAGGTCCTGTCCTGGTGGAGACAGGGCAGAACAAGTCAGAGAGAAGATTGGAATGCCATAGCAATGCGCGACGTTTCGTTGCGGGAGCGAAGCACAGAGATGTTCGACAAGAGAATAATACTCTTTCATAGAAGTTATCAGCAGTTTCAGGGGGGACACCTGAAGGTATGGAATTATTTCAACCATGTGATGGATTCCCCCCATTACCGCCCATTAATCAGGTTCTCGGACTGCTCGGTCTGGGACACCAATAATCCATGGGCTGGTGTGAGGAGGTTTGTCATAGGTGCGAACGAGGCTGTTTTGGCGGATACGCTGTTCATAGCCGGTATGGACTGGCTAATGCTCAAGGAGGAGGAGAGAATGGCCTCTACCATTCCCGTCATCAATCTTATTCAGCATGTCAGACATGCTGATCCGAGAGAACAGCTCTCTTCTTTTCTAAGGTATAAGGCTGTTCGCATCTGCGTAAGTCAAGATGTAGCAATGGCTCTTGAGGCAACAGGGAGAACTAACGGTCCGCTTTTTGTCATTCCAAACGGCATCGACACGACGGAAATTCCAGTCCTACATCCGCATGTTTCGGTTGGCTGCGACATTCTCATAGATGCGGTGAAGAATCCGGAACTCGGCATGAAACTCTTGAGATCACTTGCACCCCTTGGTCTGAAGGCAGAGGTGATATCATCGCGTCTTGCAAGAGCAAACTACCTGAATCGTATCAGCAGATCGAAGATAACGATTTTTCTGCCACACGTTACTGAGGGGTTTTATCTTCCCGCTCTTGAGGGCATGGCGACCGGTACGCTCGTAATTTGTCCGGACTGCGTTGGAAACAGAAGTTTCTGCAGAGACGGTATTAATTGCTTCAACCCTTCTTATACCTTCGACGAAATAATTGCTTCGGTGCGCGCGGCGCTTCTATTAGGTCCGAGTGATATGGAGCAGATCAAGAACAATGCCAGACAGACTGTCTCCCAGCATGATATTTCTTCTGAACGAGCTGCTTTCCTTGATATTCTTGACCATATAGACCACTTATGGAGAGGGATGAATTGAACGGACGCGACATTATTCTTACTGGACTCCCAAGGTCAGGAACAACTCTCACGTGCCACTTGCTTGATAAACTGCCCGATACGGTCGCGCTCCATGAGCCCATGGAAGTTCGCAGATTTGCGACCCTTCCCACACACACTGCCGTCTGCGACGAGGTTGGAAAATTTTTTGTAGATATGAGGCATTCAATTCTGTTACATAGGACGGCTATTACAAAACATATTGGGGGGAAGATTCCTGATAATCATGTGGCGAACCACTATGCGGATTCGCAATTGAGGCCAACTATAGAATCAAACAGCCCTATCGTCATTGAAAAGGAGTTGAGCCCTGACTTTATGCTGATTATCAAGCATCCCGCTGCGTTTACCGCGACACTCGGAACCCTGATAAAACATTTCCCTTGCTATGCTGTAATTCGCAATCCGCTTTCGGTGCTTACGTCCTGGAACAGCGTGGCATTGCCGGTTCAGGACGGACGCACTCCAGCTGCCGAAAGCCTGGATGGGGACCTGAAACACGCATTGACTTTCATTAATGACAGACTTGAGCGGCAACTCTATATCTTGTCATGGTTCTTCGAGCGGTACGAGCGTTATCTGCCCGACGAATCCATTATTAGATATGAAAAGATCGTGGAAACGGGGGGCAAGAATCTTCGGGTTGTTACGGAAAAGGCGGCTACGCTGAATGAACCTCTCGAAAACAAGAATAAGAACAGGATTTATAAGCAGGAGACAATGCAGCGACTTGGTGAAAAGCTCCTGAAGAGCAGCGGAGCATATTGGCAGTTTTATGAGAAGAAGCAGGTAGAGGAATTGATCGATGTAGATCCCCCTCGCCATAACCGAAAACTATCAGGTCATTACACGGGATCGTAGTACGAGGGTATGATATTACTGATGTTTAGCATCTTCGGTTTTACCAGATTCGGCACCGCCTTTATGGCTGAGACCCTCCAGCTGAATAGCCTTATTACCATTCCCTGGGAGACAGGCTACCTGCTACTGATAGCGTTCATCATTCATAGGCTGAAGGGCTCGAAGATTGGCAAGAGGTTGACGGGGGATCTGACTCCGGCGACGGAGGCCTTCGGATGCACCATAGGTGAGTGCTTGACGCTGCGAAATATTAAGGAAATCTCGCGCAGGAGTAATTATTATCCCTGTGGCATCACCTCATCTGCAGATGATGCCATGGCCCGCGACATGAAAGCAGAGACAGCCGGGGATTTATCATCCACCGACCTCTGCTTTGGTCGTATTGTGGCCACGAGAGAAATGCTAGAAGCAGATATCAAGATCATCCATATCATAAGATACATTCGCGGAATTTATGGAATCTCTCAGGCGAACAGAGAAGGGCAGCAGGATGTTTGCCAGTGGCTCACCCGCCTCAGGAGCACATCAAATATGTACCTAAGAAAAGCATACAGATCAAGGCCGTACAAGTATCTTATGATCAGGGTTGAGGACGTCATCTCCTCATCCGAGAGTTACTGCAGATCAATAATTCATTTTCTCAGCGTCCATCTTGAAGATAACATGCGTATTTGCTCTGAAGAGGGCAGCCGTGATAATACCTGCTCCGACCATGCAGACCCAAGCATGCCTTGTCTGCAGTCCTGTGTGGAGGCCTGAATGGACAAATGGAGCCTTTGATGAGAGCCATCTGCGAGCGACAGACAAGGGAGGGGCTTGCCGAATTCGGGTATCTGAGATGATTATGTTCCTGAATGATGGCGGAAGAGATGGGTTGAAGGTATGACCGGTATCAGGCTCCCAGATTTTTTGTGCATCGGTGCCCAGAAGGCGGGGACCACGCTTCTTTACGAGATACTCAAAAAGCATGACCGCATCTTTATCCCGGACCTGAAGGAGGTTCATTTCTTCGATATCGATGAGGATTATGCACGGGGGGTGCAGTGGTACAGCATGCAATTCGAGCCGGCCGGTGATCGTTTTATTGCAGGCGATATTACGCCCTCGTACCTTTTTTTCGACTACGTTCCTAAAAGAGTAAGAAAGGCGCTGGGCGGCCATGTAAGGCTGATCGTCCTACTCAGGAACCCCATTGACAGGGCATACTCCCATTATTGGATGTCGTTCAGGCGGGGATACGAGACCCGCTCGTTCGAAGAGGCGATAGTGCTCGAACACACGCGGATGAAGAGAGGATACTTCGAGCGGAACAATTTCAGCTACGTAAGCAGGGGGTTTTACATGGAACAGATCGCGAGATATACCGCCCTGTTTCCTGTCGAGAACCTGAAGATCGTCCTCTTCGAGGAATTTACCCGAGATCCGTCCCGTTACGCTGAAGAGATACTCCACTTTCTCGGCTGCAGCCCTGAAGGATGGCGCTGCCCCATCGGCAAGAAGATTCATGCAGGTGATCTCGACGTGCCGCAGTTTTTCCATGCGCTGCGGATGTCGAAGCAATTATCCCTGAAACATAATCTCTCGGCGCTGGGAAGCCTGACTAAAGGAAAGAAGGCATCCTATCCTCCTATGAAGAAAACGACCAGAAGGATCCTGGGGGATTTATTTTGCGATGAAGTGGCCGCTCTCTCAAAGTTTCTTGGAAGGGATTTGTCCTTGTGGCATCTGGATTGAAAGGTAATATTGCTTCCCAAAGGAAATGTATCATTGTCACCGGCATGCATCGATCCGGAACGTCTGCACTGATGGGAGCCCTTCACATTCTCGGTATTGATCTCGGCACCAATTTCCTTAATGCATCAGATGACAATCCCAAAGGTTTTTTTGAGAATAATGCCCTCGTCAGGGTAAACGAGAATGTCCTTGAGAGCCTCGGTTCTTCCTGGGACGACCCGTCCTGGCTGCCTGAGGGCTGGTGGATGCGCGAAGACGCCATCGGTTTTGTGCAGCGTCTCTGCGGCATAATAAGTGAAGACCTCTCAGGAAGCCCTGTGTTTGGGATAAAGGACCCCCGGATAGGAAGACTCCTCCCGCTCTGGAAGGGTGTCTTCAAGGAGCTGTCGATTCAGCCCTGTTTCATCATTCCTTTGAGAAATCCTCTGGAAGTCGCTCGTTCTCTCCAAAGAAGAGACGGGTTCAGCGTCGAAAAATCATGTCTGCTCTGGTTGAGCTATATGCTTGACGCAGAGGTACACACCCGAGAATATCCGAGGTTCCTGCTGCGCTTCGAAGACCTTCTCTCCCGCAGAGTCGATGTCCTGAAGCGCATTGCTGAATTGTTTAATCTCTCATATCCTGTCGAAAGTGTCTCACAGGAACTGGAAAAGTTTCTGGACCCCGGGTTGAGACACCATGAGATGAAGGAAGAGGACCTCGGGAGCAATACCCCGGACTTCATCGCAAGCGCCTATAGTGCCCTGATATCCCTGAGTAGGGGTGGCGACGCCGCCGGCGTCTACCCTGCGCTCGACGCGGTCAGAACACGTTACTTCGAGCTGAACCATTATTTTTACAATGAGGACACGAAGGGACCTTACCTGAAACGCCTCATATATACGGAAGAGCGGCTTGCAGACCTCGAGGACAGCTTTGCAAGAATCACTACCATACCCGAATGGAAGCTTTTCGAATTCTATCTCAATTTCCGCGACAAGCTTCTCCCACGGGGTAGCCGAAGGAGGCGCGCAGTCAAGGCGACAGTGGATGCGGTGAGGAATCCAGGCGCTCTACTGAAGAAGATAGGGGCCGGTGCATCGATGCTTCGGCTCCCCTTTGCAACCTCAACAGTGTCTGCTACTGCCGACCGATATGATGTCATATTCTTTTCGGTCGTGGACTGGTCGTTCCGGCACCAGCGTCCCCAGCATATTGCATCGATGTTTGCAAAGAACGGTCACAGGGTATTTTATCTGGAAACCAAGTTTGGAAAGCAGCGCTCCTATAGAAAGAAATTGGTGGCCGAAAATATTTATACGGTTGTGCTTCCGGCAGACCAGGATTTCGTGCACACCCTCGGCCTTGCCGACAATCTGGACCTCCCGTGGACTGCGCTGAGACGTCTCGCAGATGACTTTGGCATCAGAGATTCCGTCGCTTTTGTCGAATTCCCTCTTTGGTATCCCCTTGTGAAGCGCCTGAAATCGGAGGTCGGTTCCCTCGTTGTCTTCGACTGTCTCGATGAATTTGCGGCATTTCGAAGAGTGGGAGAGGACGTTGGCACAGCACAACGGCTGCTCCAGGAAATCTCGGATGTCTGTTTTGCCACTTCTGCAAGACTTTACGAGAAGCTCGGCAGAAGATGCAGACGGCTTGAAATCGTAAGGAACGCTGCTGATTTCGATCATTTCTCCCGTTTGCCCCAGTGCACGCCACCGTCCAAAATCAGGAGGCCGGTGATAGGATACTATGGCGCCATTGCAGATTGGTTCGACACTGACACTGTAGCGTATATTGCCGCATCACGGCCGGAATGGTCTATTGTGCTGATCGGAGATACGCTCGGATCAGCCGTCAAAACGGTTGCGGAACAGCATGCGAACATCTACCTTCTTGGAGAGAAGCCCTATCAGGACCTTCCCAAATATCTCTCCTGGTTCGATGTCTGCATCATCCCCTTCAGAATAGACGAGCTAATCCTCTCGACGAACCCGGTGAAATTTTATGAATTCATAAGTGCAGGAAAACCCGTCGTCTCATCAAAGCTTACGGAACTTTTCCCCTATTCTGATCTGGTGTATCTTTCCAGTGACAAAGAGGAATTCCTGAAAAATATCGAGGCGGCTCTTGCAGAGAACGACCCCCTGCTTATGGAAAAACGCGTCAGCCTCGCAAAATTGAATGACTGGGAAAGCCGGTTCGGCTTAATCTCGATGAGTATTGCTTCCGCATTTCCGAAGGTAAGCATTGTCATCGTCACTTACAACAATCTAAATTATACGAAGATGTGTCTCGAAAGCATCTTCACCAAGACTGGATATCCGAATTATGAAATCATCATCGTGGATAATGCCTCCACTGACGGGTTGCGTGAATATCTGCGCGCACTGCAGCAGGAAAGAAACACTGTCCGGATCATCCTGAATAGTTTTAACGAGGGATTCGCCGCGGCGAACAACAGGGGAATCCGGGAATCTAGGGGAGAATTCCTGATACTTCTGAACAATGATACGATCGTTACCCGCGGGTGGATCACAGGACTTGTTTCACATCTTCGGAATCCGGAAGTAGGGTTAGTCGGTCCAGTAACAAACTCTGTCGGCAACGAGGCAAAGATTAATGTGGAATACACCGATATTTCAGACCTCGACCTCTTTGCCGGCAGCTATGCCAAGGCCCACTGCGGAAGGTGGTTTGAAATCCCGGTTCTTGCGATGTTCTGTCTCGCACTTCGAAAAGAGACTGCAGACAAGATTGGCCCTCTGGACGAACGTTTCTCCGTAGGCATGTTCGAAGACGACGATTATTCGCTCAGGGCAAAAAAGGCCGGGCTGAAGGTGATCTGCGCCGAGGATGTGTTCATCCATCATTTTGGAGGCGCCACCTTCTCCAGTCTGCCGCGGGCCGAATATTTTAGGATATTTGAGGAGAATAAGACCAAATTTGAACAGAAATGGCAACGCACCTGGGAACCTCACAAACCGCGGAACGAACAGGTCTGAGCATGACCGACAGAGTTAATGCATAACATGGGGAGATGCAAGTGAGCAGACACGAAGAAATTTCGTTCTTGCATAAAATGTTAGTGGGAGCTGTGCACGGCGCAAAAGAATATATCCCGATGGGGTTAAAAAATGTGATCAAGCCCTTGTATGACGTATCGATCAGACGCCTGATGGGCGGGGCAAGGGGCTACGTGGCCCATCAGCATTTGCTTGAAAAAACCATAACAAAAGGAAAATATCGTGCAACGGGGCACGAACTCCTGCGCGGGTGCGATCCAAAAAGAACAATAATCTACCATTCCCTCGTACCATGGGACGCTCCCCTGTTTCAGAGGCCTCATCACCTCTTTCTGGAGTTATCCCAAAGGGGATATCTTATTCTCTTCGTTACCCCCACTCCTACCGTGGACAATGCAGAGCCGCTTAGAAGGATTAATGAAACCCTGTTCGTCATACGGGATTGGAGCATTCTGCACGACTTCAGAGATAGACCCTTCACTTTTTGGCTGAATTGGACGCCCAACATCATATACAAAGACCTGTTTCCGGAAAGCCGCATGGTGTATGACTATATTGATGAACTCGACGTATTTTCTTGTCATTGTGACCTGATGGAACGAGATCATCGGCGATTGTTATCGATTTCAGATGTGGTAATTGCGTCAGCTGAAAAACTAGTTGCTGAGGTCCGGGAACTGCGCACTGATGTCTTGTTCATTCCTAACGGGGTGCGGATAGAAGATTTCGAGGTAGACACAGACATCGTTCCCGATGACCTGATGCCAATAGTATCACAGGGGAGACCGATCGTCGGATATTACGGAGCCCTGGCCCAGTGGCTCGACTATGACCTGATAAATTATGCGTGTGAGCACTGCCCGGAATTCAATTTCGTGATGATAGGACCGCGATATGACCTGAGTTCACAAAGGCTAAAGAACCAAAAGAACCTTTTTTTGCTCGGGCCCAAAAAATATTCCGATTTAAAGAACTATCTCTGTCATTTCGACGTTGCCACCATACCGTTCAGGTCAGGAAGAATTGCCGATTCCACCTCGCCCGTCAAACTCTTTGAATATATGGCAGGGGGCAAGCCCATTGTGACTACATCAATGCGGGAATGCGCGCGCTATCGATCAGTTCTTGTCGCAGAGGGGTATGATGATTACCTGAACAATATAAGGACTGCATTATCTCTCCGTTTCGATAGCCGGTACATCGCATTATTAAGGGAGGAGTCACGTGCCAATACGTGGCTATCCAGAATAACGGATTTTTTGAATTATTTCGAAGGCGATGTCTGATCAGCAAAGTGCACATAATCTTCGCGGCAAGAGATTAGGGCCTCTATCATGGGCTGCGGCCATAAGTCCGTTTGACTTTGTCCGAGATGGCAGGAATCAGATTCCAGTGTGTTCAGCAGCTGCACACCGCATCGAAAACTGCGCTTTCAAGTCCGCACTATTTGTGCAAAACATAGGGCTGTCATCATGTGGCGTGCTCAAAGTCCGATATGATGGCTATGGTTCGAGGTCACTTCTGATCATAGCCAGGATCCGCAGGTCGGCAAGGAAACAGCAATGAGCACAGCGCCGAGGAGGTCCGTAAGGAAGAAATTTCTCTTCATCTTCGGCACCCGTCCTGAGGCCATAAAAATGGCTCCCCTTATACTTACTGCCAGCGAGATGAAAAACTTCCGAGTGACGGTCTGTGTCACAGGCCAGCATAGGGAGATGCTCCAACAGGTCCTCGATTTCTTCGGGATTAGACCTTTATACAATATTGATGTGATGACCCATAATCAGTCACTAACCTACGTAACTTCTAGCATATTGACGGGCCTCGAAAAAGTTATGACGAGGGTGAGCCCCGACCTGGTTTTCGTGCAGGGTGATACGACAACGGCATTCACCGGTGCACTGTCCGCTTATTATCACAATATTCCTGTTGCCCATATCGAGGCGGGCCTAAGGAGCGGCATGAAGCATTCGCCCTATCCTGAAGAGACAAATAGGATGCTCGTCGCGCGCCTGGCGGACTATCATTTTGCGCCTACGGCGCAGGCGAAGGAAAATCTTCTTTGTGAGGGAATCGATAAGCGGAAAATATATGTCGTCGGTAATACCGTAATAGATGCCCTCTTTCTGGCGCTCCGCAGAGTGCACGACCAAGAAAATGTGTTTGCCCGCAGGTTTGCATGGATCGATCCCGGAAAGAAAATGATTCTCGTGACCGGGCACAGGAGAGAGAGTTTCGGGGAGCCGTTTAGAAACATCTGCTCTGCTATCAGGGAGATTGCCCGCACGGAGAATGTAGAGATCGTTTACCCCGTCCACCTGAACCCTCATGTCAGGAGGCCGGTGTTCGAGATTCTCGTGGACTGTCCTAATGTGCACCTTATTGAGCCTGTACCGTATCCGGAACTTGTCTGGCTGATGGAAAATTCCCACTTCATACTCACTGATTCAGGCGGCATTCAGGAAGAAGCGCCAAGTATTGGCAAGCCCGTCCTCGTGATGCGGCAAGTGACCGAGAGGACTGAAGGCATAGCTGCGGGAACTGCAAAGCTCGTGGGCACGTCGAGAAAAAGGATCGTTGCGGAAATGCATCGTCTCCTCACGGACGATGCCGAATACGAGAAAATGGCCAGAGCCGTCAACCCTTTTGGTGACGGCAGGTCAGCGGCAAGAATCCTTAAAGTGCTTGCTGGAGTGCAGCGGTGAACATTCTTTATTTCGGCCCTATCGACTGGGACTTCATCAAACAGAGACCGCAGCATATTGTCGAGAGGCTGTCCAGGGTGCATGACATCCACTACATACAACCTTTTGGTCTAAGGGGACTCAGACCCTCCGACACGAAGAGAATCATCCGGAGATTTCTTGGTCTTGTGCGGCCATCTCCTCCGTCAGACCTATCGGTACGAAGCCTCTTCTTTGTACCTTTGATGGGTTATCATTACGATACACTGAACGCATCCCTCCTCCGGAAACAGCTTGCGCCCATGATGACGAATCAGTCCGTCGTCTGGATCACCACACCTTCGGGGCTGATCCCCCGGCTCTTGGCGGATATGCCGCGCAGGGCGCTGATCTACGAGATGATGGACGACTACGGCACGATTCATGCCGCACATGCCGAAGGAATTGAGAAGATCGAGCATTATCTGCTTGGAGAGGCGGATGTTGTGATCGTCACCTCACGTCTTCTCTTTGAAAAGGCTCAACGGATACGGAGCGGGAAAACAACTCTCCTTGTCGGTAACGGTGTTGACTACGGCTTTTTTGATGCTGGACCGTTCTCTCGACCTCGCGAGATTGCTGATATGGAAAACATTGCGGGATACATTGGCGCCATCGATCATTGGATGGATTTTGCAATGGTCGAATACCTTGCAGACATGATGAGGCATATCGAGTTCGTCTTCGTCGGACCTGTGCGGGCAAGTCATGTTCCGAAAAGATCGAATATCCACTATCTGGGCAAACAGCCATATGAACGGGTGCCTCAATTCTGCGCTCACTTCGAGGTATGCCTCATACCGTTTCGGACGGGAGAACTTGCGGACACCGTAAATCCGGTCAAGATATACGAATATTTTTCTCTCGGGAAGCCTGTAGTCGCCAGCAAGATGAAGGAACTCGAACCATTCAGTAATCTCCTCTATCTTGCTTCAGGGCGCGAAGAATTTAGGGAATGTATCAGTAGGGCGTTTCGTGAAAAGAGTCACGATACATCCGGACAGAGGAAGGAAGTAGCAAAAATGAATGACTGGTCAATGAAAGTGGCTCAGATCGAAAAAGCGCTTGCACACTTGCCATGAGGGGACTAGTCAGCGTAATTATACCTACCCTGAACGCCGGTCCCCAGCTTCGTCGGCTGCTCGAACTGCTTTGGGAGCAGACCGTAAAGCCTTTCGAAGTACTCATAATAGATTCATCCTCGACGGATGAAACGATCAAGATTGCAGAATCGCTTGATGCTAGGATAATGGTGATTGCTAGAGAGGATTTTGATCATGGCGCTACGAGGAATCTGGGTGCTGACGCTACATCAGGGGATATTATGGTATTTCTCACGCAGGATGCAATTCCTAGGGATAATAGGGTTATAGAGAAGCTGACGAATCCGTTACGGAATAATAGTGATGTCGCACTCTCCTATGGCAGACACATTCCAAAGGCTGGCACTGCCCCTCTGGAAAGGTTTATCAGATCATACAGCTACACGGCAAAGCCTTCGATTAAAGATGCGTCAATGCTGACTGAATTGGGCATCAGGACTTTTACCTGCAGTAATGTCTGTGCGGCGGTCAAGCGATCAGTTTTTATTGAAGCAGGAAAGTTTCCTGAGAGGACAATTATGAACGAGGATTTAATCCTGAGTGCCAAGCTTATTCTGAAAGGTCACAAGGTTGTCTACGAGCCGGCTGCCGCGGTCTTCCATTCGCATGACTATTCGCTGCGCGAACAATTCGGCCGCTATTTTGACATTGGAGTATCTCTTAGTCGGGAGAGATGGATATTGGATTATGCAAAGCCAGGCAGAGAAGGGCTGCTCTTCCTCAAACAAGAGATAGGTTTTCTCATGAAGGAGAAAAAAGCCAGCCTTATTCCCTATGCGATCATAGAGGCAGCAGCAAAATATATTGCCTATCGTCTCGGCCTCGCGGAGAAACGCATGCCCATTTCTTGTAAGAAACGACTCAGCATGCACACGGCGTTTTGGGACAGGGAACGGGAGATAGCATCTCGCTGTGAGGATCGCGACTCTGATAATGTGACTGCAAGAGATTCTGTCCGGAAGAAAGTACTGCATGTTGTCGAAGCCTTCGGATCGGGGGTTTTTTACTTTATGGTTGATCTTGTTCAAGGGACTCCTGAATACGATCATACGATCATATACGGCCTGCGAAATGAAACGCCCGGTTATTTTAAAGACTTCTTCCCTCCAGGGACGAAGTTTTATTTCTGGATGCATGCGGGAAAGGAAGTGGGCTTCGTGAAAGAGTTCCGTGCTTTTGTAGAACTTATGAAGCAAATGAAGCGAGCAAAGCCATACGATGTGGTACACCTGCATTCGTCAAAAGCGGGTTTTCATGGCAGAATTGCTTGCAGACTTCTCGGCACTCAGGTCAGCGTAATCTACAGCCCGCACGGTGCACCTTTTTTGAGAAAAGACATATCCCGACATAAGGCGGACTATTATGCGTTTCTTGAAAATGTCGCTGCGCGCTGCGGTGGCCAGATTATTTGCGGCGGTGCGACGGAGTCAGCAGCTTTCAGAGAACGAGGTATGAAGGCAATTCATATCAATAACGGTGTTGCATGTGATGAGGTCTTGCATTCTTTTTCACCAGGAGCAAGAGCTATAGTTGCAACAGCGGGAAGAATCGCCCAGCAAAAGAATCCCGCACTTTTCAACGAACTTGCAAAAGCATTTGTTTCGGACCCTTCGATACGCTTCGTCTGGTTCGGCGACGGGGAACTGCGACATATACTCTCATCACCGAACATCGAGATTACTGGTTGGCTGACCAAAGAGGAATTATTGCAGAGACTGCGGCAGATCGATATCTATTTGTCTACCTCCTTGTGGGAAGGTCTTCCGCTGTCTGTTCTCTTGGCAATGTGCGCCGGAAAACCGGTCGTGCTCTCGGACTGTGTCGGTAATAGGGAACTGGCGGAACACGGCAGGGGTGGCTTCTTGTTTTCGCAGAAAGACGAGGCATTGTCCTTCTTAGAAAAACTGAGATCAGACAAAGAGCTGGCACAGAACATGGGAAATGCATCTCATCAATTACTTCTGGCTAACTATCAGTTGAAATCCATGATATGGCAATACAGCCAGGTTTATGCTGCAATTTCGAAAGCGAATGCGAGGTGCTTGTCCGGATGAAATGTGTTATCCTGGGTGGCGGTGGTTTCTTAGGGTATCATCTTTGCAAGGCTCTACTCGCAGAAGGACACGGTGTGAGGATATTCGATCGCCCAAACCTCGAGCGTTTCTCACTTCCCTGTGGATCAGAGGGCGTGGAGTGGACCGAGGGAGACTTCGTGAATCAGGAAGACCTTCAGTCGGCTATTGCCGGATGCGACATCATCTATCACTTGGTCAGCACGACCCTGCCCAAAACCTCTAATGACAATCCAATTTACGACATAGAGACTAATGTCATCGGTACTTTACGGTTACTTGACCTGCTAAAGGGATCGAACAAAAAATTGATCTTCGTCTCATCAGGGGGGACGGTATACGGCATTCCTACGGAAGTGCCAATTAAGGAGTCGCATCCGACGCAGCCTCTCTGCTCCTATGGCATTGCGAAAGTGACCATTGAAAAATATCTCGCGTTATATCATCATTTGCATAAGCTTGATTATTATATTTTTCGTCTTTCAAATCCTTTTGGAGAGCGACAACGGGTGATTGCTGCTCAGGGAGTCATCGCAGTTTTCCTGTATAAGGTGCTTCAAGAACAACCCATAGAGATTTGGGGTGATGGAACGGTGGTTCGCGATTACATTTATGTTGAAGATGCAGTAGCTTCATTGGTAAAGGCGATAGCATACGGAGGCGACTGCAGAGTTTTTAATGTCGGGAGCGGCGAAGGGAGGAGCCTGATCGAGGTTCTGGCTGCCATAAAAGCCCTGTTGGGGAAAGAGGTGCGATGTATCTTTACACCATCTAGGGCATTTGATGTGCCGTCCAATGTCCTGGATATTTCGCTGGCAGCGCAACATCTTCACTGGTGTCCACGAATCACTTTCCGAGAGGGATTGTTACGAACGCTGACATGGATAGTTGACCATGGAATAAGTTAGACTATGAGTCAAGGTCTTCTCGTGCAATATTGCAAGGGATGCGGTGGACTCTTCATATTGTGGACAATCGACGAAGCTTTATCAATATTTTTCAGGAAGCTTGTGCGAGCGGATCATTCTGGGCGCACAAATCTATCCCTATGGGCTATCATTGCCCCTGGGCAATTCCTTGAGAATGCTGAGCCATGGCGTAGAAGTTCCTTTGATTATGAATTATAAGATGCGTTATTATTACTTTTTAAATAATTAAATCTCTTAAATTTTATTGTTATTTCCCTAAACCATACATTATTTAAGTACATGCGCAACGTAGTGCATGAACGGCGGTAGCATGTGTTTGTCCTTATTTATTGGATGCAGACAATAATCATCATGCATTGAGGGCGGCAACTTTACCACTGAACTTTGCATATTGAGGAAAAGAATTGCATGCGATGAATCCGGAAACAATGAGCCTTCGGATGACAAGGATAAGGCTTGTCGGCTTAGGACGTGAGGATTCATCACATATCGTGCATGCTGGAAGCGATTGTCGAAGCGCCTTCATATGGACGGATGAGCTTTCACGATCAAGGCACCAACGCGCTGCCATGCATCCGAGGAACAATTGCATAAGCTAGTATATTGCATCTACGCTTTAGACGGAGACAATATTGGCTATGGTTTGAGTTCTTTTTCGGGGATTTCGGAAAGGGACTGAATGGGAACATCCGAGACGTCGGCGAGGCGGAAAAGCTGTTTTCGGAGCTGGCATTATCATTCTTACAGTATTCTTATCACCTTATCAGGATCGTCGTTGATGAGTAGCAGCTATGTGGGTGGCAGCAATCTCAAGGAGGTCTTATTGCCGAGACCACGTGAGGTTTGTGAACATTGGGCTGCATCCAATCAGAATGGTATACCGCGCAAGCTATGGATACTTCGACGATTATATTTCCGGGATTGAAAACAGGAGTAGATCTGCAGAGGGTGTCAGAGCTACGAGCAGAGGTAAGAACGACTGATGTAATGCAAAAAAGCGCTTCTTGTTCATCTAGGATGCAATCAAATTAATTGGAGAGAATCAATGAACGAAATCATGTCAACAAAGGACAGCACATTTTCCTTCGCAGGCAAAAGAATTTGGATAACTGGCCATCGAGGAATGCTCGGGTCTGCTCTGGTTCGTAGCCTTAGCAAGGAGGGAGCTGAATTATTGCTCATCTCACGCCGTGAACTTGACTTGAGCAATCAAAATGCTGTTTACAATTGGGTTGACAAAAATCGGCCGGAGATGGTTTTTCATGTTGGCGCAAAGGTTGGCGGCATACATGCAAATGCTACGTACCCTGCTGATTTTCTCTACGGGAATCTGATGATTCAGGCAAATGTTATTGACGCCGCGCATCGTTGCGATGTTAAGAAACTAGTTTTTGTCGCATCAAACTGTATCTATCCATCCGTAGCTGCCCAGCCCATCTCGGAAGACTCAATGATGACAGGACCGGTGGAAAACAACATCCGCTCATATGCGATCAGCAAGATCGCGGGGATAGAGATGTGTCGCGCATATCGTAAACAATACGGATGTAATTTTGTTTCGGTCATACCTCCAAATTTATACGGCCCTGGCGATAATTATCATCTTCAGCACAGCCATGTCGTCGCCGGCATTCTCCGTCGTGCGCATGAGGCGAAGCAGGCCGGCAAGCGGGAATTTGTCGTGTGGGGCGATGGAACACCAAGACGTGAGATACTGTATGTGGACGATGTGGCAGAAGCCATGAAGTGTATTATGGCTGCCCCAATGACGTACGATATGTTTAACGTGGGATGCGGCCATGACTTTTCCATTGCAGAATTGGCTAACCTGATCGCCGCGGTGGTTGGATTTGAGGGGAGCGTCGTCTACGATACATCCAAACCAAATGGGACAATGGGAAAGCTGCTCGACAATTCTCGCATTCAGGCGCTCGGCTGGCGCCCTACGGTTGATGAAAGGACAGGCTTGCAGAATGCCTATGAGGACTTTCTGTTGTTGCTGGAAACACCAAATCGAAGCGGCCGTCTCTGACGCCGGTTTGCGTGGATCATGAGCCTGACGGTTCTTTTGTCTCAGCTGAACGAAATATGTGCACTCAGCCGTGGAACAGTGTGCGATAACGATTGCAAGGGGTTCCATGGATATTAACGGAAGGGATTTCATTACGTGATGGATCAGGAATTTGCTCTGCCTGTTGGATTATTGGGTCGATTTGCCGTAGTCAAACTGTGGCCGGATATAAAGGCAGCAGAGGACGAGTGCATTGCGCGACTGAAAATTGCAGCGGCCGCCCTCGGCATGGAGTGCATCGAGATTCATGCGGATGGACGGCTTTTGGAAGCCCCCGATAGATTCATAACGAAAAAGGATGTGGATTTTGTTCTCCATCTTCATTACGACACGCCGAAGCTTTACGATGTTTTTTCTTTTGTAGCCCTGTGGAATCCCATCCAGTTCTATCACGAATGGGGTTATTCCCGCACCTCGCGCAATCTGCTCACGCATGACGATTTTATCAGTTGCAGTTCGCCAGCTGCCGATGATCACGTCGGTCGTATGGTGCGAAGGTCTGCAACCCATCTGCCTCCTCTCTTCACGATGTATCACTCCGTCACGGATATTGTCCATGCGCCCTCGCTTGGTGATCACAAGCTCTTTTACGCCGGGATCAATTGGGAGGCACTTACTGGCGGAAAGTCCCGGCATCAGGAGGTGCTGCATCGCTTAGATCGAACCGGGTTCCTCCGGATCTATGGCCCGAAATTATTCCAGGGTGTTGAGGTTTGGCGCGGATATAAAAGCTATGTCCGCGAGATTCCCTTTGATGGCGTTTCAATGATCGACGAAATCGCCAAATCGGGTATCGCATTGGTTTTATCATCACCGGCGCATAAGGAGTCTGAACTGATGTCAAGCCGATTGTTTGAAAGCGTTGCTGCTGGAGCGCTTGTCATTTGCGACGAAAACAACTTTGCCAAGAAGTATTTTGGCGATTCTCTGCTCTATATAGATACCCGATGTTCTATCGACGGTATCTGCGAAGCCATTCGAAAGCATCTTGTTTGGGCAGAACACAATAGTGATGAGGCCCTCGGCATGGTGGCAAAAGCACAGGACATATTCAGGAAGAAGTTCACGCTGAAGAAGAACCTCATCGATCTGTACCGAGAATTCTCGGAGCGCAAAAGAACTTTGCTCAAACTTCAGAGGTCTGAAGGCGCCGCGCGTATGAGTGTTTGTGTAAATCTGCTCCTGCCGGAATATTCACGTGACATTCTGGATGCTCATATCGCCAGCGTGGTTGTCCAAGAGTATGATGACTTTTCGCCCGTCTTGGTTGTAGACGCAGCTGCAGCCAGAGAGAATCGTTCCGATATCGAAGTGGCTCTTGCGAATTCCGCTGTGCACATCGATCTTCTGGAGGTCGATTTTTTTAGTTATGGCCCTACTCCTGAGGTTAAGACCCGCCGCAGATTAGGTGCGATCATTGCCGAAGTGCTGAGACGGAATTCCCCGGCTGACGCTGTGGTGTTTGTGGCGCCGAACGAGAAAATCTTCTCCAATCATCTTCAGGTGCTTGCTGGAAGTTTGGCACGGCAACAGGATGAGAAATGTGTGGCAACAGCTGTCATTTTGAAGAACGGAACGCAGCCAATTCATGGCATCTGCGAGAGGATCGATTTCCGCCAGCTCGATGCTGCTTCTCCTATGGGGTATGCCCGTTTCATGTTCCGAGTTTCTATGCTTGTCGAAGATCTGCATTTAGCGCTGCCCTATGTGGACAGAAAGGCGATGGCGGTCATGGCGGGAGGGGGTACGATCGTTCAGGAAATCCCTTCAACCGTAGTCATAAATATCGAGAGTGAGTTCCCGACTGGGCTGTGGGATGAGGGGCAGGAGAATGAGCTCATCAGCAGCTTTTGCCCGGAAGTCTTCGCGATATCTACAGGTTTTGAGATTATTCTTCCCCCTCTCTCTTTGCCGGACATGCCTGAACCAAGCGAGTCTTTGCATGTTGTGCAAGTACTGCGCTGGGTAGTCAATCAGGCACGCGCACTGCGCAGACAGGGGTTGGCAGCACGAATTGTAGCACTGAAAAGAAAACTTAAAAAGAAGCTTTCGCTGGTTAAGACAGCAGCTTGATATCGTGATAATCTACTTATGAACCCTCATGCCGCACAACCTACCTCCCTAATATCATTGATGAAGAGCCTCTGGCGAAACCGTCAGCTCATCGCCCAAATGACAAAGCGGGAAGTTGTGGGCCGCTACAAGGGTTCGGTTATGGGTTTGCTTTGGTCCTTTCTCAACCCCCTTTTTATGCTGGTGGTGTACACTTTTGTCTTCTCAGGAGTGTTCAAAGCCCGCTGGGGAGTGGGTGGGAACGAGACGAAGTCCCAGTTTGCCGTCGTGCTTTTTGTTGGTATGGTCGTCCATGGCTTGTTTGCAGAGGTGCTTAACCGCGCCCCCAACCTGATTCTGTCCAATGCCAACTACGTGAAGAAAATAATTTTCCCCTTGGAGGTCTTAGCTGTTATCAGCATGGGTGCGGCACTGTTCCATTATCTCGTCAGCCTGTTGGTTTTGTTCATTGCCTTCGCAATCTTTAACGGCTTTCTGCACTGGACAGTCATTTTCACTCCCCTGGTCATGTTGCCCTTAGTCCTCCTGACGCTGGGGCTTGCATGGGTGCTTGCATCTTTGGGTGTATTTTTGCGCGATGTCGGACAGACGATCGGTGTTGTTACAACAGTCATAATGTTTTTTGCACCCGTTTTTTACTCAATAAATGCGCTTCCCGAGGCGTTTCGTCCTTGGATGATGGGAAACCCCTTAACGTTTCCCATTGAACAGGCTCGCGCGGTCATCATTTTCGGCCAACTGCCCAATTGGATCGGATTATTCGTTTACTCAGTAATATCCATTTTCGTTGCATGGCTGGGTTATGCCTGGTTTCAAAAAACAAGAAAAGGATTCGCTGATGTCCTTTGAAGATACTGTCATCTGTGTCAGCAATCTTAGCAAGTGCTATCACATTTACGAGAGTCCTCGTAATAGGCTTAAGCAGTTCCTCGTGCCTAGATTAAAGCGAGTGACTGGCAGTGCCTCCAAAAAATACTACCGGGAATTTTGGGCACTTAAGGACGTATCATTCGAAATTAAGAAAGGAGAGTCCGTCGGCATTGTTGGCCGAAACGGCAGCGGGAAGAGCACGCTTCTTCAAATAATCACCGGCACCTTATCACCAACACATGGCAGCGTTGAGACACGCGGGCGAATTGCAGCTCTGCTTGAGCTTGGCACCGGCTATAGCCCTGATTTTACCGGACGCGAGAATGTTTATTTAAATGGTTCACTTCTTGGCTTCACCCGCCAGCAAATAGACGATAAATTTGATGCTATTGCATCATTTGCCGATATCGGACAATATATCGATCAGCCTGTAAGAACCTATTCAAGCGGTATGCTTGTACGGCTAGCCTTTGCTGTACAGGTTCAAGTAGACCCTGATATCCTGATCGTTGATGAGGCGCTTGCGGTTGGTGACGCACTTTTTCAGAAGCGTTGCTTTCAAAAGATCGAAAAACTTGTATCTGATGGAACTACCTTGTTGTTCGTTTCTCACGATCAAGAGAGTATAAGGACTCTCACTAATCGCGCGCTCCTCCTAAATAGAGGCAAGCGCATTGCATGGGGTCTGTCTTCAGAAGTCGTGCTTGAATATCGCCGTCAGCTTCACGAAGAAGAATCGGCATACTTCAGCTCCCTCGTAATGGATATGGGCGCACAGGCGTCAACATCGCACAATGAATTGCCCGCGTCAGAAAGTGCAGCTGTTCGCGCGATATCACAGGATGTCTCTAAGAAACAGTTAGAACGGCTCTCCTTTGGTGAAGGTCAGGTCCGAATCGTTGAAGTGCAAACGCTTGATCATGAAAGCAAGCCCTGTTCGGTGTATTATCCGGGGGACACATTGCGTATGAGAGTTGTGTGCGAAGCAAACGAGAGAGCCACAAAACTTAATATCGCAGTCCGACTGCGGAATAAAGAAGGCGTAAAGATCTATTCTTGGGGTACACTCAATCAGGACATGGTTGCGCTCGCGGCCAATTCAAATGATCCTATTTTTTGGTTTCGCCAAATCGCGTCGGGCGAGATCATCGAGGTACTGCTTGAGTGTCAGTGTAATCTGGGCGTTAATCTTTACGAAGTCCAAGCCGCTGTTTCCTTTGAAGCGACACCGGACTATATGTCACAACGCATGCTACACTGGGTTGATGAGGCAGCTTTTTTCCAAGTGTTAATGAAGAAGGATGAGTATTTCTTTGGCGGTGTAGTTGACCTTAAAATGAGAGCTTCGTGGTAAGTTATTGCCTGGCGAATAGCCAATACTTTTCTGCAATCGCAAAGATAGCCCCTCCTGAGACATCAGGAATGATAGATTTTTTGATGAAATGTATCTGACTCTATAAAATACAGTCATGCAACTCAACTATCGTTCTAAATATGACAACTACTGGATATCACCCGACCGCATCGGTTCAGAAAGCTTGAACCTGTCTGAACTTGCGAGCAAGATTGCCATTGTGAGTGGCGTTGGAAAGATGCTCGATATAGGATGTGGGGAAGGAAAACTGGTTGGAGAACTGTTAGAGCTTGGAGCCGATGCACACGGAGTTGATGTGTCAGGCATCGTAATTTCTCGCTGCAATCAGCGCTACCCGTCACGGTTCACTCAAGGATCGGTCCTTGATTTGCCCTACGAGAATGAATCATTTCCGACCGTTATATCCACTGATTGCTTAGAGCACCTTGCCCCTCAGGATGTGCCAAAAGCACTCAGTGATATCTACCGTGTTGCAGGACACTACGTTTTTCTTAGGATTGCAACAACTCATGATAGGGACAATCATTGGCATTTAACCATTGAACGACGTGCTTGGTGGGAGACGAGATGCCTTGAGGCGGGCTTTCGAAAGCATCCCGCTTATTATATGGTCAATGACTATGAGTCACTGAATCGCGACGATTGGCAGATTTGTGTCCTGCTAGAGAAAATTCCGCAGGCGGCTCTGCACGAGTATCCTCTGTCATTGCTGAGCAAAGAGCGTGATCTGCACATGGACATGCTGCGCGATACCGGCGAACGGTCAGATGCGCACGCCATTCGCTATCAATGGGCATGCAACTATATCAAACCAGGCGATCGTGTCTTGGATGCAGCATGCGGGCTTGGCTATGGTGGCCACATCATCCGGCATCTGACACAAGCGGCGACGGTCGTCGGCATTGATAGCAGCGAATACGCGATCAACTATGCAATCAAATTATATTCGTGCAAAGAAAATCGTGCGGAATATCGACTGGGTGTACTGCCCGAGGCGCTCACCTTGTTCGAGGATGCTTCGTTTGACACAATCATTTCTTTTGAGACTTTAGAGCATTTGAATGAACCGCAGTTACTTTTGCAAGAATTTTACAGGCTTCTGACACCTGGCGGGCGGGTCATCGTCAGCGTTCCGAATGACTGGAGCGACGAAACCGGCAAAGACCCGAATCCTTGTCACCTTCAAGTCTATAATTGGAACAGACTGAAGACAGAGCTCTCTGCTCATTTCATCTTGGAAGAGGCGTTTGCGCTGACTGCAACCCAAGCTAAAGACTCCGGCCAGGGGAATAGGTGGGAGCGGCGGCCGCGCTCTTTGCGTAAGGTCGATCTCACTGAAGAGGCACCGGCAGATTGCGAGTGGTGGCTGATGGCAGCAATGAAGTCACCGCTCGGCGCAAAACATAAATATCGTGAGCGCGTATTTCATAACATTGCGCAAACGGGTCATCCTTCAATCCGCTATGCTGAGTTCTATCACAATCCCTGGTTAATGCATGCCATGGTAAATGTAACTTATCGATTAAAGAACGAGGATGCCCTTACAAAGCTTACCAATGCAGTCATGTCAAGTTCACCAAAGACTTCGAACGACTATGCAGCAGCGCTCTGTATAAAAGCATATCGCATGCTGGATTGCATTTTTCAGAATGCCAATGAAGTTGGTGAGTTTATAGCGCAAATTGATGACGTTATTGCTAACCCGCCGCACGGTCCGATGGGCGTACGCTGGAAAGTATCGCTTCTCTTCGTTAAGGCCAAGCTTCATCAATATTTGGGACAGTTTACGCATGCCCGGGAGTCATTTGTGCAATGCGCAAGCCAGGACATACGCAGTTTTGGAGTGCATTTGGCGACAAAAACAACGGAGGCTTGGTTCTCTGCCGGTAAGATAGCTTACGTAAGTGGCGATCAGGAAGAAGCACGGTCTTGTTGGGAACGCGGCGTCGATTATGGGAATGTTTTATTATCCGCGTCTCTCGATGACATTGTGATTAATCGGTCCTTCCCAAACCGCTTCAACCACGGAGACGGCGTTCGAGAATGTACGGTTGCGTGGGACAATATTGCTCGTTGCGCCAATGGCCTGCATCTTCTTAAGCAAGGAAGGCGTTTTGATCTTGCGGCATTAGAAAGCTGTTTTCAAACAGAATACTCTATAGTGACACGAGATGTAATCGAAAGCCGTCAACAGCTGCTTGAGCGAACGCAGGATTTAGTCGCAATGCGCCAAATCCTTACTCAGCGGACCGAACTGCTGGAGCAGAGTAATAAGGAAATCGTCGAGCGAACACAGGACCTGGTCGCAACACGCAAGACCCTGGTTGAGAGGACCGTACTGCTGGAGCAGACCAACAAAGACCTGCTTGAGCGAACGCAGGACCTGGTCGCAACGCGCGAGACCCTGGTTGAGCGGACGCGCTTACTGGAGCAAAGCAACGAAGACATGCTTGGCAGGACTGAACATCTTGAGCGCGTACTTGATGAATTAAATCAATTAAAGAATAGCTACCTATATCGATTTTTGCGTAAGATTAACAAGCTTGCTCGGAGTATCATGATGTAATGATAATGCTCATCTGATTGCTCGCAATGAGAAGGGGTTTAAACACGCATTGTAAATAAGGAGAACTGGAAATGATTAGATCTATCTTGTCGGTTGTGGTGCCCTGCTACAACGAAGAAGATGGCGTGCGGGAGTTGCACCGCCGCGTTAGTGCCGTGTGTCAGGGCTGCGTTGGCAAGGCGTATGAGCTGATTCTGGTCAACGATGGATCCAGCGATGCCACCTGGAAGATCATGCGCGAGTTGGCCGGCGTCGACAAACACGTAGTTGCCGTCAACCTGTCGCGCAATCACGGCCACCAGCTGGCCCTTTCCGCCGGTCTGCAGCTGTGCCGGGGAGAACGCATCTTCATCCTTGATGCCGACCTGCAGGATCCTCCCGAGCTGCTGCCAATAATGATGGAGCGCATGGACGACGGCTGTGACGTGGTGTTCGGCCAGCGCCTCAAGCGCGAAGGTGAAACAGCATTCAAAAAGGCTTCCGCCTTTACCTTTTACCGCCTGCTCAACAGGATGGTGGATATCGACATCCCCCGGGATACCGGCGACTTCAGATTGATGAGTCGGCGTGCAGTAGACATCTTGAACCGCATGCCCGAGCATCACCGCTTCATTCGCGGCATGGTGAGCTGGATAGGTATGCGCCAGGAAGCAGTGCCCTATGAGCGGGCAGCGCGCTTTGCAGGCGAGACCAAATACCCTCTTTCCAAAATGATCCGGTTTGCGATCGACGCCATCACCGGATTCTCCGTTCGGCCACTCCGGATGGCTTCGTACCTCGGCATCTTCTTTGGCATTGCCACGCTGTTGTTGATGGCATATGTGCTCGTGCACTATTTTCTCGGCCATACAGTGGAAGGCTGGACATCTCTTGCCGTTATCATTCTTGCATTGGGCAGCGTACAACTGTTTGTGGCAGGAGTCATGGGCGAATATTTGGGAAGGCTTTACATGCAGTCTAAAGGTCGTCCGCTCTTCGTCATTCAGGAAGTCGTTTGCTCGAATGAGCTTGTCCATGAGGCTTCTCACGTAAGCTCAAAGGTTTCAGCATCATGAACAGAGATATTGCGAGACAAAGCACCGGCTCTACCCGAATGCAGGCTGAATTCGATCTGCTTGCAGACGAATATTGCATGCTGCACAAGGCGAACGTTGCCATTACAGGCGAGTCTCTAGAGTACTTTGCCGAATACAAAATTGCAGACTTGTCAGAGATGCTCAATCGGTTGAGACTGCCGACCTCCAAGATACTGGACTTCGGCAGCAGTATCGGTAATTCACTGCCTTACTTTCGCAAATATTTCTCCAGCAGCGAAGTAAGCTGTGCAGATGTCTCTGCTCGCAGCATTGAAATTGCGCAAAGCCGGTTTCCGGGGCAGGAAAACTATATACTCATTGACAAAAATATCCCCTTGCCCACGGCGAGCCAGGACGTGATCTTCTCCGCCTGCGTGTTTCATCACATCCCGCATGATGAGCATTTGTATTGGTTGGCCGAACTACGACGGATCACCAAGCCCGGCGGGGTGCTGGTCATCTTTGAGCACAACCCGCTGAATCCGCTAACAAGGCATTTCGTAGATACCTGTCCGCTCGATATGAATGCCCGGCTTATCCGCGGCTCTACAATGCGCCAGCGTGCATTGGCAGGGGGATGGGAAGACGCCCGCGTGGACTACCGGCTTTTTTTCCCAGCCATGCTGAGATTGCTTCGGCCGCTGGAGAAGCACCTGGGCTGGTTGAGCCTCGGAGCGCAATACCGGATGACGGCAAGGAAGCGGGCATGACAGGGCTGGTCCGACAATCTTTTCGCTTTGGGGCAGTAGGACTTGTTAACACGGCAATAGGACTGATCACTATTTATTCGCTCATATTTTTTTGGGGAATCGGGCCCGGCATTGCCAATGTCATCGGTTATGCGATTGGCTTGGCTGTCAGTTTTGCGCTAAACCGCGTTTGGACCTTCAGCAGTAACCGACCCGTCGCCCACGTGCTGCCGAAATACCTATTGACCGCTGCAATCTCCTATCTGCTGAACCTGGGTGCGGTCCTTTCGGCTGTTTCGTTGTATTCCTCCAACCCCTACCTTGCCCAACTGTTCGGCACAGGTATCTACACCGGTTGCATGTTCTTCGGCTGCCGTTGGTTCGTCTTTGCGCCGACCCCGTTTGAAAGAATGCTGCTAGGGTGAAATCGACTTTCCCTCGCGCCTTCCCTCATATCCTCCGGGCAGTTTTGTGGGCTGCGTTGCTTATAGGAGTCCCTCTGGCGCTGGCAGTGTACATACTCGGGCTCAAGGACTGGGACCTTTCAATCCCCCTTCTCTACAACAAGGGGGATGCATTATGGCAGTTCATTTTCATCAAGTTCGTCGAAGACACGGGCTGGGTACTAACGAATCCCTATCTCGGCGCGCCCGAGATAGCCCACTGGTACTGGCATTCAGCAGCCCAGACCAGCGCGCTGCATTCGGTGCTGATGCTTGGCTTGTCTGCATTCGTTCACGACGCGGTGCGGCTGCAGCAGGTGTACTACCTGCTCAATTTCCCGTTGATCTGCCTGACCTCCTTCCTTGCCTGCAGGCTGCTTGGCATATCGCGCCTACCGGCGTTCTGCGTCGGACTGCTGTTTGCCTTCACGACGTTCCGCATCGGCGAGATGCTCTACGTATACCTCACCAGTTACTTTATGGTGCCGCTTGCGCTGGTTGCCGTGATTTGGGTTCTATCGGGCAAGTTCGCAGCCTTGGTAAAAGGGCAAGAACGCTTCTCCGGAAGGTGGCAGGCCGCAGCTCGCCTTGTGCGTACGCGAGAGTTTTTGCTGGGCCTGCTTTTCGTGGCGCTGACAGCGATGTCGGATGGGTACTACGCCTTCTTCACCCTGCTGCTGCTGGGATTCGCCGCCTTTGCAAGGATATTGCTGGGCGATTGGCGCAGCCCGCTCTCTCTGCTTCCGGTCGGCACATACATTTTGGCACTGGTGGCGGTGGCGCTCCTACTTACACTGCCACTGCACAACTACAAGAAAACGCACAGGAGCGAGTTTTACCCAAACGGCAGCGAAGACCCGGTGCTGATTAAACACCCCTTTGAGGCAGAGGTCTACTCTGCCAGTCTCAAATTACTCGTAGCCCCCATCCCGCAACATCATATCAGGTACTTGGGAAGAATTGGCCAATGGATGCATGAGACCAGCGACGCGGCAAAGCTGTTCAAGGGAGTCAGCACAGTGCCATTAGGTACGTTGGCATCCCTGCTTTTTGGGATCGTCCTCGTCCTGCTGATGATCCCGGCATTAAGACGAAGAATGGGGGGGGCAACGTTGAACGAGAGCTGGGGATCTGAGTCGGCTGGCGCTTCACCGCTCATGGGGGACGTGCTGCTGTCCCTGACACTCTTCATTTTTCTCTGTGCCATCAGCGGCGGCATCGGCACCCTGATCGCTCTAGGGTATCCGACGATCAGGGCTTATGACCGATTCGCCATCTTTTTGATCTTCGTACTGTACCTTGTTGCCGCATGGTTCGTGACGCCGAAGCTGCAAAGGGCGGGCCGGCGGGGGAAGATCGTATGGGTCGTCCTCATACTGACGGTCACCGTCGCCGCACTGTACGACCAGATCCCGAACGACGCACGCAAGGGCAGCAAACTGACGCAAGCGACGTTTCTCGCGGAACGCCAGTTCGTGCAGAAAGTAGAGGCTGCGTTGGCGCCCAATGCCATGGTGTACCATTACCCCTACGCGCAGTACCTGCGCGAGAGCAAATATTACGGCTGGTCATCGTTCGCCGGCAGCCGCCTCTATCTGCATTCGCACCAGTTGCGCTGGAGCAACGGCGGGGCCAAGAACAGTCCGGCCGACGACTGGAACTTCCGCATATCGCAACTGTCGCCGGATAATCTCATCGCCGAGGTGGAAGCCGTGGGATTCAGCGGCTTCGTCATCGACGGTACCGTAGTCAAAGCTGACGAATACCGGAGTGTACTTCAGGCCTTTGCGAGCCGTGGATACACTATTCTGGAAGACGCACCCAGTCAGTACACATTCGTGCAGCTGCGGGACCCCGGTTTTCGGCTTTTCTATGACCCGACGTACCGTGAGGCAGACCACATTGTGGTCACCGATCCTGCCCGTCTCGCACACAGCAAATTCCCCGGACTTGTAGAAGGCGAAGCCCTCAGGCGTTACGTCGGCATCCAGACGGGTAAGACCAACCTCGTGATCAAGAAGATAGACCGTCCCGATATATTCGTGGGCGGCTCGGTGTTAACGCGCGGCCTCGGGCAATCTGCCATCGTTCCTTTATCGGACATGCTCGGCAAAATGGACTGCAAAGTCGAATCAGCTCTTCCGTCCGGCGGAGCTTCGGATATGCTCCGTCTGACCGTTAGCAACCAGAGCCGTTTCGACTGGAAGATGGGGGACGGACTGTTCCCGATCCGCATCGGCGTTCACATCCGCCAGGCGGACGGCAAGCTTCTGCTCTGGGACGGCGGCTTTCGCGTGCCCACGGATGGCTATATCAGGCGAGGAACGAGCCGCACCATACGCCTGCCACTCAATACCCTGCCCCTTAATACCGAGGACAGAAGCAATGGTCCTCTCGTCGCAGAGTTCGCCCTGGTGCAGGAAGGACACGCGTGGTTTAATAATATTAGCTGTACAGTGCCATTGCGGTGAGCACGCTACATCTGGAACACAGAGAAGATGGAACAACGGCTGCGGCGAGCGATGGAGTGCTGCTACCCGCTCGGTTTTTTTTCGCCTCGATGCTTCCAACAGCTCTTATTTTGATCGTTTTTTGTTTTTCGCTGGCACTGGTCGTTCTTACAACAACTGCTTACGAAACTGGTTTGGCCTCGGGCGGCAGACCTTCGCTTGGCCTCCAGTTGATCAAGCTTGAACCCGTCGGGAATGCGGTCTTTATGCTGACCATGGTTCAAAGGATGCGCTCAAGATGAAATCGACCTTTCCGTACACCCGTCCTCAAGTTTTTCGGGCCGCTTTATGGACTGTGTTGCTTATAGGAGGCCCTCTAGCGCTTGCAGTGTATATACTCGGGCTCAAGGACTGGGATCTTTCGATCCCCCTTCTCTATAACAAGGGGGACGCTCTTTGGCAGTTGACTCTCACGAAGTTCCTGAAAGATACAGGCTGGATATTGACGAATCCCTATCTCGGCGCACCCGAGGTAGCCAACTGGCATCACAACGCTGCAGCCCAAACCAGCGCGCTGCATTCGGTATTGATGCTTGGATTGTCACCGTTCGTTCACGACGCGGTGCGGCTGCAGCAGGTGTACTACTTGATCAATTATCCGCTGATCTGCCTGACCTCGTTCCTTGCATGCAGGCTTCTTGGCGTATCGCGCCTTCCGGCTTTCTGCGTCGGACTGCTGTTTGCATTTACGACGTTCCGTATCGGCGTGATGTTTTACTTATTCCTCACCAGTTACTTTATGGTGCCGCTTTCGCTGGTCGCCGTGATTTGGGTTCTATCGGGCAAGTTCGCAGTATTGGTAGAAGGGCAAGAATGCTCCTCCGGGTGGCGGCAATCCGCTGCGCGCCTTGTACGCACACGCGAGTTTTTGCTGGGCCTGCTTTTTGTGGCGCTGATTGCGGTGTCGGATGGATACTACGCCTTCTTCACCCTGCTTTTGCTGGGATTTGCCGGCTTTGCACGGGTGCTGCTGGGCGATTGGCGCCGCCCGCTCTCTCTGCTGCCGGTCGGCACTTACATTTTGGCGCTGGTGGCGGTGGCGGTCCTCCTCCAACTTCCACTGCACAACTACAAGAAAACGCACTGGAACGAGTTCTACCCTAACGGCAGCGAAGACCCGGTGCTGATTAAACACCCCTTTGAGGCGGAGGTCTACTCTACCAGCCTCAAGCTGCTTGTGGCGCCCATCCCGCGACACCACAACACAACCTTGGGAAGGCTTGGCCAATGGATGTTGGAGAGCAGCGCTAGGGCAAAGCTATTCAAGAGAGCCAGCATGGTGTCATTGGGGACATTAGGATCTCTGCTTTTTGGGATTGCCCTCGTCCTGCTGACGATCCCAGCATTGAGAAGAAGATTAGGCAGCCTGACGGCATCCGAGAGTTGGGGGGGCGGTCCAGCCGCTGCTTCCCAGCCCATGGGGGACGCGCTGTTGTCCCTGACACTCTTCATCTTTCTCTGTGCTATTAGCGGTGGCATCGGCACCCTGATAGCCTTGGTGTATCCGACGATCAGGGCTTATGACCGGTTTGCCATCTTTTTGCTCTTCGTACTGTACCTTGGCGCCGCCTGGTTCGTGACACTGAAGCTGCGAAGGGCGGACCGACCGGGGCGTATCGTATGGGCTGGCCTCATACTGGTAATTACAGTCGTTGCACTGTACGACCAGATCCCGAACGACGCACGCAAGGGCAGCAAGCTCACGGAAGCGACATTTCTCGCCGAGCGCCGCTTTGTAAAGAAGATTGAAGCAACATTGCCGTCCAATGCCATGGTTTACCACTACCCATATTCGCAGTATATGCGCGACAGTAAATATTACGGGTGGTCATCGTTTGCCGGCATCCGTCTCTATCTACATTCGCATCATCTGCACTGGAGCAACGGCGGGGCCAAGAACAGCCCGGCCGACGACTGGAGCTTCCGCATCTCGCAACTGCCGCCGGATAATCTCATCGCCGAGGTGTCAGCCGTGGGATTCAGCGGCTTCGTTATTGATCGCACCGTGGTTCACTCGACCGAATACGAGCGATTTCGCCAGATCTTTGCTGACCGCGGGTATGAAATGATGGAAGACGCACCCAGTCAGTTCACGTTCGTGCAGCTGCGGGATCCCGGTTTTCGGCTTTTCTATGACCCGACATACCGTGAAGCTGATCGCATGGTGGTCACTGATCCAGCCCGTCTCGCACGCAGCGAATTCCCCGGCCTTGTAGAAGGTGAAGTGCTGAGGCGCTTTGTCAACAGCCAGCCACAAAAAGTCAACAGCGTCATCAGGAAGGCTGATCATCCCGAGCTCTTCGCAGATAGCTCTGCAGTGACGCGCGGACTCGGGCAGGCTGCCATCGTTCCTTTATCGGACATGCTCGGTAAAATGTACTGCGAAGTCGAATCAGTTCCCCCGTCCGGTGGTGTCTCCAGTATGTTTCATCTGAAGATCTACAATCAGAGCCGTTTCGACTGGAAGATGGGGGACGGACCGTTCCCGATCCGCATCGGCGTTCACATCCGCCAGGCGGACGGCAAGCTTCTGCGATGGGACGACGGTTTTCGTGTGCCCACGGATGCCTATATCAGGCGAGGAACGAGCCGCTCTATCAGCCTGCCGCTCAATACCTTGCCACTTAATGCCAAGGGCAAAAGCAACGGGCCTCTTGTCGCCGAGTTCGCCCTGGTGCAGGACGGACACGCGTGGTTTAATAATATTAGCTGTTCAGTGCCATTGCGGTGAGTACGCTATACCCGTAATCATTTTGATGCGGGGCAGTCTGTATGAATTGGAGTATAATTTCTCAGATGGGACGCTGCGGAGAAGGTTCCTGTTGAAATATCCAGCAATCACAACAGCGGTGACGTAATTCATTTTCCGCGTGCGAGATTGCACATGAATAGAATTTAGCCGGACAATGTGATGTTGTTACAAGATTTGCGCTGATTGCGTATGGGCATGCATGGCATGGCAAATTATCCTCACGCATTACCTTACGAAAACAGAAATGCAAAGCATTCTCCAATAAGTTGTACTCTGAATCAAGATGTGTGATGAAATGAATTCAGTTTACTGAACAAGAGTAACTATAAAGAGAGGAAATGTTGATTTATGCCAAGCAATTTCAAGTACCTGTGATAATATAAATGGCTTAAGAATTCGTTATGCACTCAGACTCCAGGACATAGTGATGCCCATAAAAATATGTATTTGAGATAAATCGTCAGCTAACTAATATGATAAGCATTATAACCCCTGTTCTCAGCGGAGAGAAGTTCATCCAGTCGTGCATTACCAGCGTAGTGAGCCAGCAGTTTCCCGATGTAGAGCATATCATTATTGACGGCGGGTCGACGGATGCGACCGTTTCGATTATGAAAGCATATGCAGACCGATATCACCACATCCGCTGGATGTCTGAGAAAGACCGGGGCCAGTCTGATGCGATGAACAAGGGGATCACCATGGCAAGGGGCGAGATCATCGGGATTCTGAATGTCGACGATTACTATGAGCCATATACATTGCGGCGGATATCGGAAGAGTTCAAAATGCTTTCAGAACCAGGTTTGTTGGTGGGAAATTGCAATGTCTGGGGTGACGAGGGGAGATTACTGGGTGTGAACAGGCCCTCACGTCTGCGGGTGGCCGATCTTTTGATCTGTGATGAGGCCCGCTCTCCCTTTCCGATCAACCCTTCAGCTTATTTCTACCACAGGTCCCTTCATGAAAAGATCGGCCTTTACGATAGTGAAGAACAGTATGCCATGGATATCGACTTCCTCCTCCGTGCAATTCCGCATGCACACGTGACGTACCTTGATGAAGTCTTGGGCAATTACCGGTTGATAAGGGGGACGAAGACTTTTGATGATATGCAGGCGGGACGGATGGACGCCCGGCTGCAGCAGCTAATCCGCAAGCATCAGGGAAAACTGCCATTTTATCAGCGGATTAGGGTACTATTGCTGCGGAATTTGTATAGATCCCGACGCATAATCCGTAAGGTGTTCCGGAAAGGGTAAATGCGAGTTCTTTTTACGACACCCATCCTTGAAAATCCTCCAGCGGGAGGACCGCAGCTCAGAATAGAGAATTCGATCAAGGCGCTGTCTGGGATCTGTGATCTGCATATCATTGCGCGCACGCCGGAGGTAATGATAGGGGGAGATGACTCAATACAGTTCTATCGGGGCTATTGCAGGGAATTCAGCATTTCTCCATCCTTCGCAGGTCTGTCTTCAAGTCGGTATTTACGGGCACTTCAGACCCGGTACCGACGGTATGCGTATGCCGAAGCCGATGCCGATTTTATTCTCCGGACCGTGGAGAGGAACAAGATCCAGGTTATCTGGTTCGGATTCGGCAATATCTCCATGCCGCTGATCAGGAGCATTAAACGGAGGCGGCCGGAGCTGAAGCTGGTGTGCGACACCGACAGCGTCTGGTCCAGGTTCATTTTGAGGGAATTACCATATGAGCCCGATGCAAGGAGAAGATTTGAAATAGAGCAGCAGGGCCGTGAGAAGGAGCAAGAGGAGAGGGAATGGGTCGATTTGTGCGATGTTACCACTGCTGTTTCGTCGGTGGACGCGGACTATTATCGATCGATCGCCGCAGACCGGGACCGTGTGATGCTGTTCTCGAATGTGATCGACCTCGACACCTATCGGATGGCTCTGCCGCCGTCGGATTTTCATAAGCCGTGCATCTATCTGGCCGGCACCTTCGGCCATATGCACAGCCCCATGGACAGGGCGGCGCGATGGGTTCTGGATGATATCCTCCCGAAGGTGCGAACACGCATACCTGACGTGCATTTCTACATTGTGGGAAGGGGTGCTGAAAAGACGCTGAGCTCGATCAAGGACCCTAATGTGACGGTCACGGGGAAATTGCCGTCCGTTCTGCCCTATCTTTGCAATGCCACAGTCGCTCTCGTGCCCCTGCAGTTCGAATCCGGAACACGATTTAAGATCCTCGAGGCGGGCGCCTGCAATGTGCCCATAGTATCTACGACGCTTGGCGCTGAGGGGATCCCTGTCCAACACGGCACCCATGTTCTGCTCGCCGATGACGCAATTACGTTCGCCGATGCTATCGTGCAACTCATCAGTGACCGTCATTTGAGGGCATCGCTTGCCGCTGGCTGCCGCAGGCTGATAGAGGATGGGTACAGTTTGAGAACGCTCGAAAGGGAGGGGAGTGCCATAATGCGGATGATCGCGTCATGATCGATGAGCTATATCACGAAGGAAAACTGCTCGGAATTATCATCCGGAACGAGTATCGAGTTCGTGGCATATCTTTCTTTACTCCCGATGACTTCTCCCAACAGCTTGCCTATCTGAACCATCCTGCCGGGAAGGTCATTCCGCCACATGTGCATAACAAGATTGCGAGGGAGGTGCATCTCACCCAGGAGATTCTGTTCCTCAAGAGGGGAAGGCTGCAGATCGACTTTTATGACGATCAGCAGCGATACGTCGAATCTAGGGTCCTGCACCCGGGAGATGCGGTCTTGCTCGCCTCCGGAGGACATGGTTTTACGGTGCTGGATGAGATCGAGATGTTCGAAGTGAAGCAGGGACCCTATGCGGGCGAGCAGGACAAGACGAACTTTCCCGGCGTCCCGCAAGGCAAGCATAAGATCAAAGAATGAACAAGGTCACCTTTGTCCCTGTAAATGAGCCGCTACTGAACGGCAATGAGAAGAAATACCTCGCCGAGTGTATAGATAGCGGCTGGATCTCCTCGGAGGGGCCGTTCGTGGAGAAGTTTGAACATGGGATGGCTGCGCGTACCGGACGGCGGCACGGCATTGCCGTGTGCAACGGGACCGCGGCACTTGAGACGGCGGTTGCGGCACTGGAGCTGCGGCCGGGTGACGAGGTCATTATGCCCACCTTCACCATCATTTCCTGCGCCGCAGCGGTCGTGCGTCGCGGCTGCATTCCCGTGCTCGTGGACAGCGACCCCCTGACCTGGAACATGAACGCCTCCCAAATCGAAGCAAGGATCACTTCCCGGACGAGGGCGATCATGGCGGTGCATATCTACGGGCTGCCGGTTGATATAGATGTCGTGCTCGATATTGCGCGCAGGCACGGTCTGTTTGTCATCGAGGACGCGGCGCAGATGCACGGCCAGACCTATAAAGGGAAGCCCTGCGGTTCCTTCGGTGACATCAGCGTATTCAGCTTCTACCCCAACAAACATATCACTACCGGGGAAGGTGGTATGGTCCTGACGGACGATGACCGTCTGGCAGAAAGGTGCCGCTTCCTCCGGAACTTATGTTTCAAACAGGAAAAGAGGTTCGTCCATGACGAGCTTGGCTATAATTTCCGCATGACCAATCTTCAGGCAGCCGTGGGGCTGGCGCAGCTAGAACGGCTTGACGAATTTATTGCAAGAAAGCGCCGTATGGGGAAACGCTATGCCGAGCTTTTTCGTTCGGTGACCGGCCTCCAGCTGCCTGCTGAAAGGACCTCATACGCTGATAATATCTATTGGGTCTATGGAGTCGTGTTACAAGATGACATCGCCATCGATACTGAGCAGGTGATGCGTAGACTTGCAGAGCGCGGCATCGGAACACGGGCTTTCTTCTGGCCAATGCACGAACAGCCGATCTTGAGGAGTATGGGGCTGTTCGCCGGTGAGGCCCACCCCGTTGCCGAACGCATGGCGAGACGCGGCCTCTATCTGCCGAGCGGAGTCGCATTAAGCGATGACCAGATCGAGCGTGCTGCTGCGGCTCTGCGGGCGGTACTGCGATGAGTGTTTTCAGCAAGTACGCTCACTATTACGACCTGCTGTATAGGGATAAGGACTATGCCGCAGAAGGCGCGTATATACATCGTCTCATTCTGAAATTCGCGCCGGAAACGAGGTCTATCCTTGAATTGGGGTGCGGTACCGGGATCCATGCCGGCATTCTTGCAGCGCATGGCTATCAGGTCCATGGAGTTGATCAGAGCGCTGAAATGCTCGGTGCTGCATCGAAGAGGGCTGCGCAGCTCAGCCGGGACCTCGCTTCACGGCTGTCATTTTCACCCGGCGACATCCGCACCGTGCGCGTCGGCCGGAAATTCGATGCTGTGATATCGCTGTTCCATGTCATGAGCTATCAGACGACTCAGGATGACCTTATGGCTTCCTTCGCTACAGCTAAGTCTCATCTCACGCCGGGAGGCATCTTTATCTTCGATTGCTGGTATGGACCTGCGGTGATATCCCAACAACCTGAGGTGAGGGTGAAGCGGCTGGAAGATGAACAGATCGAGGTAACGCGTATCGCGGAACCAGTGCTGCATCCTGCGGAGCAGATCGTTGATGTGCATTATCAGGTATTCATACGGAATAAGGCCGACCATGCGATCGAGGAACTGCGCGAAACGCACCGCATGCGCTATTTATTCGATTATGAGATCGATTCTCTCCTGGCGCAGCAGGGGCTGGCGCTCCTCGATCGCTCCGAATGGCTCTCAGGTAATGTGCCGGGGGATGACACCTGGGGAGTATGTTTTGTGGTGCGGGCATGAGAAGGGTCGGGCTATATCTCGGCGTCGATCCGTCTGCCGGTGGCATGTACCAGTATAACCTGGCGGTGTTCGACGCTGTGCGCGCCTTGCCCCCGGATCAGTACCGCGTCGTGATCGCGTTCTCTTCACCTGCATGGGCACGTGAACTGGATGATTTCGATGGGAAGGTAGTGCCTGCCCCTAACGGCATATGGCGAAGGTTGTTCTGGAAGGTGTGGAGAATGTTTGATCTTCCGATTGCTGCGGGTAGAACGCTCTCCGCGTACCTGGATCCGCTGGTCAGGACCCTTCAGAAAGAAGAGTGCGACCTCTGGATCTTTCCATCGCAGGACGCGCTGGCATTCCAGGCTGCAGTTCCCGCCCTTGCGGCCATTCACGATCTGATGCATCGCTATGAGCGGCGCTTCCCCGAGGTTGCGGAGCAGTCCATCTACGTTTACCGGGAGTGGAGTTACCGGAATATCTGCTCTTGGACCAGGGGCATTGTGGTCGATTCTGCTGTGGGGAAGCAGCAGGTCATGGAGAGTTATGGCCAGGCAGGCGACAGGATATTTGTCCTTCCCTATATCCCGCCCCGGTATATGCATGAGCAGAAGGCCCCTGACGGATTTGATGCGCGCTACAGGCTGCCTGACAAGTTCATTCTGTATCCGGCGCACTTCTGGGAGCATAAGAACCATAAACGGCTGATCGGCGCGATCGGCCGGCTGCAGGAGGTGCTTCCCGACCTGCGTTTGGTCCTTGTTGGTTCGGCAAAAAATGGCTACCGTTCAGCTATCAGCGAGATTCAACGATTGAAACTCGAGACGGAAATTATCATCCTCGGGCACGTTGCTGATGCCGATATGCCCGAGCTCTACCGGAGAGCCCGAGCATTGGTAATGCCCACCCATTTCGGGCCGACCAATATTCCGCCGCTCGAGGCGTTTCTTGTGGGATGCCCCGTGGCTGTTTCCGCCATCTACGGAATACCTGAACAGGTCGGTCATGCTGCGCTGTTGTTCGATCCGGAGTCGATTGAGGAGATCGCGAACTGTATCGCACGGCTCTGGACGGATGATGCATTGTGCGTCAGGCTGGCAGCGCAGGGAAAAGAACGGGCCGCGGCATGGGGGCAGGACCAGTTCAATACGCGTTTGAGGGAGATAATCGATGTCGTGCTCTGCTCATAGCGGCATGCGAAAGATAGAGTCTCCTGCCGCCGTTTTTTTAAGCACGCATTCTGTCTCACGGGACAGATATAAGCACACGCCGACGATTACGGGACGCAGGGAGGGGGGAACGCGCAGCCGGGGTGTGCCTCCCCCTGTAATAGATCAGGCAAAACCCCTCGTCACGATCGTAACGGTCGTATACAATAATGCAGTGCATTTGGAGCAGACGATCGAAAGCGTTCTGGGCCAGTCCTATCGTAACATCGAATATCTCATCATAGACGGCGGATCCACGGACGGAACGATCGGCATCATTGAGCGGTATGATGATCGCATAGCCTACTGGGTGAGCGAAGCGGACCGCGGGATCAGTGATGCATTCAACAAGGGCATTGCGGCTGCGCATGGCGAAATTATCGGGATTCTTAACTCGGATGACTGGTATGAAGAGGACGCAGTCGCACAGGCGGTTGAAAAGATCAGATACGAAGGTGCGGACATCGCCTACGGCATGGTTCAGTGGTGGGACGGTGATTCACCGGCGGAAAAGGTCTCCGCTGATCACGACCTTCTTGACCGCGAAATGTCCCTGAACCATCCTGCTGTCTTTGTGGCGCGAGCGGCATATGAGTGGATAGGGCTTTACAGGACGGATTTTCTTTTCGCGATGGATTATGAATGGCTCCTCAGGGCAAAGAAGGCAGGCCTCACGTTTACCTCCATACCTCGCTGCGTGGCGAATATGAGGCTGGAAGGAATTTCGAATAATTACTGGTGGAGGGCCCTGAAGGAGGAGGCGTTGGCCAAGAGCCTTTTTTCTCCGGGTGTCGGCCACACCATGTTCTATTACTGCAAGATCGTCAAGAGTTTCACCCGTCGTCTTTTCGAAAGGACAGGGATCACGGCCCCGGTCCGGCTCTTTCACGCTCATATCTCTTCGGTAAAAAAGACAAGGGCAGGTCGTTGATGGCAGCAGCCCCGGTAAGCGCAGTAATACCCTGCTTCAATTGCGCAGAGACGATTGAGCGCGCGGTTTCTTCCGTGGTGTCTCAGACTCTTCCTCCCGCAGAGCTGTTCCTCGTGGACGATGGAAGCGATGACCGGGGAGAATCATTGAGGAGACTTACTACAATCAGGGAGCGGTATAAAGGTTCCCTGCAGCTCGAAATTATTCGTATGGGAAAAAACAGCGGCCCCTCTGCCGCGAGAAACGCCGGGTGGGAAGCCGCCACCCAGCCGTGCATAGCGTTTCTTGACGCCGATGATGTATGGCACCCCCGCAAGATCGAAATACAGCACGCATGGATGGAGGCACATCAGGATGTCGCGCTCACATCAGGATATCCCTGCATATGGACGGAAGAAGGTGATCCGGTGGCGCCTCTACCGGATCGCTGGTCCGTGCGTGAAGTGAGCAAAAAAATCCTTCTTTTTTCGAACAGATTCCATACGTCTTCGGTAATGCTGCGCCGCAGTCTTCCCTATAGGTTTCGGCAGGGCATGAACTACTGTGAAGACTATCTCCTCTGGCTCCAGATCGTATGCAACGGACACAAGGCATGCCGTATTGATCTTCCGCTTGCCTTTCTATTCAAGCCGCACTTCGGCGGGGTCGGCCTGAGTGGAAACGTCTGGCGGCTATCGAAAGGCGAGATGAAGGCCATCCGTACGATCAGGGAGGAGGGCCTGATCGGAGGTTCTGCACGGTTATTCCTTACCATCTATATTTTCCTCAAGTATATACGCCGCTTCGTTATCAGCCTTTTTTCCGGCAGGCTGTTTTCGGGCGGTGTTGACAGGAGTACAGAACATGTGTAAAGAGTGTCGTGTGAGGAATCATATAGGCCATTGACCTTCTTTTTTTCTCGGTGATTTAGTACATCAGGAAGAGCTTGACTCTGCACTTGCCGTCGTTGAAATCATATACCACCTTGTTGGTACAACATCGCAATAATGCTCAACAACAGACCGATTGTGGATAGTGAAGTGCATATTGTCGGGAGGGCTGGCCTGGGGGAACGGGTAATCTTACCCTCTGCCCTCCTTGTGAGCATTACCTCTTTCATGTTGCTGCAGCGTTTCTGATATCTTCAGCCGTATTTACCAGGCGCCTTCTTTTCTGAGCACCACGGCAGCAGTTTTGAAGAGAATGACAATGTCCAGCCACACATTCCAGTTTCGTACATACCATGAGTCCAGTCCAATGCGGTATTCATAGTCCGTACTGCTTCTTCCCGTAACTTGCCAGAGCCCGGTAATACCGGGGGTTACGCTGAAACAAAGCTCGGTAGCGTCTTTATAATAGTCATCGATCTCTTTCTGCGTCACAGGTCGTGGTCCGACGAGGCTCATCTTCCCTGAAAGCACATGAAAGAGCTGCGGAAGTTCGTCCAGCGAAGATGCTCTCAGAAACTTGCCCATCCGCGTAACGCGCGGGTCATCTTTAAGCTTGTAATATTTCTGCCATTCACTTCGGGCATCGGGATCGGAGCCGAGAATAGCCGCCAATCGTTCTTCCGCGTCGCTATACATGGTCCTGAATTTAAGACAACGAAACGGTTTGCATCGCCTGCCGACCCGATCCTGAGAAAAGATCACTGGACCGGGAGAGTCAATCTTGATAAGGATGCCGATAATGAGAATGGACAGGAGCACAACGGGGAGCAGCAGAAAACCAACCACAAGATCGAAGCAACGCTTGATCAAAATATTTATCGGTCGTGCAAGATTATTCTTGAGTTCGAGAGCGAACGCTTGTTCATGGAAAAAATGCTGAAGGCTTGTGCCGAGCACAGCAATGCCATGGAGATCGGGCACATAGAGAATGCGCTCAGCCTTGTGCTGCAGGGCATTGATCAAGTACTGCACTCTCTCCTTGCCGGCTGCAGGCATTGCGATAATGACATCGCTCACGCGCCCTGACTTGAGATAACTCGGCGCCCGGTCAATGCCGCGACGCACTTTAAGCTCGTCTATCTTCAACCCGGCCTTTGTCGCATCGTCATCGAGAAATCCAATAACCTTATAGCCATAATTGGGTTCTTTTTTGAGAGCGGTGAGGATCAGCCGTCCTGTCCTTCCGGCACCGAGGATAAGTACTCGTCGCCTGAATCGGCCGAAGCGAAACAGCAGCCGCTTCGCCCCGATCCTCAGGAGCGGCAACGCGGCGAGAGAGAGCGCACCCATCAGGATGATCGATGTTCTCGATACAATATCGCTCAACCGCTCAAGAGAGACGATGGCGAAAATGCCGACCGTTGAAAAGAAGGCAACCTTCCAGAGGGCATGGACCTCATCCCAGAAGGAAAACCGCTTGCTATAGAGCCCTTCGTAGAAGAGAAAGAAGAGCCAGACGGGGAATAACCACCAGGCCTTGCTGAGTTTTCGAAATGGGGCCTCCTCCGGGAAGCCAGCGTAAAATAACGGTAGCAGATGGATCCTCAGATAACGGGCAAGATGGAAAAGCAGGAACAGAACGACGAGATCGATGAGGACCAGCAGACTGACGTACAGAGTACTCTTGACAAGACTCCTTACACCGCTCTTTCTGTGCATAAGAAGGAATGTCCCCTCTCAATAAACATACATGTGGGTGTTCACTGCATCTTCAGGCACCCAGCTTGCATCTATTATAATACGAATCATACCCTGATCGTGCAGAGGATCCCTGGAGGAGGCGGGTTATTTCGGTTCTCTGATCTTCGGTCTTTTGTTCGCCTCAAGAACCTTTTTTCTAAGCCGTACATTCTGGGGCGTTACCTCGACGAGCTCATCTTCCTTAATGAACTCCATCGCCTGTTCAAGACTCATGATCCTCGGCGGCACAAGCTGCAGCGCTTCGTCCGCTCCTGATGCCCGAATATTCGTGAGCTTTTTCTCCTTGATCACGTTGACGTCAAGATCATTGTCCCTCGAGTTCTCTCCGATGATCATCCCTTCATAGACGGGGGTGTTTTCCTTAACGAAGAGCGTGCCGCGCGGTTGGAGGTGAAAGAGGGCATAAGTGGTGGTCTTGCCTGCACGGTCCGCTACGAGAGCCCCTGTTGAGCGTTTGGCTATGGGTCCCTGCCACGGCTCGTACCCGTCGAAAAGATGATTCAGGAGCCCTGTGCCTCTCGTATCCGTCAGGAATTGTGATCTAAAGCCGATCAATCCGCGCGACGGTATCCTGAACTCCAGTCTTACCCTTCCATGGCCGTTATTCTGCATCTTCTGCATCCGTCCCCTGCGCATGCCGATCTGCTGTGTCACAACACCGACAAAATCCTCAGGCACATCGATGACAAGCATCTCCATCGGCTCATGTACCTTGCCGTTGATCTCTTTCGCGATCGTCTCGGGCATGGAGACCGAAAGCTCGTATCCCTCACGACGCATCATCTCGATCAGGATCGCGAGCTGCAACTCACCTCTGCCCATGACCTTGAAGGAGTCGGGAGCGCTGAAATCCACTTTTATCGAAACATTGTAGAGCAGTTCTTTTTCAAGCCGCTCTCTCAGGTTTCGCGACGTCACGAATTTGCCTTCCTTGCCCGAAAAGGGCGACGTATTGACAGAAAAGACCATGGAGATCGTGGGCTCATCGACCTTTATTCTCGGCAACGGCCTCGGCTCCTCGATATCCGTGATCGTATCTCCGATGTTGATCCCCTCAATGCCTGCCAGCGCGACGATATCGCCTACCGATGCTTCTGTAATGTCTACCCGGGCAAGACCCTGGAAGCCGTAAAGCTGCGTGACCTTTGTCCTGATTGCTTGTCCCTGGCTGTTCACCATGGCTACCCAGTCTCCTACCTTGATCGAACCGGAAAACACCCGTGCGATGGCGAGGCGTCCGACGTAGTCGTTATAGTCGATATTCGTCACCAGCAGCTGAAGCGGACCATGGTCTTCCCCTGCAGGTGGGGGAATCGTCTTCAGGACCAGTTCAAAGAGCGGCCGGAGGTCAGCCGCCTCTTCATGGAGATCAAGCTTTGCCACACCCTGTTTAGCGTTGGTATAGGCTATAGGGAACTCAAGCTGCTCCTCACTGGCATCAAGATCAATAAACAGATCGTACACCTCATTCAGCACATCTTGAATACGGGCATCCGGCCGGTCGATCTTGTTTACAACGAGGATCGGAGGCAGGTTCAGTTCAAGAGCTTTTTTCAACACGAATCGCGTTTGCGGCAACGGACCTTCCGAGGCATCGACCAGCAGGAGCACACCGTCCACCATCTTTAGGGTGCGTTCGACCTCGCCGCCGAAGTCTGCATGCCCCGGCGTATCTACGATATTGATCTTCGTTCCCATATAGTCCACTGCCGTGTTCTTTGCCATGATCGTGATGCCCCGCTCACGCTCGAGATCGATATTGTCCATAACCCGTTCCTGCACTTTCTCATTGGAGCGAAACGTGCCGGACTGTCTGAGCAGCCCGTCCACGAGCGTTGTCTTGCCGTGGTCTACATGGGCAATAATGGCTATATTCCGTAAATTTTCGCGTATCATTGGTACCCCGTTCTGTTTTCCGTGATTTCTGTTAAAGATGAAAGAAGGGCAGGAGAAGTGCTACTCTTACAGCTGCTTCTTTTCTTTCCGACTGCATGATAACAACTGGGTTATAGTTTAACGGCACCGTCAACAAAAATGCAAATGGGTCCCTCTCATGCGGACGTATGCCTAAATGTTATTTCATGAATAACGGTTGTCCGGTGCAAGGGCAGTCAAGACTTCCTGATGCTGACATCTCTATATGGACAGGGCGAGCACATGATACCAATCTATACCTCCAGGGTAGTTGGTTCACCAGAGAGTGGAACTGAACAGAATGGTCTTCATCTCCATAAAAAAGAGGGGTGATCCTTTCGGAACACCCCCCTTTCTCTTTCTTAAAAGGCTGCCTATTCACTGCCGGGTGCCGGCCCGCCCTCATCCTTCGGGGCCTTCCCTGCCTCCGCTGCCTTCCTCTGCCGCCTGCCCGCAAGGTATGCAGCCGACGGGCTCCAGTTGAACGTCGCCACCCGCGACAGCCCCTCTGCCGTGCCGCCCAACATCTTCGCCGCCGCCACCCGCAGCAGTATCGCTATCCCGATGAACGGAAGAAATACCGCATAGATCAATCCCAGCACCGGTGCTGCCGCAAGCACCACAAAGGGGTTTGCCTTGTAATACACCGTCTCTTCCTTGCCCGGCAGGCTGCCCGCTTCGCTCATCGTGATCCGCTCGCCCGTGGAAAAGTTCCAGTAGCTGCCCTTTCCTGCCCTGTCTCCTGCTATGTACCGTATCTGTAACATGGTCTGTACCTCCTGTTGTTTTCTTGATCCCAGAATACCAAAGATCCCCTCTCAGCGTAATTGGAGAAACTACCTATTTGCCCGGAAATTGTGTCTTAGTTTCCTGGAAATGTTGCGCTACCGGCTTGACCTGTGGTCAGGCTATTATCTGGCAGGTCACCTTGGCCCGCGATATGGTCGTATCAACAGGAGTCTTGTCAGCAGATGGCGATAAAATGAGGCCAGGCTCATGACAGGTAACAGTGACCTCATAAGGGCAAAGGGCGAACTCAAGAAACGAGCATGCAAAGTAATCGAGTATTTGTGAGCAGGTAGCTTCTTTATCAAGCTGTCTGTTAGGGAAGGCTGTACCTGTAACGAGGCAGCCTTGCTCACAAAAAGGAGTTTTAGCGGGCACTGTTGACTGTACGGACAAGGGACTTTTCGCGCAGCCATCTCTTGGTTCATGGTTTCACAGCGGATAGTAAATGTCCATCGGACCCGGTCAGGTGGCACATCAAGAAAAATACGGGCATAGCCATGCATGGCCAACAGAACTTTCCTGCTCAAAAGCCCCGAAAAAGCTTGCACTTTCCTATTTCCATAAACTACACTTATCCGTTCAGTGACTGAACGGATAATTCAGTTCATGATAACTATAGGAGTGGCTTTTTCGGGTCATGTCCCGGCGGTAGCCTAACCGCAGCATCATGCGGTGAAGTGACAAGGCGTCTAAGCGTAAATGCGTGAACGCGGCGAGAGTAAAGGTATATTTACGCGATAGCTTTTTCCCTGCTTATACATCTGCACGATAACGCATCGATACATTAACGGTTCTGCGCACTAACGCAGCATGGACGAATCACAGTTTAAGACCCTCCGCGAGCTTGCAAAGGACGGCACCCTTTCCCAGCGCGACCTTTCCCGCAAGATGGGTCTGAGCCTCGGCAGAGTCAACTACGTGATAAATGCCCTTCTGAAGGAGGGATATATCAAGGCAGAGCGTTTCAAGAACTCGAAGAACAAGGTGGGCTACATGTACAGACTGACGCCCGAGGGTGTCGCCGAGAAATTCCGGCAGACCCAGACGTTTCTGAGACGAAAATCAGATGAGTTCGAGAAACTCCGCAACGAGATCGAGTATCTCAGGCAGGAAGTAGACATAGGGACAGGTAAAGATGTATAAGACGGTTAAAAGGAGTTACGATGGCTAAAGTGCTCGTCACCGGTGCAGCCGGATTTATCGGGTTCCATCTTGCACTGCGGCTGCTCAGCCGCGGTGATACGGTGGTGGGGCTCGACAACCTCAACGACTACTACGACGTAAACCTCAAGCTCAGTCGGCTCAAGCAGGTCGCCATGGACCCGAACTTTAAGCCGGTGCGGTTGGACCTGCAGGACAGGGAAGGGATGCAGCGCCTCTTCGAAGAGGAGAAGTTCGACGTGGTCGTCAACCTCGCTGCCCAGGCAGGTGTGCGGTACTCGCTGATAAATCCGCACAGCTACATCGATACCAACCTTGTCGGTTTCTGCAACATCCTCGAAGGCTGCCGCCACCATGGGGTGAAGCACCTTGTCTTTGCCTCATCGTCGAGCGTCTACGGCGCCAATACTAAAATGCCCTTTTCCGTGCACCACAACGTGGACCACCCGGTCTCTCTCTATGCAGCGACCAAGAAGGCGAACGAGCTTATGGCGCATACGTACGCCAGTCTCTTCAAGGTGCCCTGCACAGGCCTGCGGTTCTTCACGGTCTATGGGCCCTGGGGAAGGCCGGACATGGCGCTTTTCCTCTTCACCCGGGCGATTATGGAGAACAGGCCGATCGATGTCTTCAACTATGGCAGAATGCAGCGCGATTTCACCTATATCGACGATATCGTCGAGGGCGTGGTTCGGGTGATGGACAGGGTGGCAGCACCGAATCCTGCCTGGTCGGGCGATGAGCCCGATTCCGCCACGAGCTTTGCCCCTTACAAGCTCTATAACATCGGCAACAACAACCCCGTCGAGCTGATGCGCTTCATCGAGGTCCTGGAGAATTGCCTCGGCAAAAAGGCCGAGAAGAACCTCCTGCCCATCCAGGCCGGCGACGTGCCTGCGACTTACGCCGACATTGACGACCTGGTCCGGGACGTGGGCTTCAAACCCTCCACGACCATAGAGGAGGGCATTAAGAAATTTGTCGCATGGTACAGGGAGTATTACAAGGTCGGCTGAATCTCGTGTCCGAAAAAAGCTCGACAAGCAGCGCAATAAAGAAGATATCCAGTCGCAGGATGCGGGACATTACTTCATGTTTTCTGAAACACGGGTTGATCATCATCGCGATCGCCCCATACCGTTCATCGGCCCCTGCATCTTTTCGCGCATCTCAGAATAAGGAGAAAAACCGAGCATGAAAAATCTTTCGAGCAAACGAATTTTGGTTACCGGCGGGGCGGGATTTCTCGGGTCGCATCTCTGCGAACGGCTGCTGAAGGAGGGGCATGAGGTGCTCTGCGCTGACAACTTCTATACCGGCCGCCGCCAGAACATTGCCCACCTTGTATCAAACCCCCTTTTCGAAGTACTGCGCCACGACATCTGCTTCCCCCTCTATGTCGAGGTGGACGAGATCTACAACCTCGCCTGTCCGGCGTCCCCCATCCATTACCAGTTCGATCCGGTCCAGACGACCAAGGTGAGCGTGCACGGTTCGATCAACATGCTGGGGCTTGCAAAACGGGTAAAGGCGAAGATCCTCCAGGCCTCCACCTCGGAGGTCTACGGAGACCCCGCGGTCCATCCCCAGCCCGAGTCTTACTGGGGCAATGTGAACCCCATAGGCCTCAGGTCCTGCTATGACGAGGGCAAGCGGTGCGCAGAGACGCTCTTCTTTGACTACCATCGCCAGCATGGACTGAAGATCAAGGTGGCGCGGATATTCAACACCTACGGTCCGCGCATGCATCCCAACGACGGCAGGGTGATGTCCAACTTCATTGTCCAGGCGCTCCAGGGGGAGGAAATTACGGTCTACGGTGACGGCAGCCAGAGCAGGAGCTTCTGCTATGTGGATGATC
>DKBH01000021.1 GCA_002451165.1 Nitrospiraceae bacterium UBA6905
AAAGTATGTCCCTACCAAGTGCCCTTGTCGTCAAAATTTCGTCGTCAAAATTCTTCAGCTTCCTTGAATCGAGCGGCTACTTAGTGAAGATCGGGACCGAAGATCGTTAGCGCAGTAATTTCTGAATGCGAGGTTCAACGGTGACCATAAGACGAGCGTGTCGGGAAGAAGGACAATTTATCTCGTCAGACCCATCTTTATGGTATCGATATTTAGAGATAATCCTCTCTTCGAGGATACCATGCGTCAACCGCTTTAGCAGGTGCTTGAAGAACCTTTGCGCTGTGTTCGTGATTCGGGGCGATTACAACACCGTCACCTTTTCTCAGAACGTTAGTTTTGCCTTCAACGGTGAATTCAAGCTCCCCCTCAACAATATAGGTAATTTGCTCGTGAGGATGTTTGTGTGAAGGTATGACGGCATTGGGACCAAACTCAAAGATTGTCATCATGGCCCTGTCCCCTGATAGAACCTTTAGTTTAATTCCTTCAAGAATGTGTTTTACCGGTAAATCCGATTCACGAAAAAAACGCATAGTCCCTCCCTCAACGCAGTTGATTCATATGCGACGAACGCACACCCGTAGTGTCTTAATTTCATACGTTATAATGCCGGTCGTATCTTAAATAACTATACGACTCGATCGAAGGGTTCGGCAACCGCTTTGATCATTCACTGCGTCTTGCTTTCCGTCTTGGTCACAAGCCAGTAGATGAACCCGACAACGAGGATCGAGGCGACCAGGTAGTAGATCGTCGTAGCTTGTTCATGGCGGAGCGTTGCGATCATCAGTTCCCGTATGGTCGTCACAAGAGCGACGCCGACGAAGACACTGATATGGATTTTGCCGCCTTTCAGATGGTCTATTTCGGTATTCATCAGTTCGATCATAACCCAGAGCATCAGCATGGAACCCAGAGCAGAAATAATGCCCTCGCCGACATGGACGGCTCCCGTGATCAGTTCCCGAATATCCAGAGCGAAAAGACAAACAACGGCTACCGTAAGACCGATCAGCACGAAGATCAGTACAAAGTTCATGGTTTGAGAGAACTTTTCGGAGAAGTCGATCAGGCCGCTCTTCACGCGGTATACCGGGGAGTAGAGCCGCAGTTCTTCTTCGAAATAGGTCGTGTTGATCACGTCGAGGCTTATGTCCAGTATCTTGCTGAGCGCGATGATCCTGTTCGTCATCACATCCTTGGGATCGTCGGTCGAGCTCAGAATGCCAATACCGGTATTGCGCATGACATTGATAGCCCGGCTCATGAGATGGGGGTTAACCTTGAACCTGACGTGCACCCTACCGATCGCTATCAGCTTATCATAGAAGCTCTGTTCATATGTACCCATAAAAAGGTCGCTGAACCACTGGCGCTGAGAGGAGAAGACATGAGCCTTCCTCGCGCTATCGGCGGAGAATTTCGCTGTCTCCCTGTTGCCGAGCATCCACGCATTAAGAGTATTCATCACTACGCCTGCATTTTCCTCCATGATCTTACGCATCTCGCTCAGACAGAGCTCATGTTCCTTCGTAAAACGATAATCCTGCTTTATCTGCCTGAATGCACGCACCAGTGTGACCTCCTGTGACGGTATTTCGGCTTCGGCATGCCGCGGCATATTCCCGTGCCGAAACAGATAATGGTCCTGCTCAGCATAATTCTATCATGGTGTGCCGGTATCGCGTGCAACTTCAGGCGATCTTGGCTTTCTGCAGACAAGTTGCGCTATCGCTTTCGGCGGATAGGGCGTTATGCCCTCGAAGGAATGGAGGATCTGCCATCCGCGAAACCAGGAGAGCAGTTCTCCCGACTTCAAGAGATGGTCGGGATTTCGGGGTCTCCCGAAGTGCATTTGATCTGCGGTAAATGTTTCATACAGCACGATGCCGCCCGGCATCAGCGCATCTTTTATCGGGGGGATCAGCGGGCGGTGCAGGTAGCGAAAGACGAGGATCGCTGAAAAGATCTGTCCCGTGAAGGGATTCCGGTTTGATGCTTCGAGATCGACCTGCCGGAGATCTACGGCAATGCCTTCAGCCATTGCTCTCGCTTGCACCTGATCCAGTGCCTTTTTTGAGCGGTCAATGAAGATGACCTGAAAACCCCGAGCTGCAAGAAAGAGCCCATTATGCCCGGCCCCGCAGGCTAGATCAAGGATCGGATGAGATTTCAGTTCCCCGGTGAAGAGGTGAGCGCTGTCACAGAGAAGCCGGTCCGGCTCCCCGCATATCCTGAACTCGGTCATAAGAATTATCCAAGTGCTACGTCAAGGATCATCATCACGGCGAAGCCCAGCAGCGCCCCATAGGTGGCGATGTCGGAATCCTGTTCCTTCTGGGATTCAGGGATAAGTTCCTCGACGACGACAAAGATCATTGCGCCTGCCGCAAAGGCAAGTGCATAGGGCAGCAGCGGCCTGAAACCAACAACGGCGTAGGCACCGATAAAGGCTGCTACCGGTTCTACGATTCCGGAAAGCTGGCCGTACCAGAAGCTTTTCATCCGCGATAATCCCTCTCTGCGGAGCGGAACCGAGACCGCAGTTCCCTCAGGGAAGTTCTGTATCCCGATGCCGATCGCGAGGGCTATCGCGCCGGGCAGTGTTGCAGAAGGGATACCAGCAGAGAGCGCACCGAACGCGACGCCGACGGCGAGACCTTCGGGGATATTATGGAGCGTTATTGCAAGGACGAGCAGAATGCTCCGCTGCCAGCCGGTCCGGATGCCCTCTGCCTCCTCGATCGGGAATCCGGGATGCAGATGCGGCAGGATCTTGTCCACGATCGAAAGAAAGATGCCGCCGGTCAGGAAGCCGACAGCTGCCGGCATCCAGGGCGATATGCCCGATGTCTCAGCCATCTGGATTGCAGGGGCGAGCAGCGACCAGAAGCTTGCTGCGATCATGACGCCGGCGGCAAAACCGAGCATCCCGTCAAGCAACCTGCGGTTGAATGAGGTAAAGATGAAGACAACAGCAGCGCCAAGGGCCGTCATTGCCCAGGTGAAGATCGTTGCGACCACTGCTTGCCAAACTGGATGCAACGAAGCAAACCAGCTCATCGATATACCTCCCGGCGGGAGACGAAAAAGATCCGACCGGAGCGAGGAATCATCAGTTCACGTGTGCCATGCACGCAGACGGGTGTCAGGCATTCCTGATGAGAGCAGACTCGTCGCACTCAGGAAACTTCGGACACCGAATGCAGTCGCCCCAGATCTTCTGCGGGAGAGATGCCTTGTCGGTATCGCTGAAGCCAAGCTTCCGGAAGAAGTCAGGCTGATAGGTTAGGACAAAGACCCGCTTAACACCGAGTAACTTTGCATCCCTGATGCATCTGCGCACCAAGATGCTGCCGACACCTTTATTCTGATACTCGGCCTTTACCGCAAGGGAGCGCACCTCGGCTAGATCGTCCCAAAGGATATGGAGCGCACAGACACCCACGATACCGTGCGCACCTTCCGCTACAACAAAGTCTCTGATGTTCTCATAGAGTTCGTTCACCGAGCGAGGAATCATCAATTCTTTACGGGCAAAATCGTTCACGAGTTTCTGGATATCCCTAATATCGGCGATCAATGCCTTACGTATTCTCAATATAGTCGATTCCTTTTCTGACGAGTTCCTTGTTTGCTCTGAATGCATCCATCTTTCGGGGGTCAGTCATATCATCAAAGATACTAAATATGGACGCTTTCCTGAGAATGCTGGTTTTTGCTATGAACGCTCCCAGCATTACCATGTTCGCCGACTTAGGGTTACCCATATCTCCGGCAATGTTTGTGGCAGGTACAGGAACTCCTTCGATGTCCCTTCGGGCCAAATTCTCGGTTATGAGCGATGAATCGTAAAAAAGCATGCCTTTTTTCCTGAGACTCGGCAGAAAGCGATCGAGCGATGCACGGTTCATTACGATAAGAATATCGGGCATCATGACCACGGGGGAGCCGATCATCGTGTTAGAGATAATGACCGTGCAGTTTGCCGTTCCGCCCCGCATTTCCGCACCATATGACGGGAACCAAGTCACCTCTTTCCTCTCGAGCATGCTCGCAGATGTCAGCACTCGCCCGAGAAAAAGAATGCCTTGGCCTCCTGATCCGGCAATGATGATGCTTTTCTGCATTTCAGGGATTCTCCTGATACCGGTCTTTGAAAAGTCCCAGGGGAAAGGTCTGTGAAAGCGTGGTTCTTATCCATTCCGTCGCCATAGCAGGAGTCATACCCCAATCCGTAGGGCAGGGAGAGAGAATCTCTACCATGCTGAATCCTTTTCCCTCGATCTGATAGGTAAAGGCCTTGCTAATCGCCTTTTTTGCCGTAACAAGGTTTCGGTAGGAATCCACCGAAACACGTTGGAGATAGGAAACACCTTCAATGGTTGACAGCAGTTCTGAAACCCTGAGCGGATACCCGGCCGACGTAATATCCCTTCCCTTCGGTGTGGTCGTTGTCTTTTGTCCGGTTATGGTGGTGGGTGCCATCTGTCCGCCCGTCATGCCATACGTTGCGTTATTGATGAAGAATACCGAGAAATTCTCACCCCTGCTTGCAGCGTGAATGATCTCTGCCGTGCCAATAGCAGCAAGATCGCCGTCACCCTGGTAGGAAAAGATGATCCTGTCCGGCAGGGTCCGTTTCATGCCCGTCGCAACGGCGGGAGGTCTGCCGTGGGCAACCTCAATGATATCGAAGTCAAAGTAATCGTAAGCAAAGACAGCACACCCAACGGGTGCTATGCCGATCACTCTGTCCCGGATGCCGAGCGTGTCAATACACTCGGCAATGATCCGATGCACCAGACTGTGACCGCATCCCGGGCAGTACCGGAAGGGAGCGGTCTTTAGGCTTTCCGGCCGCTCAAATATCTTATTCATGCGTCATCTCCTGAGAACATATTACGGTGTTTTTCCCCGCCTCTTTTGCAGCGCAAAGGGCATTATCAGCGGCACTGAGCAGACTCCTCGCAGAAGAGGCGTTCTGGGGAAAGGTTGCTATGCCGCCGCTCAACGTGATGCTTACTTCCGCAGACGGCCCGACCCTGATCGTGGTCTCCCTTACGGCTTGCAGTATCCTTCTGGCAAGAGCAGTTGCTTCCTCCCCTGCAGTATTGGGCAGGATGATGATGAACTCTTCCCCTCCATATCTCACGACGACGTCTGTTTCCCGCGAGACAGAGATGAGCGTGCGGGCGAATCCCTGCAGGATCTCATCGGCTTCCCGGCGGCCGTAAGCATTGTTCAGCTTCTTAAAGTTGTCGATGTCGAAAAGTACGATCGAAACGGGGCTTCCATATCTTTTTGCCCTGGCCACTTCGATATCAAGGTGTTTGTAGAAATACTTGCTGTTGTAAAGCCCGGTAAGACTATCCGTAGCGGCAAGCCTTTTGCTCTCCTGGAAAAGTGTTATCTTGTCAATGATATGGGAAACATGATGACCCACAAGAGAAGGCAAAGATGTAAGGTCAAAATCCCATTCCCGATCAGAGCTGCTAGCCAGAAAAAGCATTCCCGTGACATGATCGTTTGACACCAGAGGGATGATGGCAAGGGATGTAATGTTTTCATCATGAAGGAAGGGGATCTCGGCGCCGACCGAGGATTCCAGTATGTAAATCGGGTCGCGGGATGTGAGCGCATTGTTACAGATGTTATCTAATCCGCCTTCCGTTATAAACTGCTGAAGCTCAGCAGAGATGCCAGTGCTTGTTTTGAGACTGAAATGTTGGGTGTCGTTCATAAGCAGCCAGCCCATAGGAAAATCGGTTATGAACATGACCTTTTCCAACAGTTCTTCCAGCACCAGGTCAATGTCTTCAGTCGAAATAAATACCCCCGATAGCGTATTGACGATGATAAGCTCCTTATTTCTCTTCTGTAGTTCTCTTTCGAGGTTTATGAAGTCCGTAATATCCTTGAACACTATCCGGACGAGCCAGGAGTCTGGCTCCTGTAAGAACGGCAGGAGGAGCACCTCAAAATGACGGTTATGAAAGGTGATTTGCCCTGATATTTCAGTACCGGCGGACAGGGAATCGGCTACTCTTGGCTCGATCTCTTTCAGAAGGCTGATGTCATGAAAATCCCTCTCAATCGCGTCTTCCCTATTCATACCAACGAGGGTGAAAAAGCGCATGTTCGCATCAAGGATCCTTCCATCAGCCTTAAGAATGATAAAGGGGTCAGGAACCAGGTCCAGCGAGATATAGTCCGCTCCGCCCAGACTGTCGCCTTGGGCGGTATTAATGATCTTCATTCTTTACTGGTTTCTTTGTTGGCAGCATAACAATCTCCTGATATTATCGTATCTTATAGCGATAAACTCAATAATTATTTTGAAGCAAGAAGATACGGAGAGAAGACTGCATATGCGCAAAGGGATATGCAACAACGGCTGCTCAGACCGAGAGCCGTTGCAATTTATTGTCTATTGTTGCTATACTTAATTTGAAATTCATCCGCATTTTTTATAAAAGAGTGGGGCTTCCCACTCTTTTGTTTTATAGGGTGATGACTATATGCATACGGTTCAGGAAAAGATCAGCGCTTTGGCAGAATCACTGGCGGAATCTCATGGAGTCAATGTCCTTGACGTTGAGATGGCCGGCAGCGTTACCCGGCCCCAGGTCAGAGTATTCATCGACCGAGAGGGTGGGGTAACGCTGGACGATTGTGCTGCCTTCAGCCGCGCTCTTTCGGCACTTTTTGATGTCGAGGATCCGATACCTACGTCTTATACCCTTGAGGTCTCATCTCCAGGGCTTGACCGGCCGCTGAAGAAGCTGAAACATTTTGAGCAGTCGAAAGGCAGACTGGCAAAGGTAGTACTGAAACAGAAAATCGACGGCGAGTATGTGCATGTCGGCAGGATAATGGATATCCGGGAGGGGGTCGTTGTACTGAAGACCGCGGATGTCAAGGAAGTTATTGTGCCGTTTGATATGATCTCTAGAGCAAGATTGGAGATAGAACTGAAATGACAAAAGAACTGTGCCATGTGATTGAACAGATCAGCAGGGAAAAAGGTATCGCAAAGGAGACGATGGTCGAAGCGCTCGAGTCGGCTCTGCTTTCCGCTATGCGCAAGAAGTACGGCGGAAGGACGAACATCAATCTTACGATCGACAGAAAGAAGTGTACCATCCGTGTATTCGAAAGCAAGCAGGTTGTTGCCGCGGTGACCGATCCGGACATGGAAATATCGGTGAAGGATGCCGTACAGATAGATCCCTCCAAGAAGGAAGGCGATACGATCGAGTTCCCTCTCGATCTTCAGGATCTAGGCAGGATTGCAGCCCAGACCGCAAAGCAAGTGATATTCCAGCGTGTACGAGAGGCGGAACGCGATGTTATCTACAGCGAGTTCAAGGATAAGGCTGGACATATCGTGAGCGGAACAGTGATGAGACGGGAAAAGGGCGCCTATTTCATCAACTTGGGCAAGACCGAGGCATTCCTTGCGATCAAGGACACGCTTCCAAACGAAAATCTGAAACGCGGGGATACGGTCAAGGCTATCATCGAGGAAGTCAAGGTAACCTCAAAAGGACCGGAGATCATTGTCAGCCGTACAACGCCGCAATTCGTAGCCGAGCTCTTCAAGATGGAGGTGCCGGAGATAAGCGAAGGTCTGGTCATTATAAAGAACATTGTGCGGGAGCCGGGAGAGCGTACCAAGATAGCGGTGACATCGAAAGATACCGCGGTTGATCCCGTGGGATCTTGTGTGGGCATGAAAGGCACGAGGGTGCAGGCAATCGTTCGCGAACTCAGGGGAGAGAGGATAGACATTATTCCTTGGACTGATGACCCGAGAACGCTCCTTGCCCGTGCTCTTAGTCCTGCCACCGTCGAAAAGATCGGGATAAACGAGGAGGACAAAACGGCCATGGTTGTGGTAAACGACCAGCAGCTTTCTCTCGCAATCGGCAAGAAAGGACAGAATGTCAGACTTGCCATGAAGCTCACCGGCTGGGATATCGATATTATCAGTGATACGGAATATTCGAAGATACGGATGGAGGAGACAGACAGGGCGCTTGAGGACTCTATGCGAAAGGAAGCGCCTCAACCGGATACACCACCTGTTAATGAAGAGCAGTAGTACAGACCTTTCCATTCAGCAGGTCAGGGGGGTCGGGCCTCAGCGGGCCCGGCTCCTGGCGAAGCTCGGTATCCTCACGATTAGGGATGCCCTTACCTATTTGCCTTTTCGTTACGAAGACCGTTCACACATTATTCCTATATCTGAAATCCGACCTGGGGACATCCGTACCGCACGGGGAAAGGTCGTTGCCTGCAATGTCGTAAGACGTCGGGGAAGGAAGTTGATGATCTTTGAAGCTGTTCTTCACGATGATGGGCATTATCTAAAGGTCAAATGGTTCAATCAGCCCTTTATGCAGAAGCACGTTGTTCTTGGCTGCACCATGATCGTACACGGCAGGGTAAAGGAAAACGGCAGCGGTATGGCGTTGGAGATGGAGAACCCTGAGTATGAAATTATTAGTGATGATGCGGATTGCTGGATCCACACCAGTCGAGTCGTGCCGGTCTATCGGGTCACCGAGGGAATCAGCCAGAAACAATTCAGGAAGGTCATGTTCACGCTTGTACAGGAGCACGCAGCTGCACTGGAGGACGTGGTGCCGATACAGATCAGAGAGCGCAATGCACTGCCGGCACTTGCCGAAAGTCTGCGCGAACTGCACTTCCCTTTGAGCGCCGCACATATGCACGACCTTAACGGTGGGCAGAGCCGGTATCACCGCAGGCTGGCATTCGACGAGCTCTTCTTTGTTGCCCTGGGTCTTGCCATGCTCAAGAAGAGTCGCAAAAAGGGACGTGGCATCAGTTTTCGTCCCGTGGGACGTCTGAAAGAAAAGCTTCTGAGATTGCTGCCCTTTTCGCTCACTACAGCTCAGCAACAGGTGATGGAGCAGATCAGCAGCGATATGCAACAGCCCTATCCCATGCACCGCCTGCTCCAGGGAGATGTAGGATGCGGTAAAACGGTGGTCGCTCTTGCAGCCATGCTGGATGCTGTGGAATGCGGTTATCAGGCAGCGCTTATGGCACCTACTGAGACCCTTGCTGAACAGCATTATCTGAATATTCGCCCGTTCATTGAACAGCTTGGTCTTTCCGGCGATCTCCGTTCCAGCAGTTCCGGCGCTCGGACAGGGGGCCATTCCGGCGAATGCACGGCTGATATCACCGTGGGTACCCATGCGCTTATCCAGAAGCGGCTGACATTTCGGAGACTGGGTCTGGCGGTGATTGATGAGCAGCATAAGTTTGGCGTTATGCAGAGAGCCCTGCTCAGAAAAAAAGGGATGAATCCTGATGTCCTGGTGATGACGGCTACGCCGATACCACGATCTCTTGCTCTTACCTTGTATGGCGACCTTGACTATTCCGTGATACGGGAACGACCGTCCGGCAGGAAACCGATTGCTACAACATGGGTTGCAGCTGATCGCAAGGAGGAGATAGTCGCTATCCTGAAGCAGGAGATCCATAGGGGACGGCAGGTGTATGTTGTATATCCGGCAATTGAGGATACTGAGACTTCGGGATTGAGGTCTGCCCTGCAGGGAAAAGAGGCATTTGAAAAAAAATTCCCGGAATACCGGATCGGATTGCTGCACGGGCGGATGCGACCGGAAGATCGCGAGCAGGTGATGGAGCGTTTCAGGAGCGGGAACATCGATATCCTTGTCAGCACGACGGTGATAGAGGTGGGAGTCGATGTGCCGAATGCGACGGTGATGCTTATTGTCCATGCTGAGCGATTCGGCCTCAGTCAACTGCACCAACTGAGAGGGAGGGTTGGGCGGGGAACCGACAGTGCATGCTGTATTTTAATCGCTTATCCACCAATAGGCGAGGACGCAGGACGCAGGCTCAGCGTCATGGTCGAGACGAACGACGGATTCAGAATCGCCGAGGAGGACCTCAGCATGAGAGGTCCCGGTGAGTTTCTGGGAACCCGTCAGGCAGGGCTGCCGGAACTGAAGAATGCGGATCTCGTGAAGGATGCTATAATCCTTGAGTTGGCAAGACGGGAAGCGTCTGATCTCATTGCGCACGATGAAGTACTGAGAAAATTTGCTTTTCTAAAAGAACAGGTTGATGTATTCTGGAATGAAAAGGCCGATATCTTCAGACAAGGTAATGGAGGCAGGAAATGAGAAAGATATTCGAAGATTTCAAAAAAGGCATGGAAAAGGTGCGATGGTTTGCACGTCTTTTTGCCGAGCGCCTGAAGATCGAGATTTCCATATTCAGGTTACTCTACGATTCCAACAGAATGCGCAAGACCCGGGAGGAATTGCTGAAAAAGATCGGTGAACGGGTCATGGAACTCAGGGGACATCACGATAAGAACATACTGAAAGATACGGTGATCGCAGATGCTCTCAGTGAGATCGCGAAGCTTGAGGAGAGCATGGAAGCAACGCGCGCTAAGGCATCTGATATCGGCAGGGTAACGGAATAAGTGCTTTGTACGCAATCGTTGTTATCTTCGGCGCGCTTATCGGGTCATTTTTAAATGTCTGCATCTATCGGATGCCCCGGGGCATTTCGATTGTTTGGCCTTCCTCGCGGTGTTCTTCTTGCAACAAGCCTATCATGCCATGGGATAATATTCCCGTACTGAGTTTTCTTTTGCTGGGAGGCGCGTGCAGGAACTGCCGGGCGCGGATACCGCTTCGGTATCCCCTCGTCGAGATTTTGAATGCTGTCTGCTATGTAGTACTCTTGTGGCGGTTTGGTCTAGGGTGGCCGTTTCTGGCCTATGCTCTGTTTTGCTCGGGACTGATCGTTATTACATTCATAGATATCGAATTCCAGATCATCCCTGACCGAATCACGCTTCCTGGTATTCCGATCGGACTTCTTGCGGGGTCGCTGCTTTTGCCGGACCCTTTCCTCAGGGCGGCGTCACTGGGATGGAGGAATTCTCTCATTGGCGCAGCCACAGGTTTTTTCTTTTTTTATCTCGTGGCTGCAGCCGGTGAGAAGGTGTTCAAAAAGGAGGCCATGGGTGGCGGTGACATAAAGATGATGACCATGGTCGGAGGATTTATCGGCTGGAAGGGCGTCATTCTGACAACGTTTCTCGGTAGCCTTCTGGGCTCGGTTGTCGGTGTTCTCATGATGATCTTTGCCGGAAGGGAGCGGGGGAGCCTTATCCCTTTCGGGCCGTTCCTCGCAGCAGGAGCCGCAGTCTCCCTGGCCTTCGGGCAGGAGATCATATTCTGGTATCTTTTTCGGGGATGATGCCGAGGCGATTTTGGTGAGATATCTGCCATGAACATGCAACAGATCCAGTTACTGTTGACAACCGCTATCATCCTTCTGGTTTTGCTTATTCTCTTCGTCATTATCAGGAACATTCATGGTTACCGTAGAAAAAAAACAGAACAGGATGACAGAGATACGTCGCAGGTCGGGTTTGTTGTTGATACATTTCATGAGTTGGTCTCAAGGCTTAAGGAAAAGGAGCGGGAGCTTGAAAGCCTGAAAAGCAGGGCAGAGGAACGTGCATCGTCCATTGAGGTCTACAATGAGAACATCTTTCAATCAGTGCCGAGTGGACTGGTGAGCTTTGACCAGGATCTTAGGATTACCCGGATGAATGCCGCTGCTCTGAAGATCCTCGGTCTTCGGGAGGAGGTTATCGGCAGGGATTATGCGGAGATATTTCAAAGCCCTCTCCGTGATATGATTGCCGAGCGAAAGGTCATGGGGAGGGGGGAGACCGCTTATACAGACAGCAGCGGCAAGAGACTGTGGATCGGGCTTTCACTTTCTCCGCTCAAAGACAGTAATAACACCGTTATTGGCCAGCTCCTCGTGTTTACCGATCTTACGGAGCTCAAGGCGTTTCAGTCGCAGAGGGAGCTGCGGGACAGACTCTCGACACTGGGCGAGATGTCCGCCGGCATTGCACATGAATTGCGAAATCCCATGGGGGTCATATCAGGTTACACCAAGATCCTTTCACGGAAGGTCGGTGATGCGCTGAAGCCCGCGGTCTTGGCGATCAACGGGGAGATCGATGTCATGAACAGGATCATAACCGACTTTCTTACCTTTGCCCACCCTGCAGACCCGGTTTTGGGAAATGTCGATCTTGCGGCTCTGGTAAAAAGCTGCAGCGAAATGCTCGATGACGCTGCGCAAAAGATCGTTTTTTCGGCCGATGTATCGTGCCTTCCGGTCATCCGGGGCGACGAGATCCTGCTCAGACAGGCATTGACGAATCTGCTCGTAAACGCTGTTGAGGCCATGCCTGACGGCGGAGAGATCAGCATCTCATGTTCCATGAACGGGCCGAACGCTCTCCTCTGTATGACAGATACCGGACATGGCATACCGGAAAACATCAGAGACCGTATATTCCTTCCTTTCTATACGACAAAGGAGCGCGGTACGGGGCTTGGTCTTGCAATCGTCCATAAGATCATCGTTTCGCATGGGGGATCGATCAGGGCAGAATCATCGTCTGATGGTACAGCGTTCATCGTCGCCCTTCCTCACGAGATAATACGGGGCAGATCCTGACCGTCTCACCGTTCCGCTGCATGTAATGGAGGTGATAGCGATCAGCAGGGACATCGCAATGCCAGGATCAGGATAAGCTAAAGATGGAATGACATCTCTGTGTCAGTAGAAAAGCCGAAACAGCAGAAACGTGACTGTTGCCCCCATAACAGCACCGAGAATAACTTCCCAAACGGTATGCGTCCGCACGGCTATTCTGCTCTGGGCTATCCAGACCGCAAGAAGAAAGCAGAGCATGGAAATGAAGACGTTCTCCGTAATAAACGTCACCGAGACCCAGACCGAGAAGGCGAGCGCTGAGTGGCCGCTCGGCATTCCGCCGCTCAACGGCAGCCCCTTGCCGAAATACGCCTTGGTAATGATTACGGCAATCACGACAAGGATGAACGCGATCAGTGAAATTTCCTCTTTCGAGTGCTTGGCGATATGGAAACCTTCGATGAAGATCGACTTTACATAGGGGAACAGTACCACATAACCAAGGAGCGCAGCGCCGAAGGCGGTAATGAGAACAGCGCCAGCAGCGATGTCCTTGGCGATGCGAGCCTTTTCGGAATAGTCCGGTGAAATCAGGTCGACGACCGCCTCTATCGCGCTGTTCATCATCTCGGCCCCGAGGACCAGAATGACCGCAAGAGCGATGATGATGAGTTCTTCGTTTGAGACGCCGACCATATAACTAAAAAAAAGCACTGCTGCGGCAGACAGGAAATGATACCGCAGATGCCGCTGCGTCTTGGTCCCGTGGAGAATACCCTCTATGGCATAATTTGTGCTCTTAAGCCATTTCCTGAAGGGCATTGCGCAGCTCCTGTTCCTTTCTTTTCATGAGCGACTTCCGGTGTCGTCCTTTTTCATGGTCATAGCCAAGGAGATGCAGCAGACCGTGTGTCAACAGTCTAAGGATCTCTTCATGGAGGGAGACACGGCATGCTTCTGCTTGAAGCGCCGCCCGCGGAATCGAAATGACAATATCTCCCAGCAGCAGCGGCATGGAATGAGCGGTAGCAGAGGATCGTCCCGACGGCGTATCCATCGGGAAGGAAAGTACATCTGTATCCCTAGGAATACCGCGATAACGGGCATTCAGTGACTTCACCCTCGCGCTTCCGGCGAATACGATACTGACTTCGGCATCTTCAAGCAGGAGCAGTGCAGCTACCGTAGCGAAGTCCTTTCGGACCCTACGCAGATCTAGTCTTTTCGATCTTTGCAGATTCTGTATGCGAATTACCATTGCTGAAGTCGAATCCGGGATAGTCGATCCTTTTATGCAAGATACCGGTAAGGATATAAATGAAGTGCTTCTTGATTTCCGAGATATCTTTGAGCGTCAGCTCGCAGTCGTCGAGCTGACCTTCCAGGAAGATATGATTGATGATTTTTTCCACCAGTGCCGCAATCCGGGCCGGTGTCGGATCGTTCAGCACCTTGGATGACGCCTCTACAGCATCGGCCATCATCACCAACGCGGCAACGCGCGTCTGCGGTTTAGGCCCAGGGTACTTGTATTCGTCTTCAGCGGGTATAGCGTCGTGGAGCATATCTTTTGCCTTCTGATAAAAAAAGCTGATCAGTGCGGTGCCGTGATGCTGTTTAATGATGTCGATGATCGTCTGCGGCAGTTTATACTGCCGGGCGAGTTCTACACCTTCCTTCACATGACTGATGATAATCATGCTGCTCATGTGCGGCGTGAGCTTTTCGTGTCTGCTTGGTGCGCCGCTCTGGTTTTCCACAAAATAATCGGGCATCTTCGCCTTCCCGATGTCGTGATAATACGAGCTTACCCGGGCAAGCAGCGGATTGACGCCGATCGCTTCTGCTGCGGACTCGACGAGGTTGCCGACGATCACACTGTGATGATATGTTCCGGGCGCATTGATCATCAACATCTTCATGAGCGGCTGGTTAAGATCGAGAAGTTCGAGCAGGCTGATGTCCGTCGTGATCTTAAATGCGTATTCCAGAAGTGGCAGGAGGAGCGATACGAGAGCGGATACCGTGACCCCGGAAAAGGCGGCCAATGCTATTGCTGTCGGTGCAATGTCCGTGAAAAGTTCTTCCTGCGAGATGAGAAGAATCACGACGAGGCACATGTTAACGAGAATAACGAAGAGCCCTCCGCGGAGCAGGGCGGTACGCTTCTTGCATCGGATGACGCTGAATGCGGCCGTAAGGCTTCCAACAAAAGTATAGATCGGGAAGAACGCGTCCCATAGCCAGTAGCCCGACAGGAGACTTACGGTAAATGAAAAGGTGATCGCCGTATGGAAATCGAAGAGCAGCGTAACCAGCATCGCTCCGGCCGCGATCGGGACGCCGTACACCACCACCCGTAAATCCGCCGCACCCAGTCCCTTCATCAGTCCGGTCAAGGCATATGCCGAGATCCGACTGATCAGAAGCGTACCAACGATCATGATGCCGAGCAGAAGAAGCATGCTGCGATTGTTCACATAGGCCGGCTTGTACCGCATAATGTCGCGATAAAGGACGAAGAGGAGGACGAACGAGACGAGCATGCCGCCGACGAAACGTGACGGCGTTGCGTCGGCCGTAAGCAGCAGCGACGTAATGACCGACACGACTGCAATATATGTGATCACGAGCCAATCGGACTTCGCAGCCGACTCGGTCTTAGGTTTCGGTAGTTCTGTTTTCATGACGTTCGTATGCCTTAATGATCTCCTGTACGAGTTTGTGCCGAACAACATCGCGTTTCGAGAAATTGACGAAGGTTATGCCTTCGATGCCCTCAAGAATGCGGATCACTTCGACCAGCCCCGACGGCCTGCCGGTGGGCAGGTCAATCTGGGTGACGTCGCCGGTTATGACCGCCTTTGAGTTGAAGCCCAGACGCGTCAGAAACATCTTCATCTGCTCGGTCGTAGTGTTTTGGGCCTCGTCCAGAATGACAAAGGCATCATTTAGGGTACGGCCTCTCATAAAGGCCAACGGTGCGATCTCGATCACGCCGCGTTCAATCATTTTAAGTGATTTTTCCGCTTCCATCATATCATAGAGAGCATCATAGAGCGGCCGGAGGTAGGGGTTCACCTTCTCCTGAATATCGCCGGGCAGAAAGCCGAGCTTTTCGCCGGCCTCGATGGCGGGTCGGGCAAGAACAATTCTGCTGACCTGCTTCTTCAGAAAGGTATTTACCGCCATCGCCATCGCAAGATAGGTCTTGCCGGTCCCGGCCGGGCCGATGCCGAACACGATGTCATGATTGCGGATAGCGTCAAGATAGCGCTTCTGGTTGTCCGTTTTCGGGATGATAAAGCGACGCTTGGAAGAAACGGGCACGTTCTTGGTGAAGAGGTCCTTCAAGGACAGCGCTTCTCCCTCGGATATGGCTCTGACAGCAAACCGGATGTCCTCGGGTCGCAGATTATATCCCTGTGCACTAATCTCCCTCAGATCCCGGATAAGCGACTCAGCTGTCCGGACTCGCGCATCATCACCCTTAAGAAATATCCTGTCGCCCCGATAACTGGCAGAAATGCCGAGTGACTCTTCGATGAGCTTCAGGTTCTTTTCTATACTGGTGAAGAGGATGGGCAGTTCCCGTTCACTGTCAAATGCTATCTCTACGGTGTTCGTAGGCGCTCCTTATTCCGCACGGGTCGTGACGTACGCGTGCAGTCCCTCCGTCTTCTTGAGTTTCAGGGCGAGCACATCGGCATTTTTTTTGTCTTTGAACTCTCCTGTTTTAACTTTATATATGTTGTGCCCCTTCTCGTCTTTTGCCGATGTAATGTATGGCTTGTATCCTTTTTTCTCAAAAGAGACTTTCAATTGGTTCGCATCTGCAGCGCTGTTGAATGCGCCGATCTGAACCGTATACTGTCTGTCTTTTTCATCTGCCGCCGCCTCCTGCGGGGATGCGCCAGACGTCTTTTTCGAGCCACTACGCGAAGTAACCTTACCTTCGTTTTTTGACGGTGTTACAAGTTCTTGTTGCTGCGACGATACAGCCGCAGGCCTGTTACGGTTCTGCCGGTCCCGAGCATCAAGAGGCTCCACGGTTTCTGCGGATATCTCCTCGACGGTGTATTGCGAAGAGCCTGTTCGCGCGATTTCCTCCTTCTGAACGCGCGGGGCAGATAGCGGTTCCGGAAGGTTCTGCTGTGTAGTTCCTTCAGCAGCCTGCAGCGGAGAAGCCACCTGACGGTCGACGGTATTCTTGCCGACAAAATACCCCAAGGTAAAGCTCAGGCCGGAAAAGACAATTACCAAGACGATAATGAATGCTCTGCCGAGAAGGAGTCCGGAAGGCCCTTCTGGAAACAAACCTTCATTCATAAAACAAGCATAGCATCCCCATAGGAAAAAAATCTATATCCTCGATTAATGGCTTCCAGGTAAGCATGAAGCAGCTTTTTCCGCCCCGCAAACGCCGCGGTGAGCATGAGCGGCGTTGACTGTGGAAGATGGAAATTGGTAATAAGAACATCCGCTGCCCTGAACCGGTATCCTTCATGAATGAAAATATCCGTTGATCCGGTGACGGTTTCATTCAGCGACCGGCATGAACACCTTCCGGAGAAATATCCTTCGAGTGTTCGCGTGGTCGTTGTGCCGACAGTTATTACCCTTCCGCCGCTCTGTTTCGCTTCCTTGAAGGCTGCGATTACCGCTGCAGGAATCTCAAACTGCTCAGTATCCATGATGTGGTCTTCTATCCGCTCTGCTGTCACCGGACGAAAGGTTCCGGTACCGACATGAAGCGTGATCATATGTACCTGAACGGACCGCTTACGTATAACATCGAGGAGTTCGTGTGTAAAGTGGAAGCCCGCGGTCGGAGCCGCAATGGACCCTTCTACCTCTGCATAGACGGTCTGATAACGGTGCATGTCTTCATCGTCGGCTTTTCGCTTGATATAAGGCGGCAACGGCATATGTCCATGCTTCCACATGATCGTGTTATGATCGATATCGTCGGGGAATCTGACTATCTTCCCTCCGGTCATGTGAACGCAAAACTGTCCAGCAATGGTCAATGCCCCCGTGTAATGTTCCCGAGACAATACTTTCCAGGAGCCGTCAGGATTTTTGGCAACCAGCAGAAACGCGAGTTTTCCCCCGGAAGGTTTTCTGGCTAGTATGCGGGCAGGAAAGACCTTGGTGTTATTCAGGATGAGCAGATCTCCCGGAACCAGATATGCCGGAAGATCGGAGAAGCTCCGGTGTTCTATATCTCCGCCTTTATGAAGAACGAGGAGGCGTGAACCGTCCCGTTTCTCCGCAGGTCGCGCCGCTATCAGTGAGTGGGGAAGCGAAAAATCATAATCAGCGGTTCTCATAGCTCTGGATGACCGTACCTGGATAGAAGTATGCAAGGATATCGCGATAATTCATGCCACTCTTCGCCATCTCGAGCGCACTCCACTGGCAAAGACCGACACCATGTCCGTAGCCTTTCCCGTCCAAGACAAAAGTTCCCGCGTCATGGCTGAGCGAGAAGTTCGTACTCGGAAGTCTGCTCCAGCCCAACAGCTTCCTGAGATCCGTGGTCTTAACGGTGGTGGTGCCGCCGCTATGGACCACATCAAGGGTCTTGACTCTCTTGGTCGCTGTATATGAAGAGATTCTTATATCACGTATACCCATTACATTGAGCGCCTTTTCAAATTCCTCAACGGGTATCCTTCTCTCCCATATCCAGTAGGGTGACGTCTCACAGCTTCCCGTAACCGGTTTAAGGTAGGGATAGCTTTTGCCGAAGACCTCTTCGGCCGACTCCGTCATGCCCCCTGAGGTGGAGTGATAGAACGCTTCAATGAGCTTTCCGTTATAGGTGAGCACTTCCCCTTCTGTATCCATGACCGCATAGCTTATACGGGCGTTATCACTGGCGCCTTTATATACTTGATGCAGTACGGAGGATGTAATGTCATAGTTAGGGTTACTGTTCTGGAGCTTCTGAAAAATGGCATAGGTGCGCGATATGACCGCCTGAACCTTGAGCGCTTCCATATCCCAGTCCGCTCCCACTTCTGCACTTACCACGTTCTTGATATACTCCTCGAGCGATAGCTCATTGATGAGAAAGAGGCCGTTGGTGCCTTTCCATATCTCAATATCTCCGGGATAGTGCGTACCATTGACCAGGAGGTCTCCTTTAAGTTTGCCCATCCGTTCAATCCTCTCGTCTCTTGCAGGAATGCTCTGGAATACATCGTCAAGAATGAGGACCTTAATAGTCGTACCCGCAGCTACAGGGGTACAGAGCAGCACCATGAACAGCAGGACGGACGAACCAATGCGCACAGCTATCTCCTGCCCAGAAGCCAGAAGAGGAGGGAAAGAATGATGCTAATAATGATGCTGGTAGCCAAGGGAAAATAGAAGGTAAAGTTTTTCTTTTGGATAACGATATCGCCCGGCAGTCTGCCTATTCCGGGGATCCTGCCGGCGATCAGAATGATGCCGCCTATAACAGCTATGATGATCCCTATCAAAAGCAGTATTCTGCCGATGTGCTGCATGCCGTCATCCACCATGATCATGTTTTTTTCGGCTTTTCTCCCATCGCATAGCGCTCCATTTCCGAATAAATGCAGCCGCAATATTTCTGCCGGTATAGCCCGAGTTCCCGCGCGAGGCCCTGCGCCGTCCTCCATCCCGCTCTGAAATCGGTAGCATGGAACGCAATGCCGTGCCGTTTTGCCGTCTCCCGGCCAACAGTTTGTATCATAGCAAATTTCTGATAAGGACTTGCAAGCAATGAAGTCGTGAACCCGTCAAGATGCATTCGTTTTGCAGCTCGGGCTGTCCTGTCGAGCCGCAAACGGTAACAGACCGCACAGCGTTCCCCTCCCAAACCGGTAACGGACGAAAGGAAGGCATCAAGTGCATAGTCATCGTCATAGGCGACATCAATGTTCCAGATCTTCTCCAGGGTTATGAGCGCTCCGAGTCTTGCTGTATACTCGGTATAGGGGTGGATGTTCGGATTGAACCAGTACCCGCGGACATCAATCCCGTTGAGAAGGAGAGACTGCAAAGGGTGGGCGCAGCAGTTCGCGCAGCAGATGTGCATCAGAAGTTTCATCACGCTATGCCGAGGTCAGAATAATCCTTGCGGGATGTCCCTGCCGAGATGAGTGAACGCATTCCGCGTTGCAATTCTGCCGCGCGGGGTCCTCTCAAGAAGACCTTCCTGGAGCAGGTATGGTTCGTAAACATCCTCGATCGTCTCTCTGTCCTCTCTCAGTGATGCGGCTATTGTATCGATCCCTGCAGGTCCGCCACCGAATTTTTCAATGAGGGTCAGCAGCAGCTTTCGGTCCATATCGTCCAGGCCCCGCTCGTCGACTTCAAGAGAGACCAGAGAACTTCTCGTTATGGCGAGATTGATCTTTCCATCGCCCAACACCTGGGCAAAGTCCCGGATACGCTTGAGCAGTCTGTTCGCAATACGCGGCGTGCCGCGGGAACGCTTTGCAATTTCAACTGCGGCATCTTTTTCGATCGAGACCTTAAGAATTGCAGCAGAGCGTGAAATAATCTTTTCGAGCTCCTCGCAGGCATAGAAGCTGAGCCTGTTGACGATGCCGAAACGGTCCCTGAGCGGCGAGGTGAGCAGGCCGGTTCTGGTCGTCGCACCGATCAGGGTGAACTTGGGAAGGTTGAGCTTGAGCGTCCGTGCATTGGGTCCCTGTCCGATGATGATATCGAGCTGGTAGTCTTCCATGGCAGGGTAGAGGACTTCCTCCACGATGCGGGGGAGACGATGTATTTCATCTATGAAGAGAATGTCGCGTTCCGAAAGATTGGTGAGGATGGCGGCAAGGTCTCCGGGACGTTCAAGCATAGGACCGGATGTGGATTTTATGTTCACCATCAGCTCATTGGAGATGATATGTGCAAGGGTCGTTTTGCCGAGACCGGGTGGTCCGCTGAAGAGCAAATGGTCGAGAGGCTCCTTGCGCTGGTTTGCAGCAGCGATAAATATCTTCAGATTTTCCTTAAGCTTGTCTTGCCCGACAAAATCCCCGAGTGATCCTGGCCTGAGGTTGATGTCAAGAGTAGTATCATCGTCGGCAGCTCCCGGACTGACGAGTCTGCCGGCTGTCTCCGGTCTGTCTATCATATGTTCATCCATGCTTCTTCTCTGACATGAGCTTCAGTGCTTCCCTGATAAGAGTCTCAATGTCCGTCTGACCCTGGCTGTATACCTGTTCAAGGAACCCCTGTGCAACGTTCTTCTTATATCCCAGATTCATAAGTGCAGAAAGAGCGTCGTTAAACACGCGATCCGCCGAACCGTAACCCGAAGGGAGCTTTTCCCGGAGTTCGAGGATAAGGCGATGAGCAGTTTTCTTGCCGAGGCCGGGCACTCTGCAGAGCATGGCAACGTCCTCGGTTTCGAGTGCTGCGTGGAACTCAGCGAGGGAGAGGCCGGAAAGCACGTTCAAGGCCATCTTGGGACCGATTCCGCTAATGCCCAGAAGCGTAGTGAAAATCCGTTTCTCTTCCTCTGCCCCAAAACCATAAAGCTGCAGCGCGTCATCCCGAACATGGGTATGAACATGCAGGAAGATCTCCTCCCCCTCCCGCGGCATCTCGGAAAGGAGGGTCAACGGGACATGCACATGGTAACCGACACCGCATGCCTCGACAAGAATGTTGTCCGGCTTCTTCGAAAGCAATCTGCCTCTGAGAGAGCCGATCACGTGTACATTTCCTTATTTTCGAGTAATAAAAGCAAGGGGACTGATAAATTGCATGGAAGTTCAGGAATTGCCATTGTTAAGAGCATTGTTGAATTTTATCGCATTTGCGTAACACAGGGCAAGGGCGAGAGCATCGGCGCTGTCAGGTGAAAGCTCGCCTTTTAGGTTAAGGAGCAGTCTGACCATTTTTTCCACCTGCTGTTTTTCCGCCTTACCGTAGCCGACAACGGACTTTTTTACTTCAAGAGCGCTCCGTTCTTGCAAATTTATGCCCTCTGATGCAGCGGCAAGGAGAACAACGGCGCGGGCATATCCGAGGCTTATAGCGGCACGCACGCTCTTCGCGAAAAAGATTTTCTCAACCACGATATGATCAGGGTCGTGCGTTCGGATGATCCCGGTGATTGCTTCATAGATGTACCGGAGGCGCTCATGTACTGGCCGGGACTGGGCAGGCGATATCGTGCCCGATGTTATATATTGCATGCCGCGGTTCTGCAATCTGATGAGACCGTAACCGCATCTGATGCTCCCGGGGTCTATGCCGAGGATCTTCACGCAGGACTATTTTTTTCGCGGATGCTCAAAAAGGATCTCCTCCACCATAAGACAGAGCACATGGCCAAGCGTAATATGCGTCTCCTGTATCCTTGGTGTGTTGTCCGAAGGGACTACAAAGGAAAAGGTCGCCTTGGCCGCTGCTTTTTCTCCCTTTACACCCGTAAGAAAGACGGTCTTGAGCTTTTTTTTCTTGGCCACCTCAAGGGCTTTGAGGATATTGGGTGACTGACCGCTGGTGCTGAGTGCAATGGCTACATCTCCCTCAGTACCGAGGGATTTCAGCTGCCGCGCAAAAATCTCTCCGTAGTCATAGTCGTTCGCTATCGACGTGATCACCGCCATGTCGGTGGCAAGGGAAATGGCTGGCAGACCAGGACGTTCGCGCTTAAAACGGTTTACGAATTCTGCAGCGATATGCGAAGCATCGGTTGCGCTTCCACCGTTTCCGAAGAGTATAACCTTGTTGCCATCATTAAAGGCGGCCGCAATCACCTTAGCGACCTCAACGATCGTATCGATGTGGCCCTGAACGAACTTCTCCTTGACCTCGATGCTGTCCCTGAACTCCCGGAGTATCTTTTCTTTCATATTCTCAAGCTCTGGCGGTAATGAATCATAGGATCAATAGCCTAATGAAAAAGCGCGCTCAAGTCAAATCATCGCTGCGGTGTAAACATGACATTGCTTATCTCTGCTGGCGGTCCTTCTTTTGCGGGACCGACGGCGGTGACGCGGTAATCCCTGCGCACGAAGGGACTGGCGATGTCCACAAAGGCAGGTATTTGAGTCTCTCCAACTAGAAGATAATCGGGTCCGGAAATCCTTTTATATATCCGGTAGCCCGTGACCCACGATTCCGGAGGTTCGGACCATGAGAGAAATATCCTGTCAGACGAGGGATAGGCTTGTATATCTACCGGTCGAGATGGTACGAGGTCAGCAGGGTCGAAGACCAGTTCTTCCGAGGCCGCTCCTTCGTCTCGAATATCGGTCCCGGTAAGACTTCTCACGGTATAATATTCGATGCTCTGTACTGAAAAGGTGTCCGAGAAGACAGACTCGGAGAGTGGAGTTGGGTTCAACGGCGTGAGACCATAGACTCCTTTTTCCCGGCTCTTATAGATATTGAATTTGTCCCCGCTGCTATGGGGTTTCCAGGTCAGAATTATGCGGTCTCCCTGGATTGTATAGGAAAGTTTTGCAGGGGGAGGCGGCACCGGGGCCGGCGCTGCTATGACCTCGGGGGAGCCGTCGCTGTATACACCGCGAGAATTCTGCGCAACAACCCTATAGCGGTAAGTAATACCGGTCGTAATATCCTGGTCAACGAATATTCTCTTATCCTTCTCCAGATGAGAACGCTTCTCAAAATCGGTCCCGCTCGAGCGGAGGATGATGAATTCAGCAATGCTGTCCTCCTGCCTGCGCGGATAATTCCATCGAAGTATTATGGCTCCTCCGCGATGTAATGCAGTGACCGAAAAAGGGGCCTCGGGTTTCTCGAAGGACGTTAGCGTTGGCGGCCCCTTTTTGCCGCACGCGACAAGAACGACGAAGGGCAGGATGAAGAGGGTACCGATGAGCAGGGAAAGCTTTCTGACCGTGCTCCTCATTTTAGAAGCTTCCGGTAATGCCTAATCTGACGCTTCACCTCTGACGGCGCAGTTCCGCCAAAGGAAGATCGAGTCTTCACGGATACTTCCGGATCGAGAATTGCACGGACATCCTTATCGATGGCGGAAGAAAAATTTCTCAGTTCCCGGAGGGATAGACTGGTCAGAGGGATGTTTCGCGAAATGCAGGACAGTACGATTTTTCCCGTTATTTCGTGGGCGGACCTGAATGGGACCCCTTTCCTGACGAGATATTCCGCGATATCCGTAGCAGTGGCGTAGCCGCCGGCTGCTGCTTCCCGAAGCCGTCGGGTGTTGAACTTCGCTTCCGGCAACATTTCCACCAACACCGCGAGACAGGCTGTGAGCGTCTCCACAGAATCGAAGACTGGCAGCTTGTCCTCCTGCATATCGCGGTTGTACGATAGCGGCAGACCTTTCATCAGAGTAAGAAGAGCCATGAGATTGCCATAGACCCTTCCGGTTTTTCCCCTCATGAGTTCAGCAACATCAGGGTTCTTCTTCTGAGGCATTATGCTTGATCCTGTGGTGAACCTGTCGGAGATCTCCAAAAACCCGAATTCTTCTGTTGACCAAAGGATTAGTTCCTCTGCAAGACGTGAAAGGTGCATCATGGTGATTGCGGCACAGGAAAGAAATTCAAGCGCGAAGTCCCTGTCGGATACTGCGTCAATGCTGTTGCCGGCGACCCTGCTGAAGCCGAGAAGTTTTGCGGTATATACCCGGTCGATGGGAAGAGATGTTCCCGCGAGAGCACAGGCACCGAGAGGACAACTCTCGGTCCTCAGCAGGCAGTTGCGCAGGCGTTCATGGTCTCTCTGGAACATTTCCACATAGGCGAGGAGATGATGTGATAGAAGAACAGGCTGGGCCCGCTGAAGATGCGTGTAGCCGGGCATGAGCGTATCCTGATGCCGCTCAGCGATCACGATAAACGTTTTCTGAAGCTTGCGGATAAGGGAACTGATATGCTGTATCTGCTCCCGGAGATAGAGCCTGAGGTCGAGTGCCACCTGGTCGTTGCGTGAACGGGCGGTATGAAGTTTCCTGCCCGGATCGCCGATCTGTTGCGTGAGCGAGGATTCGATATGCATATGGATATCCTCAAGATCGGGCGAAAAGATGAATTTTTCGCTTCTGATGACTTCCGCTATTTCTGTCAGCCCGTCGATGATATCCTGAGATTCCTTTGCTGTAATGATGCGCTGTCGTGCCAGCATTTTCGCATGTGCGATACTGCCTGCGATATCGTGCTTCCAAAGCTTCCGGTCAAACGAGATAGACTCAGTGAATGACTCTGCAGCACTAGATGTCTTGTATGCAAATCTGCCCGACCAGGGTTTTTTCATGATGAGGTAAGATAAAAGTTTACCGGGTCAGTGTCAAGGAATTTATCTGCTCCAAACGTGCCAGGCTGACACGACGATGAGCAGAGATGCAGGTCGAAGACTTCGGATTCAACGCCAATGCGCGCAGGGGAAATATTATTACATGCAAGCTCACAATTCCTCACAAGAGCATATGCAAGGTGCAGCCATCCGGGAGCTTTGGCAGGCTGTTGATGTACTGATCAGGAGCAAGCAGAACGTGATCAAGATGGCTATTGTAACACCCCTCGCTAAGGGTATCTAATCGAGGATGTCCCGGTTGTTGGCAAGACGATGCTGGCCTTTGCGCTGGCAAAAGCAATCGGCTGTGATTTTCACCGGATGCAGATTATCAGGAAGCGGCGGAGCGGGAGCACTATGAAGAACTGCTACCCGGCCTTAGCTTCGCTGGGCTCCACAATAACTATAAGCTGCTTATCACCAAGAGAGAAGGCCTCCTGAACGGTGCCTTTTATCGAGACCCTCGAACCTCTCTGCGGGAGCGGTTTTGTCGTGATAACGGTTATCTCTCCTGATCTATCCTTTACAGTGAAGTACTTGATGAAAAAGAAACTGAAGGTCTCCGTGACCTCACCTGCGATCCTGACGGTTCTGCCGCTGTAGCCGCGCGGATTATCTAGAATCTTCTTTATCGGTGTAGCCATGAAGTTTCCGCAGCCGGCTATCAATATGACCGCTATGATTCCCTGAATAATGTTGATAGACAAACGGTTTTTCACAGATATGCCTCCGTTATCATGAGGTATCTCTTTCCCATCCATACTTTCCGATGAGCGGTACAAAGACGCAGGGCGTGTAGTGCTTCTCAACTATGCCATCTTCGGTCATCCTGATCTTCAGCAGGGTCTGAGAAAATCTGCTTCCAACGGGAATGACAAGGATGCCGTTCATGCCAAGTTGATCCAGAAGCGGATCGGGTATCTTCGGGGCTGCCGCCGTTATGATGATACGGTCGAATGGCGCTTCCTGTGGCCAGCCGAGGGTCCCGTCCCCCGTTTTTACATAAATGTTCTTATAAGAAAGGGCGAGGAACATTGATGCCGCCCGTTCTGACAGCACTGGTATCCGCTCGATGGTGTATACTTCTTTTGCAAGCTCTGCCAGGATTGCGCCCTGATATCCCGACCCCGTCCCAATCTCGAGAACTTTTTCCTCACCGCTGAGTTCGAGGAGTTCCGTCATGATGGCCACCATATAAGGTTGCGATATGGTCTGGCCTTCGCCGATAGAGAGTGCCATGTCGTCGTAAGCGTTAGGTAAGTTGGATTCCCCGGCAAAGAGATGGCGGGGAACCTTTCTCAGCGCCGCAAGGACGCGCTGGTCCTTGATGCCACGTGGAATAAGTTGCGTCTCTACCATCCACGCCCGTCGGGATTTGTGGTCCACGGTCTCAGGCCCTCTTCAATATCTCGCGAGCGGCGACGACTCCCGATGCTGAGGCCTGGATAAGTCCCCTGCTGACCCCTGGGCCATCGCCTGCCGCAAAGATGTTTTTTATCTCAGTTTCAAGACTGTTGGTGAGTTTCAGCTGCAGAGAGTAGAACTTTACCTCAACACCGTAAAGCAGCGTATTCCGGGAATTAACACCTGGTGCTATCTTATCGAGCGCTTCCAACATCTCAAGGATATTAGAAAGATAACGGTAGGGAAGGGCAAAACTCAGGTCGCCCGGCGTCGCATCAGCGAGGGATGGGCGGACGGTGCCTTTACTGATGCGTTCATAGGTCGACCGTCTGCCCGCATGGAGGTCTCCCAGTCGCTGTACTATGACGCCCTTGCCCATGAAGTTTGCAAGCTGGGCGATATATCTTCCGTAGGAGATGGGCTCGTCAAAAGGTTCGGTGAAATAGGTGCTTACGAGAAGCGCAAAATTCGTATTGCTCGTCCTCCGGTCAGTAAAGCTGTGCCCGTTGACGGTCCATATACCCTTCAGGTATTCCTTTACAACTTCTCCGTAAGGATTGACGCAGAATGTCCTGACCCGGTCATCAAACTTCTTGGAATAAAAGATCAGTTTGGGTTCATAGGTGATACTCGTCAGCGGTTCGAGCACCGCAGCCGGCAGTTCGACTCTTACACCGAGATCTACGGGGTTCTTGAGCTGGGTAAGTTCGAGTCTCCGTACTTCTTCCTCTAGCCATTTCGAGCCCTCTCGACCCGGAGCAAGAACCAAGAAGTCAGAAGAGAATATCCTGCCGTCCCTAAGTTTGACCCCTGCATAGCTCCCGTTCCTGACGATGATCTGTTCGGCTTCTGCCTTGAAGATGATTTCGATCTTTTTGCTGATCTCGTCCTTCATATTTCTGAGAACCACACTGCAGCGGTCGGTTCCTATATGTCGTATCCTTGACGGAATCAGCACAAGATCGTTCTTAGAAGCTATGCTCTTGATACCCTGTATCTCCTCTAAATTATCCCCGAATATCTCATCGGGAGCACCATAAGTGATATAGATCCCGTCAACATAATCGATTAGTGACTGAACAGCGTCTGCGTCCATGTAGCGGGAAAGAAACCCTCCTACGTCGGGGGAGAGACTTAACTTGCCGTCGCTGTACGCTCCAGCTCCTCCCCAGCCGCTGAGCAGATGACATTCGCGACAGGATGCACAAGAGATTTTCCGTTCCTTCGAAGGGCACTTCCTGCTCGTGATATCACGTCCTTTTTCGATAAGGAGTACTTTGAGATTTTTTTTCGATTTCAGAAATTCAAGAGCCGCAAAGATGCCAGCAGGTCCAGACCCCACGATGACTACATCATAGTTATTCATTCCTGACCTCAAGCATGTCAGACACGTTCCATCGCTCCCTCAGAAACGAAAGAGCGCTATGATTCGTAAGATCGAGATGTATCGGCGTTATCGAAATGTAGTTCTCCTGCACCGCTTCCATGTCTGCCTCATCGCCATGTTCCCAAAATGTCCTGCCACCGCCGATCCAGTAATATTTTTCCCCCCAGGGATTGAAGGTCTCCTGGATCGAATTCTCATAGATACGTTTTCCCTGGCGAGTGATCTTGATCCCTCTGATCTTATTCCTTTCCACATTCGGAAAGTTTACGTTCAGCAGGGTATCAAAGGGAAGGGAGTGCTCAAGCACATATGACGCTATCTTAGTTGCAAAGAACGTCGCCGTATCGAAATGATAGTGCTTGTCAGTGATAAGAGAATACGCAATGGACGGTACGCCGAAGATCGTTCCTTCGATTGCCGCAGATACCGTTCCCGAATAGGTAATGTCGTCTCCGAGATTTGCTCCTTTATTGATTCCTGACACGACGAGGTCCGGTTTTCGGTGCAGCAATTTATTGATACCTAGTGTTACACAATCCGTAGGTGTACCATTTACGCTAAACACCTGTTCCCGGATTTCTTCTACCTTCAGCGGCCTATGGAGCGTCAGCGAGTGGCCCGCAGCGCTTCTTTCCCTGTCGGGTGCTACGATGCAGACATCGCCGATCTTTTTCATGGACATATACAGGGCAATAATTCCGGGAGAGTGTACCCCATCGTCATTTGTAACTAGGATCAATGCCATATAAATGTATTGTATCAGAAACAAAATAAGCGGGTTTGCGGTCAACCGGCCAAATATACATTTTCATATATAAAAAACTAAAAAGATCTTGCCCTTTGAAGAGGCTTTATGCACAATATGTGTCACATTTACGAACCGTTTATTCCTTCCAGTAGAATGAGCACAAGTATGACGAAGAAACGGATTACTTATAAAAAAGCGGGCGTTGATATTGATGAGGGCGACAAGTTTGTCGACCTTATTGGACCACTTGTCAAGAAGACCTTCAGACCAGGTGTGATGACCGATATTGGCCTTTTTGGTGCGCTCTTCAGCCTTGATATCAGGAAATATCGGAAACCTGTTCTGGTAAGCGGTACTGACGGCGTAGGCACAAAGCTGAAGATCGCATTCATGACCGGCAAGCACGACACCGTCGGAATTGATCTTGTGGCCATGAGTGTCAACGATATTCTGACGAGCGGCGCTGAGCCCCTGTTTTTTCTTGATTATTTTGCCACGAGCAGACTGAAATCGGAGAAGGCTGCAGATGTCATTAAAGGTATAGCTATAGGTTGCCGCGAGGCAGGATGTGCGCTTGTGGGCGGCGAAACGGCAGAAATGCCTGGTTTTTATGAAAAAGGTGAGTATGACCTTTCAGGTTTCGCCGTCGGCGTTGTGGACAAGGACAGGATTATTGACGGCAAGAGGATCAGGAAGGGAGATGCTGTCATAGGTCTGGCATCGAACGGGGTTCACAGCAATGGGTATTCGCTTGTCAGGAAGATATTCTTCGATTACAAGAAAATGAAGGTCACTAAATATATTCCGGAATTCGGTAGAACGCTGGGAGAGGAATTACTGAGGCCGACAAAGATTTATGTCAATGCCTATTATAGATTGAATAAGATCATAAAAGTCAAGGGTATGGCTCACATCACTGGGGGGGGCATCCCTGGTAACCTACCTAGGGTAATACCGAGAGGTCTCGGTGCAGTACTGAATGACAGAGCCTGGCAAGTACCGCCTGTCTTTAGCGTTATGCAACAGTTGGGCAATGTGCCGGAGGATGACATGAAACGTACCTTTAATATGGGCATCGGGTTTGTCATGATCGTGGACAGCGGAGATGCTGATATGACGATGAATCTGTTGAAGAAAGCAGGGTATGACGCCTATCACATTGGAAGAATTGAAAAAGGCGTTAAGGGGGTGCAATATGCACAGGGTTAAAAGATTGCTCAAAAAAGCATTCACGCCGATTACCATAATGCTTATCCCCCATACTGACCGAAAGTCTCTCAGCATCAAAGTCCCTTCAATAGGTATTCTTGTCTCAATCGTCATATGGTGTATAGGTATAGGTTATATTTTTTCCATTGCAATTTATGCATTTGAGTACAACAATATGAAGCAAAAGTTGAACTATTATTCGGCTGAATTTATTGAAATGAAATCGACTATAGCAGCACTAAAAAAAGCTGAGGAAGAGTTTCATAGGCTTTTTTCGTTCAAATCGAAGGAGAGGGTGCTTGAAAACATTGATACATCAGACACGGGTTCTATCGATATTGAAAATCTAAAGAAAGAGATAAAGTTGAGTTTCGAAACTGTCGGTGAAATAAAGGATTATTTAAGAAAGCAGCATGATCGCTATGTTTCGATCCCCAAAGGGTGGCCTGTAATAGGCGGACATATTACATCTTTTTTTGGCAACAGGGAGCACCCCAGAAGTGGCGATCGGCAATTCCATACCGGCATTGACATCGCTTCTGAGCCGGGCAGACCGGTTAAGGCAACGGCTGATGGCGTAGTCAGTTTTGCTGGCCGGTCAGGCGGCAGCGGTAACCTCGTGGCAATTGAGCATGGATTTGGCTTCTCAACCTATTACGCTCATAATCAACGGCTTCATGTGAGGATAGGGCAGACGGTAAGAAGAGGAGATATCATAGGATATGTTGGTTCTACTGGAAACTCTACCGGACCGCATGTCCATTATGAGGTCTGGAAAAACGGCAAGCCTATGAATCCATCGGGCTACCTTGACGGGAGGGCGTAATGTTTAATAAGAACACCGAAAAACTCGAATCGTTCGTCGGAGCGAATTCATCGTTCAAGGGGGACATTAGCACAAAAGGAACTCTCAGAATCGATGGGATTGTTGAAGGAAATATTGTTGCTGACTGGGTTGTACTGGGAGACAAGGCCCACATAAAAGGTGATATTGCTGCCCGGGGTATTGTTATCGGAGGAAGGGTTGAGGGCAATGCAAGGGCTAAAGAGATTGTCGAAATCAAGAATAAGGGACGGCTCAGCGGCGAGATTGCTACTTTGAAGCTAGTGGTTGTCGAAGGCGGTATTCTTGAAGGAAGAACCCGTATGCAGCAGCTTGAAGAAACAAAGATCATAGAGTTTCATGCAGCAGAGGAACGAAAACACAGCTGAATTAGTTGTTCTGCATGGTTATCCAACACAAAAGGGGGGACACTTCTTTCCCCCTTTGTTGTTAGGGCGTTCAGAAATTGCCGGAGTCCTTTCTTGTTCTTAGTTCTATTCTCACCATCATAACCGTTTGTCTGTATCCTAAGTAGGTAAGTGCGACTAAGGATTCTCTTGCAGATCTGCAAGCAATATGCTCCGATATCTGGCTCAAATTATCGAGTGAAACATAATGTATACTGGAGTTTCCTGATTTTTTCGCGTCATCAACAGCTAACCGATTGAAGCACAAAGATAAACGACAAATCAGTATCTTGCGTGGAGCAATTTTTTGTAGCGATGGAGATTCCTGAGTTTTCGATGCTCTATCATAGAGAAAGCCTTATCTGTGGCTGAGATGGAGGTGCTATGAGCGAAAACATCAGGACCGCAGCCAATCTGAAGGGACAGCTGTCGAAATACTCAGGAATCATCTCGAAGGGATTCAGCAAGGCCAAGAGGGGGCTTGTCAAGGAGATGCTCTATGGGATACAGGCTGCAAAAGACGTAAAACTAAGCAACATAGCCAGAACCCTCAAAGAAGAACAGGCATTGATCAAGACTGAAGACCGGCTGTCTCGTAACCTTGACGACGAAGATTTCACGGAGGCAATCAATGAAGAGATCTGTCGCCTTGGAGCAGCGAAAGTAACCGATGACATGGTCATAGCGTTTGACCCAGGCGACATTCGGAAGAAATATGCCAGGAAGATGGAATTTCTGGGGAAGGTAGCCGATGGCAGTGAGCATGAAGTGGGCAACGGGTATCATCTGTGCAAGATCGTGGCAGAGGATATTGAAAGCACCCGGGTGATCCCGCTGTACTGTGAAGCATATGCCTATGATGCCGTCAAAAGCGAAAACACGGAACTCCTTCGAGCGATAGAGAGGGTAGAACGCCATATCTGGAACAAGGGTATCCATGCCATAGACCGCGGGGGAGACCGGGGAGCGATCTGCCGGCATTATCTGAAGAAGGATGCCCCAAGACGCTTTGTGATCCGGATGAAAGAGCGGGACCTTATCCATAAGGGTAAACGCAAGCACTTTCTGGATATGGCCACGAGGTTGCCTACACCCCGTGAAAGCATCCTGGCGGTCTATGACGACGGCAAGGAAAAGCGGAGGACTGTCAGATACCATGCGGTGGCGGTAAAGCTGCCAGAGCATGATCATGTGCTTTATCTTATCGTGGTAAAAGGCTTTGGGCTGAAGCCTATGATGCTGCTGACAAGCTGCCACGTGAATATCCGGAAGAAAGAGAGTATCTGGAGAATCGTCGAGTACTATTTGACCCGGTGGAAATGTGACGAATCGTTCCGGTATATCAAACAGTGCTATAACCTTGAGGACATCCGGGTGAGGAGTTATATCGGCATACGCAAGATCGTGGTGCTGGTGCTTGCGGTGTCGTATTTTGCAGCGGTGTATCTAGGGCAGAATATCAAACTCAAATTGCTGGTGGAGAGGGTCTTTCTGGTTTCAAAACGGTTCTTCGGTGTGCCGAGTTTCTTCAACTATGCGATAGCAGACGGGATATTTAATCTCTTGTTTCCTGACAAAACTGCTCTCCGAGGATTATCCCCTACCGGTATGGATGACTTCCAACTCCGCTTTGAATTCGGTTAAAAACTCGGGAAACTCCAGATAATGTATAATCTTGAAATTTCCTGAGTGCTCAGGTACTCTATAACCCTGCAAATTTTTTTTCGGGAGGGTCTTCATGGCGAGCAAGTCTGCGAGAAAGTATGTCTATTTCTTCGGTGCGGGTAAAGCTGATGGAAAAGCTGAGATGAAAAATCTCCTCGGGGGCAAAGGGGCCAACCTCGCAGAGATGACAAATCTTGGTATTCCAGTTCCTGCCGGTTTTACTATCACTACAGAGGTCTGTACACTCTATTATAAGAATAAGAGAAAGTATCCCAAGGAACTTGCCGGGCAGGTTGAGGCCGCAATTTCTCGGGTAGAGAAGATCATGGGGAAGAAATTCGGCGACCCGAATAATCCGCTCCTCGTCTCGGTCAGATCCGGCGCGCGGAGTTCCATGCCCGGCATGATGGAAACGGTCCTCAATGTCGGCCTCAGTACAAAAACCATACCTGGCCTGATCAGCAAGACGAATAATGAGCGTTTTGTCTATGACGCTTATCGCAGGCTGATGATGATGTACTCTGACGTCGTCATGGAAAAAGCCGCTGGTATAGAACCGAAGGATGGACACGGCATCAGGCACAGGTTGGAACATGCGTTGGAAACCATGAAGAAGCGTAAAGGCTATAAGAGTGATACTGATCTTACCGTCGGCGATCTCAGGCTTCTCTGTGAGGAATTTAAGGAAATCATCAAACAGACGCTGCACATGCCATTTCCTGATGATCCGAAGGAACAGCTCTGGGGGGGAATTGGTGCTGTATTTCAGTCGTGGATGGGTAAGCGAGCGGTCTCCTACCGGAAGATCGAGAAGATTCCAGAAGAATGGGGGACGGCGGTAAATGTCCAGTCCATGGTCTTTGGAAATACTGGCGACTCGTCAGCTACCGGTGTAGCCTTCACCCGCAACCCTGCGACCGGCGAAAATATGTTTTTCGGGGAGTGGCTGCCGAACGCCCAGGGTGAAGATGTTGTCGCTGGCATCAGAACGCCAAACCCGGTGAACAAGGCAGGGAAAACCGCCGACACTGAACACCTTCCATCGCTGGAAGAGAATATGCCGAAATTGTATAAGGAGCTTTTCACTATCGAGAAAAAACTCGAGAAACACTACAGGGACATGCAGGATATTGAGTTCACAATTGAGGATGGAAGGCTCTGGATGCTCCAGACCAGGATCGGCAAACGCAATGGACAAGCTGCAATCCGTATGGCTGTTGAAATGGCCAATGAAAAGCTGATAACGAAGGAGATGGCACTTATTAGGGTGAAGCCTGAGCAGCTTGATGAACTGCTGCATCCGAGCGTTGACCCGGCGGCGGAGAAGAATGCTGTGGAATTGGCAAAGGGCTTGCCTGCCGGCCCCGGTGGAGCTATTGGAAAGGTGGTATTCACGGCTGATGACGCAGAAGCGTGGGCAAAGAGAGGAGAAAAGGTCATTCTTGTTAGGAATGAGACCTCACCGGAGGATGTGCACGGTATGCATGCTGCTGAGGCAATCCTCACAGCCAAAGGAGGCATGACAAGCCACGCGGCCCTTGTTGCACGCGGCTGGGGTAAGTGTTGTATTGTAGGCTGTGCGGATCTGGATATCAGCCTCAGCCAAAAAGAGATTCAGGTGAACGGAAAGATCGTTAGAGAAGGTGACTGGATCACGTTGAATGGCTCGAAGGGCCGGGTGTATGCTGGAAAGCTTGATCTCCTCCCTGCCGACCCTGAGCATAACTCGTGGTACAAGCAGCTCATGAAATGGGCTGACCAATACCGGAGCATTAATATCAGAACGAATGCTGACACCCCGAACGATGCGAGCATCGCACGGAACTTCGGGGCCGAAGGCATTGGCCTCTGCAGGACCGAGCATATGTTTTTCGGTCCTGACAGAATTAAGGCGGTAAGGGAGATGATCCTTTCCGATACGCTTGACGGCAGAAAAAAGGCACTTGCAAAACTCCTGCCTTTCCAGAAGAGCGACTTCATCGGCATATTCAGGGCAATGGCAGGCCTGCCGGTCACCATAAGACTTCTCGATCCCCCTCTTCACGAATTTCTTCCGCATACGGATGATGAGCTCAGGGAACTCGCCAGTGACATGCATGTTACTTTTGAAAGGCTGAATGCCAAGAATAAGTCCTTGCATGAATTCAACCCCATGCTCGGACACCGCGGCTGCCGACTCGGGGTTACCTATCCGGAGATCTATGAGATGCAGGCCCAGGCTATTATGGAGGCTGCATGCGAACTAGCGAAACAGCGGATAAAGGTAATCCCTGAGATCATGATCCCACTGGTCGGTCATGTAAACGAGCTTACAGCGATGAAAAAGGTCGTTATTGATACTGCTGAACAGGTAAAGAGGACTTATGGCGTCAAAGTTTCTTACACGGTCGGTACGATGATCGAGTTGCCCAGGGCATGTGTAACTTCAGCCGAGATTGCTCAGGTCGCTGATTTTTACTCATTCGGTACAAATGATCTTACCCAGACGGTGTACGGTCTCTCCCGTGACGATGCCGGCAGGTTCCTGCCATATTATGTCGAAAACGGCATACTCAAGGACGATCCCTTTATCACAATAGATCAAGAAGGTGTCGGTGCCTTTATGAAAATAGCTGTCGATAATGGAAGGAAGATAAAAAAGAACCTCAAGCTCGGCATCTGCGGGGAGCACGGTGGCGAGCCAAAATCGGTAGAGTTCTGCCACAATATTGGTCTTGATTATGTCAGTTGCTCACCGTTCAGGATCCCTATCGCCCGTTTCGCTGCAGCACAGGCGGCGATTAAAGGTAAGACGAGCAAGAAAAAATAACGTTTTCGGCGCTTGCCGTTCCGGGCAGGGTTTTCAGACCCTCCCCGGAACGGCACTCTTCTTCGTCTCATCTCCACCCCATTCTTAATTTATATTGAACACGCAACCGCTCGTTTGTTGACAATTTTTTGCCTACCTAATAAACATAACTTCAAGTTGACAATTTGCTCAAAAATGCTTTTAAAATAGAATACTTTTTGAGGGTAATAGGGGTACAGCCATGGGACTATTAGAAGCCAGGAAATACATTCAGCAGCTCCATAAGCGGCAGAGCGATCCTTTTCTTTGGCCTGACTTTCTTACGGGGTTGCCTGACAAGGCTGCCATTCTCAAGAAGCTGGAGGAAGTCTATCCGAACCTCGGTAAATTCTCTATCGTTTATGTACGAATAGCGAATATCCACTCATATCTCATTAAATACGGGCCTAATCATCATGCTGACATCATTCAGTGGGCAGCAGCTATTCTTAAGACATCTGTAGCCAGATGTAAGCATGGTTTTGTCGGCACCTTGAACACACATGATTTCATGGTCATGTGCGAGTCTCGGAAGATGGTAAAGCTTATGGATGAGGCGACTGAGCTTTTTGAGAGACAGATGCGAAAATATTATTCGGCCAAAGATCTGAAGAATCGCACTACCCTCTCATTTATCAAGAATGAAGGAACAAATATAAGGGTCGGACTCATGAAACTTGTGTATGTCGTTGCAGACAAAAAACTATCCGTCGAAAGAGGCGATCTTATTTTGAACATGGCCGATATTTGTGATGCCGTTGAAGGTTCGGGTGAGGCGATGATGGTTCTGAATCAAGATATGATTTGCGTAGACTAAGTTCGACCGCTGCTGATGCAGCCTAACCAATGCCTCGGAGATAGATTGGAAGCAGTTTGGGCAAAGAACATTGTCATGCCTTGCTCCTCTTCTGCGACGCTTCCTTCGCGCTAAGCATCTGTCTTGGATGGATTTTGAGTCGTCACTGCCGAAGATGATGACTTCATCTCTTTATTCACCTACCTTTGCAGCAGGCTTATGGCAAGCCGACGCTGATGAAAACTTATTCGTCGATATTCATTTTGCCCCTTCAATTCCCAAAAGAACTTATTGAGGAAATGTATTATTCGTTGAGTGATATTCCCGTCCGACCGTATATTATAATAGAGTGAAATTATGGAATTATTGGCTACTATCGATCCTGATAAAATAAAAGAGGACGACCGGTAATTGCAGATGTCCTTTGTCTGCCCATCTTGGCTTTCTTTCATCCTCTATAACCCTATTCGCACGAAATTCACCAACCGTCAGAAGGTATTAGGGGAATGCTCTATAACCGAAGATTCTGTCGTTCTTGAGGTCGGCGCGGGCAATGGTTTTTTTACCGAGGCTCTTGCTGCACGCGCCAAGAAGGTTATTGCAATAGAATTGCAGCGAGGCATGGTCAAGAAGCTTACGAAACGTCTGGGAAGATTGAAGGACAAGGTCAAGATCATCACTGGCGACGTTGCTGCAATTGGGCTCGATGAGCATATTGCTGACGTGTGCTTACTCTATTACTGTTTCCACGAGATAAGAAATAAGGAAGAGGCTGCTGCTGTCATTAGCCGCGCAGTAATGCCTGGAGGTACACTTGCCATCTACGAACCGACGATGGAAGTATCTCATAAAAAAATGATGGAGACGGTAAGTTTCTTTGCAGTGAAGGGTTTTTCCCTAGAAGCTGAAAGCAGCGGCCTTTTCACCAGACTGGCGCTGATGAGAAAAGTCAGATGAAAGAAGGGATGTCTGAAAGAAGCATTCTTGCTCTTTTTACCGCCGGACACATTGTTGATGACATCTATATGAATGCACTGCCACCGTTCCTGCCGGTGCTCATAGCAAGTTCAGGGCTCTCATTTACCGCTGCAGGACTACTTGTGACTTTCTTCACGGTAACCTCTTCCGTCTCGCAGCCATTTCTTGGTTTCGCCATCGACAGATATCGTATACGCTGGATTGGTGCACTTGGACTTATCTGGGCGGGGACCCTTTTCGGTCTTATGGGAGTGGTCAGGGGATATGTATCCTTGATTATACTGGCAACGCTGGCGGGAATCGGACCAGCGATGTTTCATCCCCATGCGTTGGCTGTAGTATCACGAATTGCTACAGGTGCCAAGGGTCGGATTATGTCTATTTTTATCATCGGTGGAAATATCGGATTTGCGATCAGTCCTGTTCTGATCGGTGCCCTGAGCTCGTCAATGGGGCAGGGCGGGATGGTCTTTGTTGCCCTGCCAGGCCTGCTTATGGGTCTACTCATATGGAAGCTCTCTACGCGGCTCGACAGTGGGATGAGAGGCGAATTTGTTCCCCTGAGCATGAGTGATTTCCGGCCGGCGCTTGCACTCATTTTGGTTGCCATATTAAGGTCATGGGTCTATTTTTCTGTACTAAGCTATCTGCCGACCTATTTCGTTAACCTCGGCAGTTCAGTCCTCAGGTCGAATTCCATGCTTTCCCTGATGCTGCTTGCCGGTGTGGCTGGACAGTTCACCGGCGGAACACTCTCTGATCGGTTTGGAAGAAAAGAGGTGACTATGGGCTCACTACTCCTGGCAGCGCCACTGCTCCTTATATTCCTTTATTCCTCGGGAACTGGCGCGATGGTCGCCTTATTTTCCTTCGGATTCTCTGTGATGGCTTCCTTTTCCGTCACTATGGTCATGATGCATGAGATCATGCACCGGCACATCGGCATTGGCTCAGGTATTATGATAGGGTTTGCGCTCGGTCTCGGAGGCCTAGGCGTGATGGTAACAGGGATTCTTGCTGACGGGTTTGGCCTGCATACAGCCTTGACCGTTCTTGTTGCCGGTCTGGTTGCCGCAGGTATGCTTACGCACTTTGTTCCCTTAACGCGAGTGGCTTCGTAGCATATATCTTCAGGATGTTCACACAGGAGAGCAGCTTCTGACTGCTCTCCTGCACCACCTATTGCAGCATCTAATCCTCGAGCCATACTGGACCATGGCAGGTATAACATGAAGGGCCCGAGCCGCCTGTCAGGTCAGAGCCGTGACAGACCTTGCAGGATTTGACGCCGTTATTTTCTGCGTAGTGTCTGTGTCCTACATACCAGTCCGCAGGATGTCCGCTGAATACCGCATTATGGGGATTACTACCTCCGGGATTTGTTACATGGCAGATGGTACAGGCATGAAGCGGTGCTGCCTCGCCTTGCAGTCTCATGGGCTGCCGATTGTCGAGAGAGTTCTTTGATGGATACCAAGCATGCGGGCTGTTGTGACAAGCTGCGCAGAATACTCCTCCGTGTCCCCTCGAGTTTCGATAGAGGGCTCCTCCGGTAGAGTATGCAACTCCATGACATTGCTCACAGGTAGGCTCCTGGAGCCAGGGTATTCGGCCTTGTTGGATGGAATCCGCGACTTGCTGCAGGGTACCATGACAATTCTGACATTTGGGGTTTTTCCGCTTGCCGCCCATTCCGCTAATTGCGCTCCTATTGCAGTGCGTTCTTTCTCCGGGATGGCAATCATAACAGGCGGGTGCGAATATTCCCAGAGAGGCATGTTTGCCGTGCATTGCCTCAGAGAGGGATTTAAGACCAGCGGTGCCAGCGGTTCCTAGCGCGTTGCTTGCATGGCATGACGCACAGAGCACAGGACGCTGCTGCATGAGGATCGTGCCGGAGAGCGTGTCATGCAAAGTCAATATGCTGGTTTCTGTGTTTGTTGCCCCATGGCATTTGGCGCAGTTCAATTCATCCGATACAGGAATCACAACCTTGGTTGATGCGACTACCGTACCAGAGGCGTCTTTTACCTTCACCACTGCTGTCTGGTAAGGGTTCCAGACCATGCTATCTTTGAGTGGCAGTGCCGGAATGCCGGTTGCCTCAAAGTGATCGCCCACGAGATGCATGGTGCCGGAAAGACCGTTTCCCGTGAGACCGACTCCCTCTGGCGGGCTGACTCCGAAGAGCTGTTGAACATACTGCCAGAAATCCGTCTTGCCGGCAACAGTTGTATTGTTTTTTATGAAGTATTCGACCGTTATACCTGTGGTAGCCACCTGGGGCGGGTCGCCCTTCTGGATGACTTGGACAAAGAGGTTATTATAGGGAGGCAGTATGGCCATATCCTTGAAGGAGGGACTAATACAATGCATGCCGAGATCGTTCCATCCGATGACCCGATACTTTGAGGATAGCGTAGATGTAGTGATATCAGCTCCTCCGGGGATACTCACTGCAGCGCTATCCTGATAGACTTTTTGTGAGGTGTCAGAAAAAACAAGATGTGGGCCTGATACAGCGAGAAGAACTGCCGCAAGGATGACACATGCCTTTTTCATGGACTATCCCTCCTTTATCGACGCGCATAGTGTATTTATGCAATATTGTATCACGTGGTGACTATTTCAAAAGTCACTTATAGGTCTTATCAGATGCTTTTATTTAACTACTATTCTGGCGATGTTCTTGTTGGAGGGCTGCTTTCCTTCTAAGAAGGATGCGGATTTGTTTAAGCCAGGTGCAGATGCAATAATCATTATCACGGCACTCTATAGGACGACTCAGCATAAAGACAAGGGAAAGGCAGTTTTATATCAGGGAGCTTTTTTTATCGGGATGGCGGTCTCTTCTGAATTGCACCCAACGGCGTAGAAGAGGTAGCCGCTCGTAATCAGAAAAGAAAATAATGAACTGTAGGGATAGTAAATGTCCACTACCGCATGTGCAGTTTCGAGCATAATGGCAGGGGTGAATGCAACAACGGATAGTCGTACCAATGATTTGAAGTCGATCTGTACATTGAAATACTTTGCAAAGCTTCCGCCAAGCACTGCCAGGAGAAGCGTCTGAGCTATATGAAAAAAGAAAGAGATCAGCAAGGCAAAGGGGAAGAGTACGATAGCAAAAAGATCCTTGAACACTTCAAGCCAGTTATAGATCAGCCGCGAGGTTATCGTTATGTCGCCCAAGTCCGAGAGAGACAGGCTGCGCGTTTCCTTGGTGTCTCTGTCCTGTCTGATAATCAGGCTGTCTCTAGTCAAAAGCGCCATCGCCGGGCTGTTATCCAAAGAAAGTATCTGTCCTGAGGTGTCGATGATGGCAACAGGCCGATTGTTTTTTTTGTCGTAGACATAGAAAGGATCGGATTCCTTAATCGATGCCTTCCCTCCGACGATCGTGATCGTAGGAACCTGATCGACATACTGCGGTACCTCATCTGCAATGAATTCGGAGATGATGTTCTTTATATGCATCATCTCAGGAACCCAATAGATCATCAGAATAAGCAGGAGGTAAGGAAGCCCGAGGCCCTTCCAGTTCCTTCTTATGTCCCGATAGAGCGGACGTGAAAAGAAGGACAGATAAAGAGATTGAAACAATGTAAAAGTCCTAGCATGCTTATTTACTTGCATGGTAACGCACCGCTATTCTGAAAGAGCGCTTTTGATGTTGTCAAGGTTCAAAAGTCACTGGATCATTTCGATATTCTTGACCAGGCCTTCGAGAAGGAATATGATCGACTCAGCATCCAAGAACTTGTCAGCTGTTTGATCGAAGAGTATCTTTACCACCGAGGGGAATTCGTCCTCTTCAGGCCAGTAAAGTATGATGACAGGCATTTTGGGGAGCAGATGGAGTTTCCAGGCATGTCTTGTCGGGAACGCCACGGAACGTACTGCCCCCATTTTTTCAATTGCAGCAGTGGTTTTTATGATATCAGCGTCAAATAATTCTCTCAGCGGATCTTCACAGTCCCTGAGGAATGACGAAGCCTTGACCATGCCACTCTTAAGTTCGCCGTAGGAGACCCACTTTCCGCTAAGATTTGCCCGTCCCTGCGTGTTGATGTAATGAAGCAATAGTATCTTTATCCATGGCGTAATATGGCCTGACGATTGTATGTCGCCTTCAGATGATATCGTAAATTCCTTGCCGAGACAGGGCATAACGAGCGTATTGTTATGCAGTACCCCTCCGAGGTCCCGTGATATTTCAGCCAGTTTGAGCTCGCTGATATTATCCCTGAGAGAGCGTATCAGCTCCTCTCGCCAATCGGCACGTGTTATCTTTCCCTTCAGGTCGTCTATCTCGGAACTGGAGAGAAGGGGACATTCGGAAAGTTCAGTATCTCCTTTAATGAGCGAGAGGGCAAATGGCATACAGGCCTTTTGCCTGCAAACCCCACAGTTTTTTTTGGGCAGCCTTTTGTAAATATCAATGGCGTTCATCTGACGCTTGATTATACCAGAGAGGAGTATTATGCCGGTGCAGGTCTGTGCATGGGGTCCTGATTGCTGGTAAAATGGGTAGTATGAGAGAGAAGATGATCGGCGCTGACAGGACTTAGGCAAGAGTGGTTTTACTGTGCGTGCGAAGGGTATTGTTTCCTAAGTTTTTGACGATGAGCTTTTCCTACTTACGATATCAGGAAAAAGGCTCGGAGATGCATATGATGGTACGGAGCGGGAATGCAGCAATAAGGCCCGTTATCATGAATGCGGCAGCTTGTCATAAATGAGAGAGTATTCGAAAGGGGAGTCAAGTTTTGTTCGCAGTATGAAAGCCGCATACGAGGAGGCTGCGTCTGAAGTATGAGCAACCCAAAGTATTCTATTAATAAAGGAGGATGTCATGAAAATTCCCCAGTATATCACTAATGAAGAAGTAAGACGTATCTGTAAGGAGATGAAGTTGAGAGACTGGACAAAGCTGAAAGATGCCAAAGTAACCGCCAGAGAAGCCAAGACGATCATCTCTACTGTGAATATCGAGAAAATGGCTATTCCGCTGGAAGCCTTTCGGCGCGGTCTTGAAGTCGAACTCGAGCATGGGACAAGATTTAAAGATGCGAATGTGACGAACAACCATCCCGTAATCACGGGAAAGATCGTCCTTGCTCACCTCAAGGAGTCCATGGAATATTACGAACGGCTTGAGGTGGCCGAACTGGAAGGGGACCTGTTCAAGGCTGTTAAATTCGGTAATATACAAAAAGTGGCTAAATATTTCCGGAAGCTCTCCAAAGCTAAACTAGAGCTGAACGCAATCGAGGCAAAAGCAATGAAGTAAGGAGAAATATAGTTATTTCCCTTATAGTTAAAATTGCGATGCATAAAAACCACTGACAGTCGAGAGAAGTTGTAGGAGAAAAGAGAAAAGCCCCTTTCGGGGCTGGAGATAAGGAGGTTAATTCATTTATACCACGAATTTACCCGATTTCATGTGATCTTAATCACCGTGACTTATTGAAGGCTGCAATGGATGAGGAGGTGCGCATGCAAAGAGAACTACTGATTGTCGCGTTTATCTGCGGATGTCTCGGATGATAAATGGAGGTTCTATTAGATAAACTGTGTCAGTCCTTCTGAGTAGCCCAAATGGGCTACAATACTTCTGTTCAGGAGGATTGCATGGCAAAAGCAACTACGGCAGCTACCAGACTTTGATTTCGAAGCATTTCAAAAGGAAGCACTTAAGCAGCTGAAAGCCGGTAAGCCCATCACCGGCAGAGATGGAGTTCTTACCTTGCTGATCAAATGGATAGTTGAGAGCGCACTGAAGGGAGAGCTCGACGCCCACTTGGAAACTGAGCCGGAAGACGGCAAGAACCGCAAAAACGGCAAGACATCCAAGACAGTACGTTCCGACTACGGGAGCTTTGAACTTGATACCCCGCGTGATCGCAACAGCACCTTTGAGCCTGAGTTGCTCAAGAAGCGGCAGACATCCCTCAGCAAATCCCTCGATGACAAGATCATAGCCCTCTACGGATTAGGGATGAGCTATGCAGACATAGCCCGGCATATGCAGGACATGTACGGGGTAGAGATCTCCCCGGCGACCCTCAGTGCCGTTACTGACAACATCCTGCCGGTCATCAGAGAGTGGCAAGCCCGACCCCTTGAGGAGGTCTACCCCTTTGTCTGGATGGGCGCCATACACTACAAGGTCCGTGATGAGGGCAAAATAGTCTCCAGGGCCGTCTATACGATCCTTGGCCAAAAATGTCCGGGGGATCAAGGACGTGCTGGGCATCTACATCTCAGAGGCGGAAGGGGCCAACTTCTGGCTGCAGGTTCTCACCGACCTGTCCAATCGAGGGGTGAAGGATATCCTCATAGCCTCAATTGATGGTCTCAAAGGGTTCAGTGAGGCCATAACGATCATCTTTCCTAAAACAGAGGTGCAGCTGTGCATCGTGCATCAGGTGCGAAACTCCCTGAAGTACGTGGCATCGAAAGACCAGAAGGCCTTCCTCAAGGACCTTAAGGCGGTCTACAAGGCTGCCACGAAGAACCTTGCCGAGCAGCGGCTCAATGATCTCGATGCGGCCTGGGGCAAGAAATACCCCATCGTCATAAAGTCCTGGCGGGTTAATTGGGGAGAGCTCTCGGCCTTCTTCAAGTACCCTGAGGAGATCAGAAGGATCATCTACACAACCAATGTCATCGAGGGATTCCATCGGCGGCTCAGAAAAGTGTCCAAGACCAAAGGTGCTTTTACCAGTGAGACTGCTCTTTTGAAACTGATTTATCTTGCGATTAAGAATATTGAGAAGAAATGGACGCAGCCGCCCAGAAACTGGGACCAGACGGTTCTGCAACTCTCAGTGTTTTTCGAGGGCAGGCTGAGAGTGGATCTGAGGGTCTGATATTATGTCACTCAGGCTTGACACAGTTTATCGAACGGTCTCTAAATGGATTATTACCAATGCTTATTCATTCAACCCTTTTATCCACTCTCATGAAAAAAATAGATCGCTAGTAATTAATTCATATTTTCTTCATCATGTTCGGCTAGTATAGAAACTGGAATAACACTTCTTAGCTTACATTCCTCCAAACGGTAGCCGGTCAACAGCCGGCTACCAACCTCTTTTAACAACGGTCAGTCATTGATAGGATATATTGCGCTTTACATTCCGGAACACGATTAGGACCGTAAACTAGTATAATGCAGACACATCTCTGAGCCTTATAACATGCTGTTTTAAATAAATTATGCCGGCATGACCCGGAGAGCAAACACGTTTCTGGTGTGCCCAAGTATGGCATCGTCAAGCTGCGGTATTATCAATAGAAGGGGATCGAGATGGATGAATGAGGGGACAAGAACAGCATGAAAGGCTCTACCTGAAGTTACATGCCTTCCCTTAATTTGGCAATATGGCCCGATAGGAATGCTCTAATCTCTTCCTCTTCTTCTTTCTGAAATCCGGTAAACGGGTTGAATTGCATTTGGAAGGGCATAGGCTTGATAACCATAAATCCATCTTCTGACCATATGACTGCAGTTTCCTCATTGAGATAATTTAGCTTTTCGATTATCTGACTCCCATCCTTGTAACGTGTTCTGAATTCATCACCGCTTAAACAGGAAAATTTCACAGAATCACCATAGGTCTTCTGGATATCTTCAAATGACATCCCTGATCGCGAAGCCTTCTGCAGATCTGCAGCAGTCACCATTTTTTGCGATGAACTACCATTTTGATAATTTACGGTCAAGATCTCAACAGAGACTGCCGGCGCGGGTTTCTTGTAGGTCTTATCGATGAAATTACCAATATTTATCAATTTTTTAAGGTAATCAGCTTCATCAGACGTAAGTCTATAACGAATAACCATTTCCTGATATTCTTTGTCATCTGGTCTTACATTGGAACGTGCAGCCTCCTCACTGATAAGTTGTTCATTAATGAAGTCGTCAAGGGGATTTCCTTTCCTCCATATCGGCTCCGGGATGCCTAACTTTTCAATGGTGCGTTTGGAAACCGCCACGGCATGCAGTAATTGCTGGATGGTATACTCTTTGCCCCGGATAAGGAGAACCTCATTCTCCGAGGAATTTGCCTGACGTGACTCCTGCTGTTCCCGGGTAGGTAAAGAAATATGCTTGCTTATAGTGTTGCTCTCCTTGATTTCTGGGACAGCTTTTATCGCGTCTGGTTTCCGCTCTTCATATGCAGCGGTCCTTTCGCGTTGCATAGCAGAAACCCGGTCCGCATCGGATATCACTTCTTCATAACTGTGCCATAATTCCTGAAAGATGAGCTCAATCTGACTTAATCTGGCGATATCAGACCGCAATGCATCGGTTTTTTTTCTTTCCTGTTCAACCTCCCGCCGCATGTTTTCCTGGACGATCTTTGCCTCTGATAGTTCGGCTTCTTTTTGCCAGACCTGCCGTTCCAGCTCTGAAACCTTCAGCAGCAGATCGTCTCGGGTTTGTTGCTTCTCTTCAGAACTGTTAGGCAGTTCTTTGTTTAGGTCAGTTGCGTTGTAGGTACTGATTTTTTCCATCCGAAGCGTTTCTGCTTCTGCAAACAACCTGTCCCATTCATCTCTGGTCTGACGAAGGCTGTTCTCCAAGCCTGAGATTTGCTGGAGCTTTGCCTCCGCGTCAGCACTCTGTATTTTTAAGGCTGCTTCCCTGGCTTCAAGATCTGCAATGCGCAGCCGCTGTTCCCGGACAGCCTTTTTCTCATCTTCGAGAAGGGCACGCATCCTGTCCCGTTCGTCTGTTATCTGGGTTATACGCCGGTCTCTTTCCGCTGCTTCGCGTTCATTAGCAGGCCGAACTTTCCCATCCGCTAGGGAATCAGACCTATCTTGTGCTGCCACAGAGGACCATGCCTCTGCAATCTCAGCCAGCCCATCATCAACGAAGGAAAGGAAGGGACTTTCGGGGAAGTTGCGCTCTAAATCGAGAAACAGCTCATGTGCTTCACCATATGATCCGAGTGCTATGAGCGCTTTGCCAAGCCAGAACTGGGCAGCATCTCGCGCAGAGCTTTTTGGGAATTCCCTCAGAAAAGCCCGGAAGGTCTCAGCCGCCCTGTCCGGGTTAAACGAAAGAAGGTATTCATACCCCTTTGTGAACATTTCGGCTTCACGATCAGCGGCAACAACAGTCGCGAGGGATAATACAAGAAAAAGCATGAAGCAGATTGCAATACGCCAAATTTGCACGTATTTACGTGGTATGGTCAAAGCTGCCATTATTCTATGGTTCCCTGTGTAAGTATACCAGATACATACCGGCATTCTCATTGCTATTTGGTCTCCTGTCTTATAGAATAGAAAAAATCGACAAGGAGCTCTACATGCTTATTGTAATGCATCATTCTGCTACCCAGAGAGACGTGGAAGGCGTAAAGAGCACGATCGTAAAGATGGGACTAAAACCGGTAGCTATTCCCGGAGCAGAGCGGACCGCCATCGGTGTGATCGGTAACCAAGGTTGGATTGATGATGCCCAGCTCAGAGGCCGGAAAGGGATCCTTGAGATCATTCATGTCACAAAACCATACAAGCTCGTCAGCAGGGATTTTCATCCGTCTGATTCGGTCATCAGGCTCGGCGGTTCAGTAAAGGTGGGGGGGAAGTCTCCATTTCTTTTCATTGCCGGCCCTTGTGCTGTTGAGAGCCGAGAGCAGATTTTGAAAACAGCCCGTTTTATCAAGAAGCTGGGGATAGCTGTTCTCCGGGGTGGTGCGTACAAGCCGAGGACTAGTCCACACAGTTTTCAGGGACTCAGGGAGTTTGGAATAGAAATCCTTGACGAAGTAAGGAAGGAAGTTGGCGTTCTTGTTGTGACAGAGGTGATGAGCCCTGAACAGGTGGAGATGACTGCAGAGAAGACTGACATCCTGCAGATTGGCGCACGGAACATGCAGAATTTTGATCTGCTCAGAGAGGTTGGCAAGGTCAAGAAACCGGTCATCCTGAAGCGAGGTCTCTCGGCAACACTTGAGGAAATGCTCTCTTCTGCGGAATATATCCTGCTCGGAGGAAATACGGAAGTCATTCTCTGCGAGCGCGGTATCCGTACCTTCGAAACCGCTACAAGAAATACCTCTGATCTGTCGGTGATCCCACTCGTGAAGAGAAGTTCACATCTGCCGATAATCTTTGATCCGAGCCATGCCACAGGAAAGCGAAATCTTGTGACGCCGCTCTCATTGGCCGCGGTAGTTGTAGGATCTCACGGTATCATGGTCGAGGTTCATCCGGAACCTGAGACCGCACTTTCCGATGGTCCGCAATCACTTCATTTCAGGGAGTTGGAAAGGCTCAAGAAACAGCTTGATGCACTTATAGCCTTCATGAAGACCAAAGTCATGCTGATGTAGCCTTTCACCTATGCTCATGGAGGCTGTTGCAGAGAAGAAAAGTGGTTGCCGTGGAACTCGTCTATGAACCTTACCTCTCCGCCGCGTTGCGGTATGGCATAGCGCACAGTCACATGACCGTTCGGAAGGCATAGAGAGATGGTGAGAGGCAGGCAGCAGCGCTGCCCCTGAGAGTGTACCGCTTTTATTCTAGTATTTCTTGCCTTTATGTTCGTGCTTCTCCTGTTTATGGTGTTCTTTATTCTCCCGGTGGTGCTCCTTTTTTTCATGCTTCCACTGGTGTTTATCCCAGTATTTATCTCTCTCCCATGACCGCCAGCTTTTTTTCATTTGGCCATAGGGGATACGCTGATGGCCGGGAGGCACCCTGCGCCAGTTGGGAGGAAGGTCATGAATATGCCTCGGAAGACGATTGTTTTCGATAAAAACCCACTTCCCGTTATAGGATGTCGAACGGTACCAATGTCCCTGATACGGCCGATACCAATAGCCGCCGTAGAAAATGATGTCAACATCTACTGCAGGAGGAAAGTAGGCATAGGTTCCCGGAATAACGAAAACATCGGGCGGTGCCGGCAGGTGCAGCGGAGGGGGTGGCGGGACGTTAATCCCGATATTTACATTCACGGTGGCAAAGCTGCTGCCGATCATGATGAAAAGAAGAAAGCTGCTGCAAAGGATAATAACGGTTTTTTGGAGCATATGATCCTCCCTTTATGAAGTAGATTATCTTACCATAGACTTCTGCTCTTAAAACCCGATAATATTGAAAAAGGTTTCCGGGAATGACGCATCGACAGGAGAGGTTTCCGTCAGATACAATATCCTGTGGTCATGATCGGGAATATAGTTTTGACGCATCCGTTGCTTCTTGCCCCTATGGCCGGCATCACCGATCTTCCCTACAGACTGATTACCCGCTCATTCGGCTGTGAGCTTGCATTCTTGGAGATGGTATCCTCTCGATCACTGGTGCATGCTTCAGAACGGACCAGTCGGATGCTTTCCTCTGCTGCTGAAGACCGCCCGCTGGGGGTTCAACTCCTGGGAAACGAAGAAGGAGATGTTCTTAAAGCGCTTGAAAAGATTCGACCCCGCGGCTTTGATGTGATTGATCTCAATGCTGCCTGCCCTGTACCGAAGATAATAAAGAAAGGCAAGGGAGCCAGTCTTCTCAGAGAGCCGAAAAAAGTGAAGTCGCTGCTTGAGATTCTGGTGAAAAACGCTGAGGTGCCGGTCACGGTCAAGATCAGGGCGGGGTGGGACAGGGATACAGTCAATGCAAGGGATGTAGCCCTTCATGCGGAAGATGCAGGTATCAGCGCCTTGACAATACATGGACGAACAAGGCAACAGGGCTATAGCGGCAGGGTTGATTATGCTGTGATCCATGAGGTGAAGAAGGCTCTTTCTATTTCGGTGATTGCGAGCGGGGACGCATTTTCACCGCAGCTGATCAGAAAAATGTTTCATGAAACAGGATGCGATGCCGTTGCTGTTGCTCGCGGATCTCTCGGAAATCCCTGGATCTTCAGGGACACAATATCTTTTCTCGCGTCGGGTACCATTCCGGAGCGACCTGCACCTGGCGAGATCGCTGATACCATGAGAAGGCATCTGGACCTGACCTGCGCTTTTTATGGAGACAGGAGAGGTGCTATACGGTTTCGTAAGCTCTTTTCCTGGTATGTAAAAGGACTTCATGACATACGAACCATGAAGGAGGAAGCCTTCAGGGCTCAGACAAGGGAACAGATGATTTCCTTCATCGAAAATATCCGGGGATGTGCATATCGTCATCCGGAAGGCGCCTATGAAGGTTTCGCGCTGTCCTGCTGAAATGTCGTCAGGAACAGGTATGTCCATATGATAAGAATATCCATGCTCGCTGTTCCCGTGTTCGTCTTTTATTGTGCAATGTCCTTCGCCGTATTTGCGGATGCCTTCCACGTCTCAGCAGAGCCACAAACTATTGACCCCGGTGATCCCTTTATCGTAAGAGTAACGGGCGTGAGCAACGTGCATCAGCCTGCTGCGTCTTTTGCCGGCAGGAAGCTCATGTTTCTCCCGTGCGGAGAAGACTGCTCCATGGCTGTTTGTTCCGCGGACCTAGTGGTGAAGCCGGGCAGGTACCGGATAGCAATTTCAGAGGGGAAGAGGAAACATCATGCGACGATCACAGTCCGGCGTCATCTGCCTGCGGTTATCCATCTAACACTGCCTCCAGATAAAGTGGAACTCAATCCTAAGGACATGCAACGCGTTGAACGAGAGGTAAACCTTCTTCAGTCCTTGTGGGCGGAGCATTCAGAGAAGATGTGGGATGGAAGCTTTTTGCTGCCGATGCAAAATGAAGTATCCGCACAGTTCGGCCTAAAGCGTATCATTAATGACAAGAAGGTGAGCATTCACCAGGGGATCGATATCCGGGGGAAAGAAGGAGAACAGGTGAGGGCATCGAACAGAGGCAGGGTTGTTCTGGCAGATGAACTTTATTTTGGAGGAAATACTCTTGTCATTTCTCATGGTATGGGTATCTTCACGGTCTATATGCATCTAGATAGATTCGGCACGAACAAGGGAGTCATTGTTTCGAAAGGAGATATTATCGGTTTTGTTGGTTCAACGGGGAGGTCTACTGGTCCACATCTCCATTTCGGGGTGAAGGTGCAGGATGCCAGTGTCAATCCTGTGAAGTTCATAGATCTCAAACTCTAGGATATAGTTAGGCGTGCCTACTACAGGAAAGGATATCGCAGCATGAAATTTGAGGATTTCGGCTTAAGCAGGGATACCCTGCGGACGATCTCAAAGATCGGATTTGAGGAACCGACGCCTATTCAGGTGGCAGCAGTTCCCCGAATCATGCGGGGGAGCGATGTGATTGGGCAGGCGCAGACCGGTACCGGTAAGACGGCAGCTTTTGGCATCCCGATCATTGAGATGCAGAGAAAAGGAAGAAAGCCTTTTGCGATCATCCTGGAGCCGACCCGGGAGCTCGCCGTGCAGGTTTCCCAGGAATTGAACAGGATAGGCAGTGGAAAGAATATCCATGCATTCCCGGTGTATGGTGGAAAATCCATGGAGAACCAGATCAGGACGCTGCGGGCAGGTGTTGATGTCGTGGTCGGCACTCCCGGAAGGCTTATAGATCATATCCAGAGGAGGACGCTCTCTCTCTCCGACATCAGGATCATAGTCCTCGATGAAGCTGATGAAATGCTCGATATGGGCTTTATCGAAGATATCGAGACAATCCTGACAGCGACTCCTGCTGAACGTCAGACGCTGCTTTTTTCAGCTACCATGCCGCAGCCGATCCTGAATATTTCTCGAAAATATATGCGTTCCCCGGAAAAGATCAGGATTAACCCCAGGGACATCGTAGTGCCGGAGATTAAACAGGTATTTTACGAAGTGAGGGATGCTGACAAGATCGATGCCCTAACCCGACTTATCGATGTAGAAGATCCGCAGCTTGCAATCGTGTTCTGCCATACCAAGAGGGATGTGGACGATGTGGCGCTGAAGCTTCAACAGATGGGGTATAACGCCAATGCTCTTCACGGGGATTTCACGCAGGCCCATAGGGATGAGGTGATGGAGAAGTTCAAGAGGGGAAAGCTCGAAATCCTAGTGGCTACGGATGTAGCAGCCCGTGGACTGGATATCAAGAACGTTACCCATGTCATCAACTTCAGCATCCCCCAGAACCCCGAGAACTATATCCACCGGATTGGCCGCACCGGCAGGGCAGGGAAGTCAGGCATTGCCATAACACTGGTGACACCTCGAGAATACCGACACCTCAGGCTGATCGAAAAGACTGCCAGAACCACGATTGATAAGAAAAGACTTCCATCCACGAAAGAGGTTCTCAAGGCAAAGCATAAGAGTATTACCAAGGAGATATCGGAGATCATAACCGAGAAGAAGCATGAAGGCTATCTGAGCATGGTTGAAGGATTGTCTACTACATGCAGTATTGTTGAAATTGCCGCTGCCTCCCTATATCTGGCCTTTGGCGAATATAAGGTTGCTTCGCTGCAGGAGCCGGCAGAGCGCGGCGGCACAGCACGGCTCTTCATGACTATTGGTAAGAAGGATAAAATATCGGTAAGTAATATCGTGAAAACGATAGCTTCCGGCGCGAGGATACCCGGCAGCAGGATCGGTAAGATCGATGTTCATGATTCATTCACCTTTGTCGAGGTACCTGCCGATCTTGCAGATATGGTCATTCATTCACTTGATGATGTGATTATGATGGGCAGGCGCATATCTGTTAAACAGGCTAGGGCACGCAATAAATAGCAGGTTCTTATCTCTTGGGGGTAAAGCGGGGTTGGGCCTGGGAAGGGACGTAGGGTATTTCTTCGATCTCATCATCATCATCGTCTTCATCATCGGGGAAGACCTGGGGTTTAACCGCGCTGGGGGCAGGCGTTGTCGGCCGCACAGGTGTTGGAACCGGGCGCTGTGCCGGCGAAGGTTGAATGTTTAAAGGCCTCGGCGGCTGCAAAGGGGATGGCACCTGCGGCCGCACGATCGGCTGTATCCCTGGAGGCGGTTTTATCCCGGCTATGGCAGGACTTCCCGGAGCGGATGCGAAGATCTCTAACGTGCTTATGTTACCCTTTGTGTCGTAGTGGACAAGGTAGTTACTTTCTTTTACAAGAGTGAGAAGCCGGGTGACGCCTCTCTCAATCTCGGTATCTGAAAATTTGGTGTTTAGTTTCTTGCTGAACGCTGATCCCGACCCCTGAATCTTGAAATTGGCTTTGTCAGCAATTGAACGGATGACCGTCCCGAAATCCATGTTTTCGATCTCAACGGTGAGAAGATGGTCCTTCACTTCGATAATCATCACCTGTTTTGGCGCTTCAGGTTCTTCTGCCTGGGCAGTTTCCTCTTCATCAATATCATCGGGATCTGCCGGGAGACGCTGTGCTATAGCACCAGACACGGCAGTTGCAAGAATGAACAGCAGACAGAGGAACTGATATGCCAATCTTTCAGGCATGCTTCTCCTTTTCCTGCTTTTCGGCGATGATCTTCTGTGCAAGGTGTGTCGGCACCTCTTCATAGTGGGAGAACTCCATGGAATAGAGTCCTCTTCCGGAGGTAAGACTGTGAAGCTGGTTTGCATAGGTTAGCATTTCTGCCATAGGTACGAGCGCATTGATCTTCTGGTTGCCGCCAGCCTGCGGCTCAACGCCCTGCACCTTGCCCCGTTTTGAATTAAGATCGCCGATGATGGCACCCAGAGATTCTTCGGGAATGGTTATTTCAGTCTTCATGAGCGGTTCCAGGAGGACCGGCTTTGCCTCCTGAACCGCCTTTTTGATGGCCATGGAACCGGCAATCTTGAAGGCCATTTCCGAGGAGTCGACCGTATGGTAAGAGCCGTCGAAGAGCGTAACACGGAGGTCAACGGTCTGGTAGCCCGCAACAACACCCTCATGCATTGCTTCTACGATACCTTTTTCAACTGCCGGGATATACTGGCGCGGTATCGCCCCACCGACGATCTTGTCGACGAATTCAAAGCCTGTGCCCCGTGGCAGCGGCTCGATGGAGATATGACAGTCGCCGTACTGACCCTTTCCTCCGGACTGTTTTTTGTACTTGCCTTGAACAGTTGCCGATCCGCGAATCGTCTCCCGGTAGGGTATTTTTGGTGTCTTCATCTCTATCTCTACGCCGAACCGTCTTTTCAGCCGTTCGAGCATGACCTCTATATGGACCTGTCCCATTCCCGATATAATCATTTCCTTGGCTTCTTCATCCCGGCTGAACCTCAGGGTCGGGTCCTCTTCGAGTACCTTATGAAGGGCGACACTTACTTTCTCCTCATCGCCCTTTGATTTTGGGGCAATAGCATAGGAGATGATCGGATTGGCGAATATTACCTTTTCGAGTATGATCTGCTTCGTCTCGTCGCAGAAGGTGTCCCCGGTATTCGTCTCTTTCAGTTTTGCGACAACCGCGATCTCCCCTGCGCCGAGGGTCTGTACCGGAACATGCTTTTTCCCCTGAAGGTAGAAGATCTGACCGATCCGCTCCCGGGTATCAGCAGACGAATTGTAGACGTTTGAGTCTGCCTTGAGCGTCCCGGAATAGACCCTAAATAGTGAAAGCTTGCCGGCATAGGGATCGGCAATAGTCTTAAAAACATATGCGGACAATGGTTCCGTGTCTGATGGCTTGCGGAGTATCTCCGTATTGTCCTTCGGGTTTTTCCCTCTGATTGGCGATATGGTTGCCATTTGCAACGGCGAGGGGAGACAGAGCGCAATCGTATCCATGAGATTTCTCGTGCCGATATTCTTTGTTGCTGCTCCACAAGAAACCGGTATGTATTTTCTCGAAAGAGAGCCCTCTTTGATACCGGCAATGATCTCATCCTGTGTCAATTCATGACCTTCAAGATATTTTTCGAGCAGGGCATCGTCAGACTCCGCGATCTTTTCTATGAGCTTTTTTCGGTACTTCTCCGTCTCGCCACTCAGTTCAGCGGGAATCTCACCCTCAATAATCTTGTTGCCGTCCATCCGATACGCCTTCATATGCAGCAGGTCGACTATACCGGAGAACGATTCTCCTGAACCGATCGGGATCTGAAGCGGAATAGGCTCGGTTTCAAATGACCGCTGGATCTCATCAAGTGCTCGCTCGAAATTTGCCGTATCCTTGTCCATCTTATTGATAAAGACGATTCTTGGTACTTCGTACTCGCAGGCATATTTCCAGACCTTTTCGGTCTCGGCCTTTACGCCGGAGATGGCGCTTACAAGAATGACAGCCCCGTCCACTACCCTGAGGCAGCCCTTGGTATCTTCGATAAAGTTAATAAAGCCGGGTGTGTCAATAAGATTTATGCGGTATTTATTCCAGTCGCAGAATGCGAGCGATGAGGTTATGGTGATCTTCCTGTCGATCTCCTCTGGTTCAAAATCAGTTACCGTCGTGCCATCCTGCACATTGCCCAGCCTGTCCGTCATTCCGGAACTGAAGAGCATTGCCTCGACAAGTGATGTCTTCCCTGCGCCGCTGTGAGCGATCAAGGCGACATTTCTGATGTTCCCAGTCTCAAAATTTGACATATAACCCCCTCATTTTGCTGTAAATTGTCAGCGATATGGAACAGGAAGTTACTCTTTCCTGTTCTTGGTAACCGTCTCAAAAAGTCTGAAGATGTTGCTATTCTGCTTCTTGATCCAATATCTCTTCAACTACTGGCGTCGACGTGGTTTCTTCTGTCTTTTTTAACGACCAGAATTTTATAAGTATAAATGATACAAGGAGAAAAAAGAATCCGAACAGAGCAGAAAGAATATCAGCATCCATTGCAGGAAAGAAAAAGGGCATGATTTCCTTGCCAAAGACAGCTCCTGCCACCAGAAAAAGAGCCGGAATACCGTAAATGATCATGGATCCTTTCATATATGCATAGCTATGCACCATGACCTTCACCCGCTGACCTATGGCCGCTCCTGCTTTATTGAGAGCTTCGATCTCCATGGACTGTTCTCCCGCAGAACAGGTTCCTGCGGTACAGCCTTCGCAGGTGCTTTTTTTGGGAACAGAGACCCTGGCGTAACGTCCCTCAATACCTATTACAGTGCCGATCTCCTCGATCATTTTGCATTTTACCATACAGGGTTTTAAAAAATCAGTGAACGATATTGACAGCTGTAAGACGTGAAGAAGAAATAATTTTCATCGTGATGACGACGGTTTCTTAAGAAGAAGTCCTGTCAATCCCTGCGGATGTATGAAGCACAGGTAAGAATAGTCCACTGAGTGGTACGATGCTGACAGCAGCCAGTCCCCTGCAGTATGCTAAGGAGAGGAGATTGACGATTCCAATAGTCAGGGAGGAAAAGGGGGAATGTAATAGAATGCTCAGAATTACGACTGCCGGTAGTCAGCGCGTGTTCATCAGAGTCCGCAGGATTATAAGCTCCGATGTTCAGCATGCAGGCAGTAATGCCGTGCTGATCAGAGATGGTATCATTGAGGATATTGTATATACTGACCTTGTACCATCCGATGTTAGAGTATACGATTTTTCCGGCCTTGTTATGACACCCTTGCTTTGCGACTATCACCTGCATTTTTCTGCATCAGCTCGAAATTCATTTGCCAGCATCGAAGAAAAGCTTCTTGCCCATGGCATAGGAAAAGCATATGATGGTGGGGATGCTGCGGCAACGGGTCTGATCGCAAAAAAAGCTCTGAGCGGCGACATTACTGTATTGTCGGCTGGACGTGGCATCTATAAGGCGGGTGCTTATGGTAAATACATAGGAGTCGGTGTAAGAGGTGTTGAAGATGCGCTCCGAGTCATCGATGCATTGCGGTCTGACGGCATAGACTACATCAAGATTGTGCATTCCGGTATCTATGATGCGGAAACCGACAGAATAACAAGCGGCGGTTTTGCACGAAAAGAGCTTCGGGAAATGATATCCTATGCTCAGGATAACGGACTGGCTGTCTACTGTCATGCAAACGGCGCAAGGGCTGTTCAGGAGGCTGTTGAAGAAGGCGCGTATGCCATTATCCACGGACTAGGTGTCTCCGATGCTACGCTCTCAGAAATGCATGACAGGAAGGTAATCTTCATTCCCACACTGCAAGCTTTCAGGAGTATTGGAAGATTGCCGGGAACTGCAGCGGCAAAGAATAATATTGAGCGGACAGTGGACGGCCATTTGACTGCGGTCAGCAAGGCATATGAAAAGGGCGTGACAGTTCATCCCGGCAGCGACGCAGGACCTCAGTTCATACCCTACGGCACATCTTTCGTCGAAGAATTGGGGCTGATGATGAGGGCCGGCATTCCTTATGACCATGTCATCCGCAATGCCTGCTCCAGTCATCTTGAGCCATTAGTCCCAGCCGCATTGCTCCTCCTTGAAGGTCTCGCTATCAAGGGCATGTTTCTTCAAGGAAAATTTCTTCCGTCATTTCAACACGAAACTGCTTAACTTCTGGTAATATATTGTTACGAAATAATGAAACTTTAATAAAGGAGACTTCTGTATGATAAAAAGCCTTTTCATAGCATCGGTCCTGTTGTTACTGACCGTGTCATTTGTCGGGGCCGTGCAGTTCGAAGCTATCGGCGCAGACGAGCTGAAGAAAATCATGGATGCAAAGAAGGAGGTTACTATTGTTGATGCGCGTACAGAACGGGAATTCCGAAATGGGCATATTCCGTCTGCCATAAATATACCTCCTGAGAAGCTTACATCTATAGCAAATGTTCTTCCTAAAAAGAACGGACCTATTGTCTTTTATTGCCGTGGAGCAGGTTGAGGACTTTCGAAGCAGGCTGCGGTCGCAGCCGAGAATGCTGGATATCGGAACATCAGGATATTCCATGGCGGCTATCCTGAATGGACGGCAAAAGGTTATAAGACGGTGACAAAATGAAAGAGCAGGTTATCTATCGAGTAAAATATTTTATGTTGTTAGTTGTAGGATTAGCTGTATTCCTCTTGATACGCGATGTGCCGGCAAGTGATTATGGTGTGCTGTCCGCGCGAGTGGTGGCTGAGCGTCAGAACAGTGACATCAGGGTTGTCATGTATATGACTTCCTGGTGACCATACTGCAGGGAGGCCCGTGAATACCTTAAAGGCCTTGGGGTGAATCTGATCGAATATGATGTTGACAGCGACAGTAAAAGATTGGCTGAAATGAAAAAATTGAGTGGCGGGTCAACGATGGTCCCTCTGATCGACATCGAAGGTATTATTATCAGGGGATATGTCCCTGATGAGATGAAGGATGCGCTGGAAATAAAAAAGAAACGAACCATATAGAGGAGATAGGAAGGCATGAAATTTCTGAAAAACATGGTAAAGTATTTTGTTTCGGAAGAAGAATCAAGGCCGAGAAACCTCGGCAGGAATGATGACTGCTGGTGCGGAAGCGGTCGCAAATATAAGAAGTGCCATCTCGAGGAGGACGAACGAAAGCTCAGGTCCAAAATTGCTGTGTCCTGCGGCAAGACCTGAGGCATATCTTAAGCTGAGTTCAGCTTTTTTGGTTCAGCAAAATACTCCAAACACGGAGTCTACGAGGAAATCCGCGCATATTTTTCGGTAAACACCTATACTGCTTTGGTTCACGTAGTTCTCTCCACGGCACATCCTGACTTTCAGGGATGCTATGATATGTGCTTCTTTATGGTAAGAACATGCCGTGATTTAACGGCAGCGATTGGTCCTGTAGTCAATTTCGATCAGGTAGCCGACGCAGGCAGTCGATGTATAGTCATTCCAGGATTTGACGATGTCAGTTCTCATGACAGCCATAGTGTGTCTCTTTTGTTCAGAGACGGAGCTTTGCATATGCGCCTGCTCCTGCGGCGACAGCCCTATTTTGTATCATCCTACGCTGATGAGGCTTGTGACATTGCGGACCGGTGATCCTGTCTCTGTTTGTGAGTGGAAGGGCCACACTGCTCGCTTTCTCTTTCGCTTTCATGTAGCGGACTGTTTTGGGTGCTGGTTTTATCGGAAAGAGTCCGTCGAAGAAACGGCTGGGAGCGGTGGTTGGCAATAATAGCAGCGGAACGCAATATGAATCACCCCGGGTTTACTGGA